>JBJHCF010000001.1:0-314885 GCA_050506795.1 Opitutia bacterium
GCTTAAGCGGGCGTTCTGTGCGGTGTGGGGAGGGCGGTTCCCGGGGAAGAAGACTCCGGCTGAAGCACGGAGCTACGGGTGGAGCTTGTAGCGCCCTGCTTTAGCGGGCGTCTGTGCGGTGTGGGGAGGGCGGTTCCCGGGGAAGAAGACTCCGGCTGAAGCACGGAGCTACGGGTGGAGCTTGTAGCGCCCTGCTTTAGCGGGCGTCTGTGTGGTGTGCGGACGGCGGTTTCCGTCAAGGAGCCTCCGGCTGACGCAATGCTTCAGTCGGTCCACAGAACCCACAGCAAACAGCGAGACGCCCGAAAATCAGTCACCTCGCCGCTGGTAATTGGAAGCGCGGCGGGCCGAGGCGGTTGGGAATTACGGAGGGGCTGGTAACGATCCGCCACGGTTCATCCTCCTTAAAGTCAAAGGCGTCGCCAGTGAGCGGGTCGGGTGGCAGTTCGTTCAGGTATGCGGGAACCAGTGCCTCCAACGAGGCTGGAAGCTGTCCGTGATCGTAGCGGTAGCGTTCCGCGGCCAGGGCGATGACCGCGCATTGAGTGCGTGAAAGGATTCTGGCTTCGCCCTCGAACAACCGGGAAACTGTGGGAATGAGGACGGCCGATAAATTTTCCGATGGTAACTTGTATTTGGCGAACATTCGCTCCAAATCCTCATCGGTGACAATGCAGTCCAAACGTTCGGGCAAAGGGACTCGGGCGGCCTCGATATTGCGTACCGCCAAATTCACATAAAGGGTTTTATCCCGTGCCAGGCCGCCGGCATACCAATATGACCAGACCCGCCAGGGCGTTCCCGAGACGTAGGAATGGCCGAAATCTTCACGGAATTCCGGATCGCTCCTGAGGTCATCAAGCGAGGTGACGGTTATAGCCAACTCCCCGGTCAGCGCCTTTTCGTAGATACTGTTTTCCCAGATCTGGCGGTGGATAAGCGCCTGCAATGACGTCAGGAGCTCCGCGGGCGGGAAGGAGTAGCTCAGCGCCTGTTCCAGGGCGTTCAACCCGATTCCCAGAATCGCGATCCGGGTCAGTTGGCTGATGAGGCTCGGCTCGTCGCGCAAGGCGTCGGCCAAGGCGAATAGGGCATCCAGGTCGCTCACCGCTTCCGGCCAATGTCCGTCCTTCGCCTGCCATACCGCGGTAAAGGAGAGCAGGCGCGCGCTGGTGCGCAACTCGCTGACATGGGGAATCAGCAGATCCCAGCCCTCCGAAAAATCGATGGGAAAGCGCGCGCCAGGAAGAGTCGCCGCCTGGTGAAGCAGTTCGATTCCCCGCGCGTTCTTTTCCATCAATTCCTCAGCCAGGGGTGTCCATTCCCCCGGAAACGGCTCCCCCGGTTCCGGCCAGGATCCTTCGCCCCAAGGGGGAACCGTGTCCGCAACCTCCGGTGGGATTTCGATGTGAAGGAAAGCTTCCTGATAAACCAGCGCGGCGTTTTCATCGCTTGGAAGCTCGCCGTAAAGGTTGGCCACGCCCTCCCAGCCCACCGGAAAGCCGGCGGCCTCCAACTCGGCCAGCCTGGCCTGGTATTCACGCTCCGCTTCCGCCCGCGACAGGATCGATACCAGGACGACCGGCAACACCAGGATCAGGATCGCGCCAACGACACTCAATCCGACGATCGCCGGAGTCGTTTTCAGTCCGCGTAGTGCGCCCTTGAGTGCATTCTTCATCAGGTTCGGAATTCTCCCGTTATTCCGGTTCAATTGTCAGATTGAACGGTCGTTCGTGTTTGTCGATGCAGGCCACCGCCTGAATTACGGCTTGAGGGTTTTGTACCGTTATCGGGGAATCGGCGGCGTAATTTCGCATCCGGCAGCCGAAGAGACTGACTGTCAGCCGCTGATCACCCCGCACCAGGAGAAAATCCAGCGCCTCACCGATAGTGGACAGGGCCGCGTTCGGCCCGGAGAACGCCTCGACATTCGTGATGGAAAGGTGTCCGCGGCCCTCGACGATAATCGGGTGAATCTCCTCCAGAGATTCCCCCGTGTTCGCGATAATCGATCCCTGAGCGATTTGCCAGTTGCGGTTGAACCCGCGGTCACCGAGTTTGTGGATCCCGACGGTCACGCAGTCGAAATTGAAATTCGTCATTTGGCCGTAACTGGCCGGCCCAAGCCACGCGCCGCCGTAGGTTCCGAAGGTAAAAACATCGATGAGTTGGGCGTTGTCGGTGTGATCGATGTAAAAGGCGAACGTACCTTTGCTTACAACGGCGTCGATCACCTCCCGCGAATAATCGCCGCGGAAGTAGCGCAGGTTCGCGGGGTTCACATGGCAGTGCAGGATTCTCGGAATGTCGTAGCAGCGGGAGATGCGGACAAACTGGCCGCTCAACGGATAACCGTAACAGTGCTCGATCAGGATCTGTTCCGTGACCACGCCGGGGGGGGATGCAAAATCCATGGCCAGGTATTCACCGAAGAATGACAGGCGCGAAAGGGTCACTCCGTAAACGTTCATCTCGTGCGAATTCCGGATCGTCGGCGGGTAGGCGATAATCGCGTCGGGATCGGACAAGGTTTGCCGAGGGTACCAGAACTGGATTCCTTCGACCCGGGTCGCTCCCTCCACCGTCAGGAAAACGCTTTCTTCATCCTCGATGGCAAAAACGCTGCCGGTCGGACGCGCTTCATCCGGATGCCGCGTGCCGCGTCCCACCGGTCCGTGCCCTCCGACCAGGGAAACGTTTCGCCGCAGGATCAAGCCGCCAGCCATGGGATAGGGCTCCTCTGAAGGCTCGACCCAAAGCACTCCGCCCCTCGGTGCCGCCCATTCGATCGCCTCCTGCATCCGAGCCGCATTCTCCCCGGGATCATTCCCCGGAGAGACCCCGAAGTCGCGGATACTGCGCCCCAGGATCGAAGGCGTTTCCGCTGCTGAAACCGTGCTGAAACCGATCAGGCAGCCCAACGTGATAATCCATCGCATCATCCGTATCATGTCAACGGGGTTTAATTACCACAAAGATCGCTGTCGAGAAATACCCTCGCAACGGAATCTGACAATTCAGGATTTGCAGAAACCCGCGCGCTGATTGCTCCGGCATGGGAACATTCCCTATCACTTCTCCGGGAAGGCTCCCGATTGTTGGATCCACCGCCTCTTGCTATAGGTGATTTGTAATACGCTCGAAAGGACACAAATACCGGCGGAAAGGTGATTTCGGAATTGAAGGCGCCCGGGGTCGATTTGGTTTCAGCATCGAGCCGAACGTTATCGATTGGGAACCAAAGCGCGAATTCATGTTTTCGGGAAAGCATCGTATTAAATCTTACTTGGGGAAATTTAAGAAGCACAATCACGACTTGTTGAGGGAAGAATGTTCCGGCTGGACCGGATGTCCCCCGGCGCGGGTTGACGACCTCGGGCACGCTTTCGAAGTCCGTATTCCCATCGCCGGTTTGGAAACCGAGTCGCTGGTGATCGAAATCGGCGAGAATGCGGCGGTGATATCGGGTCTCCGACGCCTGGACGGGGCGGATGGAACGTCGGGAAAGGTGGCATCATTCCGGCGGTTGATTGACCTTCCGAGCCCTGTCCCTGACCAGGAATGTCGCGCTTCCTACCATGAAAGCACCCTTTTTCTGCTCATCGTGAAATGATCATCCTTTGGGCGAAAAGTATTGATTCTTCTGATTTCGTGTATTATAATCTTTTACATGAAACCGGGGTATGGATTCCCCCGGTGCGGCAGTCGGAAGCCCCGCCGGGCGGATCAGAAGGAAGCTGAATCCGCACTCCACCAGTGCGGAAACCCTGAGGGAACTGTCTCCGGAAATTCAACGAAGGCCAAGTCGGGAAAAAGGCACGAAGCCCGGCAACAGCGTCGGATTCTCCTGCTTGATGACCATCGTATTCTTCGCCAGGGACTCAAGGAGATCATCAACCGGGAAAGGGACCTGATGGTCTGCGGTGAAGCCGGCGAAGCCCGTTCGGCGCTCGAAATGGTTGACAAAGCCGATCCGGATTTGGTGCTGGTCGATATTTCGTTGCCGGGACCCAACGGAATTGAGTTCATTAAGAACCTTCATTCGAAGAATTCCCGGGTCCCGGTTGCGGTGCTCTCCATGCACGACGAGTCGCTATACGCCGAGCGGGCGCTGCGGGCGGGGGCGTTGGCCTACATCAGCAAGACCGACAGTGCGGAAAAGGTGCTGACCGGAATTCGGGCGGCCCTGAAGGGAAACTTCCATGTCAGTTCCACAGTCGGAGAGAATATATTTTTTAAGTTTCTGGGACGAAAAAAATCAGTTCGGCCCGGGATAAACGACTTGAGTGACCGGGAACTGGAGGTGTTTGAACTGATCGGCCGGGGGCAGGCCAGGGCGGAGATTGCGGCCAGCCTGAAGGTGAGCCCGAAAACGGTGGACTCCTACCAGGAACACATCAAACGAAAACTAGCCTTGACCAGCGGTCGCGAGGTCATCAGCCAGGCGCACCGGTGGATGGAACAGATCAGCGACCAATCGACTGAGGCTTAATGAACATAGCTGATCGAGCACAGGCTGGGAACGGTAACCGAGTGATTGGCGTTGAAGCGAGGTCTGAACCATCCGCCTTGGGATTTACCTCGTCCCGGAACGGTAAATTTTATCCGGGTTCAGTTGATCTCCCCAGGGCAATCCGCTGTTCTGCCAGCCGTTTTTCCTTCGAAACCCGGCATTCTCGCCTTCGGAGACGACGTCTCCCTGGAAACCGTGCAAGACAAAATAGGCGTTGGGGAAACCGTTTTCCCGCAGATAGGCGGCGCTGGGTTCCCCACGGGCACTTCCGGACCGGCACATGGTAATGATTTTCGCCTCGCGGGTGAGTCCCCGTTCGAGCAGCGCCGCTTCCACCTCTTCAATAAACCGGGGGTTCCGAGGCATGGGAAAGGCCTTCCCGTCTTCGGACCAACCCGTCCGGTCCACGAGGAGAAACGGTATGTTCAGATCCACGACGTCGGTAAACCCGGTGAACTGAATTTCCACCGGATCCCGAACATCGAGGAAGAAAATCTCTTCGCCGCCCTCTTGTTTTAGGGCATAGGTCTCGGTCGGAGTAAGACCGAACTCCTCTCCGATAAGAGGCGCCGCAAGGAGCGTGAAAACGAGGACATGAAATGGTATTTTAGAGATAATTGTCTTTAGAAGGTGAGGAGTTTCACATCATTCCGCATCATCAAGGCGGCCACTTCAGGAGGTCTTGCAACGGTAACACCCTCCCACAAGGCGGATTCATCCAGTTCGCGTTGAGGAAGGAAAATCGCACAAACCTCGACCTTGACGCCGTTAGCCTGCAAATTTCGGAGCAGATCCCGCGGACTTCGTCCCGCGGGGGCGAAGGTTCTCGATTCCTGATTCTCGGTGGCCAGATAACCGGCTTCGCCGCAAAGCAGGATACTCACCTCGGCTCCCTGGTTATGTGCCTGAGTGGTCAGAACCAGGGCCATCATCTGGGTCTCCTGGTTGTCCGTTGCCAGAATGGTCAGGAGTTTTTCGGATGCCCCTGCCAAGGCAGTTGACGCAAGAAGTAAAACGGTTATCCAAAGTGACTTTCCAATACGATAAGTAGGCATACGGCATTTCTAAGGTGAAAACGCGGTCCCGTCAAATAGTGCGCGAACTTGCGGCTACAGGCCTGTTCCGTTTACGGGTCGATCCATTTGCCGCGGGCCTGAATCAGTTCGATCAGGCGCTGGTCGGCTTCTTCTTCGGGGACATGGTATTGGACGCATTCTTTGCCGACGTACAGGTTGACCCGCTTGGGAGCGCCGCCCACGTAGCCGAAATCGGCATCGGCCATTTCCCCGGGGCCGTTGACGATGCAGCCCATCACCGCGATTTTGACCCCTTTGAGGTGACCGGTTTTCGCGCGGATGCGCTGAGTGGTGTCCTGGAGGTTGAATAGGGTGCGGCCGCAGCTGGGGCAGGCGACGAATTCGGTTTTGGTGATCCGGCTGCCGGCGCCCTGCAGGACGTTGTAGGCCAACCGGGTTCCGCGGACCAGATTTTCCTCGGTTTCCAGGCTGACCAGGTCGCCGATGCCGTCGCAGAGCAGGCTGCCGGTGAGAATGCTGGCGTCAATCAGGCGGTCGAGAAAGGTGGTGCTGTCTCCGGTACGCAACGATTCGGTGTTGCGAATCCAGATGGGGGAGTGCAATCCGTGTGCCCGCAGGCACTCCGTGAGATGCCGATAACTCCCCGGCCCGTGGCAACCCTCGGTCGGATTCGACAGCGTGAAAATCAGTCTCCCGGCCGGAGATTCGCGCAAAACATCCCCCAGGGCGGCGAATGCTTCGGGGGCGATTTCAGCGGCGAGCAGCAGATCGCGGTGCTCGCAGTGCCGGAGGAACTCGCCCAGTTGATCGGCGTCTTGAGCAGCGAAGCTGCGGTGGAGGACCACTCCCAGGTTGTCCGGACAAATCAGTTGTTCGATGTCCGCGGGGGTCAGCTCGTCGGCGACCGGCAGAACGATCGCGGCCACCTTCCCGGCCAGCTTCTCCAGCAGCGAGCCGATTGTCGGCAGGGCGGCCCGGGTGAGTTCGGGGCATTCGACGCCTTCGATCGGCGTATCCTTGAGTTCGTCACGGGCGGCTTCGATTTCCTGAAGAAAGGCAGCGAGAGATTCCGGCGAGCGGGGCAGACGGGCGATCACGCGGGGAGGCTGGTCGGAGGCCACCTGGACGTTCTTGCCAAGGGTGATGGGAGCGACGGCCCGTTTTTTGAATTCGAACGGGTCGAGGGAATCGGCGACTCGATTGGACGGTGGTTCCGGGGCGGCGTCCCAGAGTGTCATGGCTTTGGTGGCGATGGCACGAGCCACCGGGATTTCGTACACCGAATCCTCCGTCAGGGAGACGCGAATGGTATCTCCCAGCCCATCGGTCAGCAGGCTGCCGATGCCAATGGCGCTTTTGATGCGGCCGTCTTCGCCGTCACCTGCCTCGGTGACGCCGAGATGCAGGGGATAGTGCATGTCTTCCTTTTCCATGCGGTTGACCAGCATTCGATAGGCCTGGATCATGACCTTGGGGTTGCTGGCTTTCATGGAAAGGATGATGTCCCGGAAATCGTGCGATTCCGCGATGCGGATGAACTCCAGGGCCGACTCCACCATTCCGAGGGGGGTGTCGCCGTAACGGTTCATGATCCGATCCGACAATGAACCGTGGTTGGTTCCGATGCGCATGGAGCGTCCGAGTTCCCTGCAGCGCAGGACGATGGGGGAAAATGTCTCGTAAAGCCGGTCCAGTTCCTCGTTGTATTGAGAATCCGAATACTCTCTAACCGCGAACTTTTTCCGGTCGGCGTAATTGCCGGGATTGACCCGGACTTTTTCGACGTATTTTACCGCTTCCATGGCGGCGGCGGGGAGGAAGTGGATGTCGGCCACCAGGGGGGCCTGGATTTTCCGCGCCCGAAGGCGGGCGGAAATCTCTTTCAGGCACGTGGCGGCGGTGACGTTGGGGGCGGTGACGCGGATGATCTCGCACCCGGCTTCGGCAAGCGCGGTCGCTTCCTCCACGGTGGCGTCGATGTCCTTGGTGTCACTGGTGGTCATCGATTGTATGCGGATGGGATTGTCTCCGCCCACACCGATCCCGCCCACCATGACCTCACGGGTCGGGCGGCGGTGGCAACGGAATCGCGACTGGCAATAGGTTTCCATAAGGCTTGAAGAATGGGAACTGGTACCGCTTTTTGATGCTAACGCGCGGTAAAACCGGACCAGGCAAGATGACGCCCCGTCACGGGTCCGGGTCGGCCGGTACCGGTTCGATGTAGGTCTCCCGGTACTCGCGTGCATCGCGACTGTCATGCCACCATCGGTCGAGATCGAAAAAGGTGACGTACAGCATGAGAAAGAGCAGGAGCATCATAAAGACGCCCTGGGTGGTGGCTATGAAATTGGGCGGCAGGTTTTTGCCACGCAACTTGGCGATGGTGGCGAAAACGATATGTCCGCCGTCCAGAACCGGGATGGGCAGCAGGTTGAGGATGGCGAGATTGACGTTGATCAGGACCATAACAAAAAGCACCAGTCGGAAATCGGCCTGGGCGGCCCAGTGAATGATGCGGGCGATGCCGGCGGGACCCGACATGTGGCGCAAACCGACATCGGTTTGCGGATTGACCAGGCTGCCCAGCATCTGGAAAACCCGTTTCCGCGCCTGGTCCACCTGTTCGACCGGATTGCGGTAGACGAGGGTGCGCGTTTCCTGGCGGCGGAATCCGAGCATGAACTGGGTATCGCCGTCGCTGGTGACAATGGCCTCCCGGGGGGTGATTCCCACCTCGAAGGTTTGGTCGTTCCTTTCGATGGCAAGGATGACCTCCTGTTCGCCTGTGGTTTGGAGGTATTTCTGGATTTGGCCGAGGGAGAACACTTCCGCTCCGTCGATGGCAACGATGCGGTCGCCCCGCTGTAACCCGGCGGCTTCGGCAGGGAATCCTTCGGTCAGAGCTTCCACGATAACCGGGTGGGCGCCTTGAATGCCGACGGTTCGCAGGCGATCCCGGCCCGCCAGGATGGGATAGAGGCGGAAGTCCATCAGTTCGCCGTCGCGCTCGGCACTCAGCATTACCAGGGGATTGCCTTCGGCGTCGCGACCGGAACCCATAAGAATGGCGTGTTGGATGTCGGTAAAGGTATCCACCGCTTTTCCGTCGATCGTGCGCACGACATCACCCGGACGCAGGCCGGCGCGGGCGGCCGGCGACTCGAATTCCTCTCCTCCGGGAAGGGTCAGGGTGGGGGCGACGAATCCGACGGTGGTGGTTTGCTGTTCCACCGCGGCCGGGTACCCGACTCCCCAGAGCACCAGCGACATGGCGAAGGCGAAGAGGATATTGAACACCGCGCCCATTACGGAAACGATCACTTTCGACGAATAGCTGATCGGGGGAAGCTTTTCGGTCTGGCTTTCGCCCTCGATCCCCTGCATGTCGGCCAATTGCGGCAGGGCGACGTAACCGCCCAGCGGCAGCCAGGAGACCCGGTATTCGACGCCGTCGCGGTTCCAGCCGAAAATCTTGGGTCCGAAACCGATCGAGAACCGTTCCACTTTAAGGCCGCGGCGGCGGGCGGCCAGGAAATGACCGAGTTCGTGTACGAAGATGGAGGCTCCGAAGAAGAAGATGATCAGGAATATCGACCAGAATCCGGAGAGCAGTGTGATTAAGAAGTTTTCTTCCATGTTTTCCTAGCGATGCGTTCAGTCGTCTCTTGCCGAACCCCTTGTTCCAGGTTGAGAACGTCCTGCAGGCCTCTTGGTTCAAAATTATCGAACCGATCGAGGGTTTTTTCAATCAAGCGGGGGATTTCCAGAAAATCGAGCCGTCCCTCAAGGAAGGCTTCGACCGCGGTTTGGTTGGCGGTATTAAAGATCGCCGGCGCGACACCTCCCGCCTCCAGTGCCTGGCGGGCCAGGCGAAGGCAGGGAAAACGCTCGATCGGCACGGGCTCGAGATCGAGCCGATGGGATTGGGCGAAATTCAACGTCGGACGGTTGGTGGGAGTGCGCCGCGGGTAAGTGAGGGCGTGGTGAATGGCGAAGGTCATGCTGGGCGGGGACAACTGGGCGAGGATGGAACCGTCCACCAGTTCCACCAGCGAGTGGATCACACTCTGGCGATGCAGGACCACCTCGATGCGGTCGGAGGGCATGGAAAACAACCAATGGGCTTCGATCATTTCCAGCCCCTTGTTCGCCATGGTGGCACTGTCCACGGTGATTTTGGGTCCCATGGACCAATTCGGGTGCGCCAGGGCATCCTTCGGGGTCACCCGGGCCAGCTCGGTCAGAGGACGGTCCAGGAAGGCGCCCCCGGAAGCGGTCAGGACCAGGCGGGCCACATCGGTGGAGTGCCGGCCTTCCAGGCACTGGAAAAGCGCGTTGTGTTCGCTGTCAACCGGCAGCAAGGGTACTTTTTTCCGTTTGGCCGCTTCGGTGATGAATTGTCCGGCCAGCACCAGGAGTTCCTTGTTGGCAAGAGCGATCGGTTTGCCGGCTTCGATGGCGGCCAGCGTCGGACGCAAGGCTGAAGTTCCGGAGCTGGCCACCAGAATGATGTCGGCCCGCCGGTCGGTGACAAGGTCGATCAGGGCATCCTCGCCGCACGATGCCTCGGTGTCCGGGGGAAAGACACCATCCTTTTTGGCGCGGCTCCAGGCTGCTTCGTCGGCGAGGACCGCCCTGGGAACGGCGAATTCGCGGGCGATGGCGCCGAGTTCGCGCTCCCGGGTGTTGCCGGCGATACCATACAGTTCCAGGGTTGCCGAGAGTTCCCGCAGCACTTCCAGCGTATTGCTTCCGATCGAGCCGGTGGCGCCCAGCAGGACAACTTTCTTTTTTTCGGACATCGGGTGCGCCGGGTTTATCCCATGACGAAGAGTTTGAGCAGGATAAAGGCCATCGGAGCGCTCAGCACCAAACTGTCGGAAAGGTCGTAGGCGCCTCCGATTCCGGGAATGGTTTGACCGGAATCCTTGGCGCCGGCCGCGCGTTTGAAAAGGGATTCCAGCAAATCTGAGGGGATGGACGCGGCCGCGATGGGCAGGGCCAATCCGGCGGCGGCCAGCGGTGACATGGCTTCCGGCATCGCCTGACGAAAAACGGCGGCGAATACGCCGGCCATCAGAACGGAAGCGAGCAACCCTCCCGCCACTCCTTCCCAGGTTTTTCCGGGGCTCAGGGAGGGAGCCAGTTTGTGACGCCCGAAGAAAGAACCCGCCAGGTAGGCGCCGATATCGGTGAATTTCACGGTCACCACCACCCAGAGTGCCAGGATCAGGCCTTCAGTGCCGCCTCCGGGGAGGAGCAGGATCTGGCTGAAGAAATGCAGGGGAAACGCGACCAGGGCGAGGCCGAGCACTCCGGAGGAGAGGGAATGGATCCGGGACTCCAACGGGGCGGCCAACGCGACCAAAGCGAGGCCGATGAGACCCAGAGCGAAGAGGGACAGGCCGGTTGTGACCGGATCCCAACCCGCCAGGTCGGCGTAATAGGGGACCACCAGCAGCACCGCGCCGGCGATCAACCCGGCGCTGCGAACCGGGCGGTCACCGGTTCCAACCAGACGGTAAAACTCGTACTGGCTGGCGACCGCCAGAGCGGCGACGAGCCAGATGCCGGCGGCGGCGCCGAAGAAATAGAGAATCGCTCCGAGTGCGCCCCAGAGTGTGAACGTGCTGACCGTGCGGCGAATCACAACGTTTGGGCGGTTGCCGGAAGCGGCGCGCTGACCTGTTCGCCGGTTTTTCCGAAGCGGCGTTCCCGGCTCTTGTAACATTCGATTGCTTTCTGAAATTCCTCCCGGTCGAAGTCGGGCCAAAGGACCGGGGAAAGGTAAATTTCCGAATAGGCGGACTGAAGAAGGAGAAAGTTGCTGAGGCGGCACTCCCCGGACGTGCGGATAATGAGGTCGGGATCGGGAATGTCGTGACTGGTGTACAAGTGACTGGAGAAGCGTTCCCAATCGCATTGATCGGGATCTTCGACTCCCTCGATCACCGCGGAGCAGTAGCTGCGAACCGCGTCGAGAACTTCGGTTCTGGAGCCGTAGTTCAAGGCGATTACCAGGGTGCGTTCGGTGAATTCCGCGGTTTCCTCGATCAGGTTCCGCGTGCGTTCCGCCACCGGGTTGGGAAGTTCGTCGATTCGGCCGATGCAGCGAAGGCGCACCCGGTTTTCCAGCAGGTAATGACGCTCCTCCTCCAGAAAATGGTACAGCAGCTCCATCAAGGCGTTCACCTCCGATTCGGGTCGCTGCCAGTTTTCCACTGAAAAGGCGAACAGCGTGAGGAAACGAAGGTCGGTGTCTCCGGCCGCGCGCACGATTTCCCGGGCGGCGTTGATGCCCCGGCGGTGCCCCTCGATGCGGGGAAGGCCCCGGCGTCGCGCCCAGCGTCCGTTTCCATCCATGATGATGGCGATATGGGCTGGTTGAAGACCTGAAGATGCTGTCATAGCGATATCCTAAAACCGTTTGTTTTAGGTTAGGCAAATGACGGGGTCAATGGTTTAGCCCAAAGGAATGGGAAGAATGATTAGCGGCGGCCGGGCGGATTTGACAGGATCACCCGCGGGGATCAGGGTGGAATCATGGCGGGCCTTTTGGATGACGGTGCGATCGAAGGTGCCCTGGCGGAACTTCCCGGGTGGAAACGCGAGGGGGATGCGCTCGAAAAGACGTTCAAGTGTAAAAACTTCGCCGCAGCAATCGCGTTCATTGTCCGGGTGGGGTTTGCCTGTGAGAAGGAGGACCATCATCCGGATTTAAGCAACTCCTACAACCGCGTGACCCTCCGTTTCACCACGCATGCGGCCGGCGGCAAAATCACCGACCGTGATGTGACCCTAGCCCGGGCTGTGGAAGCGCTGGCGGGGGAAGGTGATACGCGGATTCCGAAAAAATGACAAGGAGAAATTTGAAGTCACTATCGCGCTTAAATAAAGAAACCGCCGGCCCGGAAATCCGGACCGGCGGTTTCTGTTGATCGGGCCCCGCGGCCCGGTTTTCAGACTATTCGTTGATCGTTACGGCCAACCGGATGAACCGTCTGGAATTCGCGCTGATCGCGACCGTGTCCGTGTAGGTCTCCGTCCCCACTGTATTAAAGGCAGGGAAGGTGTGCACGGTGGTCCAGCCCGCGTTCGGATCTTCCGTCGCCTGAATCGAGTATTCCACGTTTGGATCGTCGATATGGCTGAAGGTCAGGGTGAGGAAATCCCCATCCTGTCCCACGGTAACGGCCCCATGGGCGTCACCGGCCACCGTCGGATCGGTGCCCAGCGCGTATTCGATGCCATTCTTGAACCCGTCACCGTCGAAGTCCGCGTCATTGGCTCCCGCGCCCTCGTTCGCCGGAGAACCAAAGAACTGCTCGCGCCAGGCGGCAATGTCGGAATCGGGAGGATCGATCGGTTCGCCCTGATCGGAGAACAGCACCTGGAAACCGTTCATGGCATTGATTCCCGGCCGGTCGGGAACCGGTCCCACCGTCCAGGTTACCGTTCCGTTGGCGGCCACACGCGCATCGAACGTGGCGATGGCGTCAACGTTCCACCGAATCGATCGTCCTTCTTCGGCCGTTTCCGTCGCGATCGGGTCAAGCCCGAGGTGATTGTTGGCTTCCAACAGCGCCACGGTGGCGATGTCGTCATCCTCATCATTGTCGAAGGAGAAGGTACTCAATGGCCCCAACGCGTACACCACCAACGTCAGATCGCGACCGGCGAAGGCCTGCAACCCGCCCAAGGTCAGCGTCATGGTGTTGGCGTTGTTGGCGAACACGTAGTCCCTCAGCAGCGGCGCGTCGAAGACGTCCTCCGCGGACAACGACTCCAGGCCGCCTCCATCGGGTGTGTCACCGGCTCCGTTGGCGCCGGCTATGGTGAAGGTGACTCCGGAAAGCCGTAGCCCCTCGGAATCCACGAAATCACCGTAACTAAAGGTGCCGCCGCGGCCCCAGAAACGGTTCCAGATCGTGTCGCCGAGACCGATTTCCATGGGATTGTCCGTTTCGGAAGCCGGAAAAACGAACGGCTCCAAACCGGTTGTGCGAAGACGCGCGTGACCCTCCATCCACTCATGGGTGCCCACATTCACGTCCACACTCAACAGCGGACGGCGATCATCGTCGACGACCACAACCGTGACCGTCGATTGGTTGGTAATCGTCCCCAGGTTCGAGTTCTCGGTCACGACCACTGTGTACGATCCCGTATCGGCCGAAGTGGTGTTAGAGAGCGTCAGCGTCGGATTCGTCGCGCCGCTGATATTGGCGCCGTCTTTCCGCCACTGGTACGACAACGAACCGCCGTCGTTCATGGCCTGGGCGGTGACCGACAACTGGACATCGCCGCCCGCCGGCACGAACCGGTCGGATGGCCGGGAGGTCAGCAGCGGGCGGACGGGAGCGCCCGCGGAGGTGTTGACAATCGAAATCCCGGCGATGCCGCCAAGGTTCCAATCGATTTCATCCTGGTGATCCACCGTGATCGTGGACCCCGTGGCGTTCTCAAACCGGTATACGGTCGGAGCGAAGCTTTCCTGCGCCTCTTCGATAGAGGTCGCCTGGGCCAGGATGAACGGGATGTCGGCCAGGGTGGGATTCCCCGACAGGTTGCGGCCGAAGAGCTGGCGATCGCCGCCGGCGTCGGTCAGGGTCACGCTACGGACGAATCCGCCGTCCACGGGACCTTCCACCCCCATCGGGTAAACATAGACATCATAGGTGTTGTAGGGAATCCCCTGGATCGTCACCGACGAACCCCCACGGCCCTCGATGTAACCGTGGAAGATCCGCTGATCGGCATCCTTGTCGATGAGCAATCCGCCGGCATTAACACGTGACGCCCAGGTGTTGGCGGAAGCCCAGGTCGCGGTCGCCGTGGTTTCCGCGCCGATGTCATTGACCAACGGGAGCGGCGTCGTCCGGGTTGCTACCCCATGCACGTCAGCCGAGTTGTTCCAGTTCGCGACGGGAATGATTCCGGCCGGGTCGTTGGGATGAATGGGTCCGATGTCGAGGTTCCAGGTCGGGTCAGTCGCCGCGCCCACGAAATTCAGGCTGATGGCGCCCTGCGAGTGGGAAACCACCGTCAGGACCGACTCGAGGGTCACCGTGGTCGCATCCAGACCGTCCTGCGTGGCCGCATCGTCTGTAATGGTCACCGAATACGTCCCGGAATCCGCAACTTCGAGGACCCCGAGATCCAGCGTGTTGGTGGTTTCTCCTTCGAGATCCACCCCGTCGCGCTGCCACTGGTAGGTGATATTGCCCAAGCCGGTGACCTCGACGGAATAAGCGAATTCGGTACCGGAAAACTCAAGCGGCGCCGAAGGAATTCCCTCGATCACGTTGGGCGGCGGATAGTTTGGCACGCTCAACGTGGCCGCATTGCTGGACACGCTGTCGCCGTCCCGGGACGCGATGACCCGGTATCGGTTTTGGTGATCATCGATACTAACCGACTCCAACGTCAGGCTGGCTTCGGTGGCCCCGGACAGATCCGCCCAATCGGAAGCACCCGACTCCAGGACCTGCCACTGGTAGGTCAGCGGGCCTGTGCCGCCACCGCCGGCCAAGGCTGTGAACGTCACATCATCGCCCACCTCCGCGATGACGTCTTGTGGGTGATTCAGGAAGTTGACCACCGCTTGGTGGAAATTCAGGAATTCCACAGGGGAAAGGGCCACATTGCTGAAACGCACCTCGTCGATGTCCCCGTTGACCCAATCGCCCTGCGACTGACCCACGGCGTCATTATCACCCCATTGGCCTCGGCCGATGGTCCAACGGGTTGCGGGGTCAGGCTGATAAAGCCCGGAGAAGCCATCGGCTCCCGAGGCGACCTCAACGCCGTTGGCGTACAGCGTGATCCTGCCCGCTTGGGAATCCCCGACGGCCGCGACGTGGGTCCAAACATTGTTCTGGAACACGAATCCGCTGTTGATTTCATACCGTTCCCCGCCGACTCCGTAGGTGACGATGCGGAAGACATTCGAGCCGGAGGCGTTCTGGAAGTACATTAGCGAATCGTTGTTGTTGTTCTGCCGGCCGCGATCATCCCGCCCGACAATGGTTTGCCAACCGGCAACATTATTAAATCTTACCCAGGCTTCGATGGTGAAGTCTTCGAACACGACCTGACTCAATTCATCGCCGTCGGTTCCCTGGATGGCATAGTTTCCTCCCGACAAGTCAATGGAAAGGTCGTTCGCTTCGGCGGTCTGGGGAAGAAGGGAAACCGGAATGTTGCTTGAATAGGTCGGGCTGCCGATCACTTCCCCCATATCGCGGCCACCGCCGGAGGAGTCCTGGGCACCGGAAGCGGTGGAACCGACTGTTCCTTCTTCAAACCGGTAATGCGCTACGACCCCTTCGGGCTCGGGGGGTGTGCCGTCGCCGACCCGGAGAATCGCGGCGTCGCTGAACGCTTCGTTTTGACCCTCGGTCGCGACGACCCGGTAGAGGTTGTTGTGTTGGGCGACGGTGACGGAGGAAAGGTTGAGCGTCAGCGAATCGCTGCCGGGAATCGGGGTCCAGGTGGTGCCCCCGTCCTCGGAGACCTCCCATTCGAAGGTCGTTTCCGATCCGCCGAAGAAGGTGGCGCTGAAAGCGACATCCTCACCGACCCAGGCGATAGCGTCCTGCGGGTGAGTTAGAAATTCGAGGATTTCGGAATCGGGGTCGAGTTGATAGATT
Organism: Opitutia bacterium; assembly: GCA_050506795.1. Lineage (GTDB taxonomy): Bacteria > Verrucomicrobiota > Verrucomicrobiia > Opitutales > T3Sed10-336 > SLOW01. Next base: position 16,209 of record JBJHCF010000001.1, read on the forward strand.
CCCTGGCCGTCCTCGAAAGTATAGGCGAAGGCGTTGGGAATCGCGGGCGCTCCGTCGACGGTGATGTTGCCGCTGTTGACCAGCGCGGCGAAGTCGGATTCCTCCCATCCCAGGATGGAAATATATCCAGAGCCGCCGCTGACGAAGTTAATGGTCCCGTTGTTGCCGATCAAAACCTGCTCGAAACCGGTCTGGACGAATGCGCCGTCAAGGATATTGATCGTGCCCGTACCGTCTGTTCCGATCCGTGTGGCGGCGGGCGCCGAATAGGTGAACGTCCCGCTGTTGAGATTGGCGATTGCCAACCCGCCGCCGGAACCGAACCAGAGCCCGCGGTCGCCATGGGTCTGATTGTCGTGACCGAAGGATACATTCAGATCGCCGCCGTCCAGATTGATCGTCCCGGTCGAACCCGCGTTGTGTGAGACCCGAAAACGCTGTTCGCTGGTGCCGGAGAGAATCAAATTGACGGTGGCGCCGCCCGAAATGTTGAGTTCACCGGTCGCGTCGCCGAAGGCGACTTTCGAGTCCCACGTGCCTTCGTTATTCAAGGTCAGAGTTCCGCCGACAACATTGAGAATTCCAACCTCGCCGCCCCCGCGGGCAATGTTGAAGTCGCCGCTGGTGAGGGTGAGTGGATCGCGGTCGGCATCGGCGCCTAGACCGTCGTAGGTCTGCTCTTCGTTCAGGAAGGTCGTGCCGTCCCAGGTGAGCTGGGCGGGCAGACTGACGGCGAAAAAAAGCAGAGACAGGCATCCGAGTAATCCGGAGCGGGCCTCTTTTGTGAACAATCTAGGGAACGGATTCAGTTTCATGTTTTTGCGGGTTCGGATTTAGTGGTGTGACAAATGGAAAGGAAACAAGGTTAGGCCTGCCGCCAAAACCGACCGGAGTCCGCGAGACGGTACCGTCGGAATTTGGCGCAATCAGGATCGAAAGGTGGGAGCTTTGATGATACGACTTGGCAACCGGTGATCAGGAAATATCTCGAAAGTGGTGTTTTCCAGGGAAGACGCGATTATAAGATGTCCAATATTGGAAGTATCTGCCAAACAAAGGTTTTAATATTTGAGAAAAGAGGGGAACCAAACCAATGTCAATTACAAAAGCCGCCGACCTCCGGGGTCCGGAAACCGCGTTACACTTGCATCGTTGACTGATTGGTCCACCGGTCGGTTCAAATCTTTGGTATCCGGTTCCCATCGTCTTTGGATAGGGATTGAGATTGTCAGATGCCGTGTTCGGGATGCCGCAGTTTGCGGCGGTCGGTGATGCCGGCGGTTGGTTGAGTGACCTTCGTTCTAGTCGTCGCTTTCGTTCGGTTCGGCCCGAACGAGGCGGAGATCGAATAGTCCCCCTGCAAGAGAGCCGGGTCGGGCGACGAATTCGATGGTGAGTGACGCGCCGGCCGCGTCCTCGAGAATATTGGAGGGAATGGCATGGCGCACGTCGAAGAATTCTCCGGGGTGTTCGGCGCGCAGGCGTTCGGTGACGAGGAGCCGGTCGTTGACGCGAATGTCGAAGGTGCGATCATCACCTCCCCAGTAGGTGAGGATCAGTTCGGCCGCCGATACGTCGTCCGGGAGTGGGATCTGGTAACTGAACCGCTGACCGTGACGGTACCGGCGTCCGGACCATTCCCCGGCTTCGGTCTCCTCGCCGCGGAAGTTGTGTTCCACTTCGGGCTGTTGTTCGCCGGGGCGAACGTGGCCGATAGTGATGGCTTCCAGGGCGAGAGCTTGGCGCTCGGAATCCTCCGTGCGTGTCCGGATCGCCTCTTGTGATTCCCGGTCCAGGACCTGCCAGTACATTTGGTAGCGGGTGTCATGGAGTCTGAAGAACGGCGTGAGAACGGTTCCGGCAAAGTCGGCGGGTTCGATGGCGCTATCGATGGTGAAGGTCAGCGGTCGATTGTCTACCGGATTGATGGCATCGATGATTTCACCGAGGTCGTTCGCCACCAGGGCGGGTGCTTCGTTCAAGGGACGAAGCGGGCCGTGCGCGATATGCGACCAGCGGGAGTCGTCGGCTCGCAATCCGACCTGGTCTTCGCGTCCCGACTCCGCGGCCAGCAGGATGGGGCCGTGCAGGATGGCATGCCATTCGGAGCCGTCGGGCAAGGGTTCGAGGCGGGTGGTCATGGGCAGGTCGACGACCACTTCGTCGCCTTCGCTCCAGGTCCGGCGCACGCTGACGTAGCTTGAGGGCTCGGACTCTTCTTCAAACACCGCGCCGTTGATTCTGATTTGGAACCCGTCTTTGACCCAACCGGGATGGCGAAGGCGCAGGGCGAAATGTCGGGGCTCGTCCAGGGAAAAGGTGAATCGGACGCTGGATTCGTCGGGAAAGGCGGTGTGCTGAGTCACGATGATCCCCCGTTCCTGCCAATCCAGGGTGGAGGCGGTGTAGAGGTTTACCCACAGCCCGTCGCTGTCATGGGCATAGACAAACTGTCCGTATCGTCCGGGATTTTCCATGCCGGAGCCGACGCAGCACCAGAAGTGCCTTTCCGGAACCGAATAAACGCGGTAATGCGCCGGGCGGATGGGGGTAAAATAGACGTAGCCGGGATCGTCCGGGTGAATAATCGAAAGAATGTGGTTAAGGAGAGCCCGCTCGTAGTAGTCGGCGTATCCGGCATCCGGATTCGCGGCGAAAAGATGCTCGGCCAAACGAAGCATATTGTAGGTGTTGCAGCTTTCCGGACCTTCACGGTGTTCGAGCATGCCGCGAAAATCGTCGGGTCGGTTGAAGTGCTCGGCCACGCTGTTGCCGCCGAAAGCGACGCTGCGACGGTTGATCACCGTGTCCCAGAAGAAACGAGCGGCCGAGGCGTGAGCTTCGTCGTTGGCGAGCCCGGCGATACGGGCGAACCCGATGACTTTCGGAATCTGGGTGTTGGCGTGCATCCCGGTCAACCGGTCCTCGCCCTGGGCGAGCGGATCGAGAATCGCCCGATGGGAGAAGCGCCGGGCCAGTTCGAGGTAGCGTTGGTCACCGGTGATGGCGGCGACATCGGCCAGCACCTCGTTCATGCCGCCGTGTTCGGATCGGAGCATGTCCTGCAGTTGTTCGTCCGAGAGATCGGCCACTAACGTTTCACACCAATCGGCAAACGCGATCAGCGCGTCGCGCGCCGGTTCGCTGCCCACGACCAACCAGGCGTCCCGAAGGCCGGCGTAGGTCTTGTGGATGTTGTACCAGGGGACCCACCGGTTATTGAGACTGAACGCGCCGGCGCGAATCTCACCCCGGGCGACTTCCGCCCAGAGTTCCTTGCTGCCGGGTACGCCGCCGATATAGCCGTCGCCGTAAGCCTCCTGGCACTCGACAAGCTCGCTCACGATGTAATCGAGACGGCTGCGGAACTCCGGTTCACCGGTGAGCGCGTGCATGTAGGCGAGGGCGGAGAGATAATGGCCGAGAGTATGCCCGTCGAGCCCGGTGTTCTCCCAGTTGCCATACGATTCGCCCCTCGGTTCGAGTCCGGCCTCGCGTCGGAACGGCGCCAGGAAGCGGTCCGGATCGTGGGCGAGCAGGTACTCGGCGTTTGAGCTGATGGCCGCGGTGAACGGGCCCTCATCAAGACTGACCCGTTCCGGCGGAAAGTATTCAACTGCCAGGGCGGAGTTTGCGAGGGTCATGGCGAGCAGGAGACATTTAATTTTTTTCATGGGATGCTTGGTCAATTTGACAGGAACGGACCGGCCCTGTCGATTCGCGGATTTCTCGAAGGAAAAAGAATCGCGTTTGCTGATACGGGTTATAACCGGCGCTCGTTCCGGCGTACCTGCCCCGGGCCGTCGATGTCCGGGCGGTGCACCGGCAGGTGGCGTTCGAAGGGATCGGTCGGTCCGCCGGAAGTGACAGCATTACGATTTGACCGCGCCCGCGGTGAGACCGCTGATAAAGGTGCGCTGGAAGAGCAGGAAGGCGATTATGAGCGGCAGCGTGGCGACCAGGCCGGCCGCCATAATGAGCCCGTAGGGAGTGCGCTCTTCGCCCTGCAGCAGGTAGATCAGCAGTGGCATGGTGGTCATGTTTTCCGTTCGCAGAACGATGAACGCCCACATCAGGTTGTTCCAGACGTTGATCAGGGCCAGCACGCCCAGGGCCCCCATGGCGGGACGGGCGATCGGTAGAATGACGCGCCAGTAGGTGTCGAATTCGCTGGCGCCGTCGATTGCGGCGGCGTCGTAGAGGTCTCCCGGGACATTGTTGGCGATGTATTGCCGCATCCAAAAGATGCCGAAGGCGTTGGCGGAACCGGGGAGGATCATCGCCCAGTAGGTGTTGATGAGGTTCAGGTTGGTCAGGACCACGAACACCGGAATCATGGTCACGGCCTGCGGAATCAGCATGGTGCCGAGCACGAAGGCAAACAGCCAGCGGTGGCCGGGAGCTTGCGGATAACGGGCGAAAGCCATGCCCGCCAGCGAGCAGAGAAACAAGGTGAGACAAACGTGAACAACCGCGATCACGGTCGTATTAAAAAAGGCCCGGGGCAGGGGGGTCTGATCGAAAACGGCGATCAGGTTCTCGAAACGAGGGGGCCAGGGGAAAAAACTGGGTGTGGAGGTGAAGATCTCGGCCTGGGTCTTGAGGGCGGAACTGACCAGCCAGTACATGGGCACCAGGAACGCCAGCGCCGACAGGCTCAACATCAGGTAGAGAAACAGTTTTTCCCGCTTCGCGGCGTTGTCGCTCAGGCTTGTGCCGCCGGGCCGGGTCTTGGTCGCGGATTTCATTCGTGGTTCGCGCGGTTGGTCCGGAAGATCAGTAGGGTCAGGATGAATACGACGAAGGCCACCACGTAGGCGGCGGCGGAAGCATAACCGAAGCGGAAGTTGCCAAAGGCTTCATCAAAGAGGAACAGACCGAAGGTGGTCGAGGATACGCCGGGACCGCCCTCGGTCATGACGAACACTTCGTCGAACAGGTACACGGTACCGATCAGTGACATAATCGTGACAAAAACGAACGTTGGCCGCATGTGCGGGATGGTGACGTGACGCAGTTGCTGCAAGCGGCTGGCGCCGTCGATACGCGCCGCTTCGTAGAGTGAGCGATCGATCCCCTGGAGTCCGGCCAACATGATGACCATGTTGTACCCGGTCCAGCGCCACACCAGCAGGATGGCCAGCGAGGGCTTGGACCAGCGCTCGCTCTCGAGCCACGGAATGCCCGAAGGGCTCACGCCGAACCAACCGCCCACGGATTTGATGATCTGATTGAAGATGCCGAATTCCGTTCCGAACATCAGGCCGAAGACGATGGCCACCACCACGGCCGGTGTGATGACCGGCATGAAAACGGTGGCGCGCCAGACCGCGCGCAGTTTGAGCCAGGGCTGGTTGAGCAGCAGGGCGAAAATGAATGCCAGCACCAGCATCGGCGGCACGTAGAGCAGACCGAGGATGAGCGTGTTCCAGAGGGAGATGAAAAAAAGCCGGTCCTGGAAAAGCGCCCGGAAATTCTCCAGGCCCACCCAGACCGGTTCGGTCAATCCGTCCCAACTCAGGAAGGACAGGTACAGGGAGAAAAGGAGAGGGTAGAGTCCGAATACGGCGAAGATGATAAAGAAAGGGGAGATAAAAAGGTAGAAATACCGGTAATACCACATGCGCACACCCAAGCGACGGAGGCGGGTGGTCATTCCTTGGGGAGCCGGCGCCGTGCCGGCGGAGGATTGCGGGCTGTTCATGAGCGATCGGCGGTGTGTTCCGTTGCCGGGGCGATTGGACGATTGATCTTCCGGCTCAGGGCGTCGGCCAGATTTCGCAGGAAGGTTTCGTTATCCAGCCGGCGGGTGAGCCAGCCGCTGAGGGTTTGGTGCAACATACGTTCGGCTTCGTTCCAGTCGCGGGTTCGGTTCATGGGAGGAATGTGCTCCAGGTCGGTGGCAAAAAGCCGATGGACTTGTTGGCCGGCGAAAAAGGGGTCGGGCTCGTCGAAATAGGGATGCTCCAGCGCCGGCAGGTAGGCGGGGAAAAGACCGCGTTCCCGGTATTGCGTCACTTGCCCCTCCACGGTGGCATTGGCGAATTCGATAAAACGCCAGGCCTCCAGGCCGACTTCGCTCTGATCCGGAATCAGCAGTACCGAGCCCCCCAGATTACTGGTGCGCAGGCCCCCCGGGGTGAAGGCCGGCAGGCGGAACACGCCCCATTCGCCTTCCCGCTGCGGCGGGAAATTGTCCTTGATCTGGTTCATGAACCAAACCGCGTTTGGGTACGAGGCGACGCTGTCGCCGTCGAACGAAGCCAGCAACTCGGGGCCGGAGAGGGAGGTGGTGACCCCGGAATCGACCAGACGACGTATGATTTCCAGGGCTTGGATGTTTTCGCGGGAGTACAGGATGATCTCTCCGTCCTGGTTGAAGATGCCCCCGCCGTTCTGTTGCATGAGGATCTGGAAAAAATCCGGCAGGCCGCTCAGCGCCAGCGGCATCATGGCGGTGCGACCGTTGGAGGCCTCCCGAATGTGCCGGCCGACTTCGATAAAATCATCCCAGGTTTCAATCGAATCCGGGTCGACCTCGTACTGTTCGAAAATCCAGCGTTTGTAGAACACCGCACAGGGACCCATATCCCACGGGAGCGCATAGACACGCCCTTCGTAAAGACAACTTTCCCAAAAGGCCTCGGCGAAATCGTCGGCGTGGATCGACGCCAGTTCGGTCAGGTCCATGAGGCGTCCGCTTGGGGTGAACTTCGGCGCTTCCCGCTCCTGCATCTGTCCGACGTCCGGAGCGCCCACGCCGGCGGCCATTCCGAGCAGGAAGCGGGATTGGAGGTTGGCCCCGCTGCGCACCACGCGCACATCGATTCCCGGATTTGCGGCTTCGAATTCCGGCACCAGCAGGTCAAGCGCCTCCGCCGCGATGCTCCATCCCCAGACCTCAACGATGCTGCGGCCGTCAGGTTCGTCCTGGGCCCCCCATGACGGCAACCAGGTGATCAGGGCTCCCAACCCCACCACACCGGCCACCAAGGCCATTTTTATAAGGGTGGAGGATAACGGTGGGCTTGGGTTGGCCATTGGATTGATCCGGCTTCAGTGAAATCGTTTGCTTTGAGGAAAAATCGTCCTGCCGCCGAAACGGCTCGTCAGGCCGGGTTTCCTTTGATCGTCGTTCGAGAGAAAGGTCGGTCAGTGGGTTCAGGATGCACAATCCGGGGATTGCGTTTCAAGCAAATAGCGATTGGCTGAGTTTGATTCCCGGTGCAGGATTCAAAATTTAAAATTTTCGATCTGAACTGGTTTTTGATGCCGCCTTCAAAGGCCGGATGGAGCGCCATGGGGGCGAGATTGAATCTCTCAGACTTTGCCTTTGATTTTTCCCCCTTATGCTGAACAATGCGGTGAACTTATATGAAGAAGCTTTTCCTGTTTTTCGCTTTGGGAGCCATTTTGACGCCATCCGGCCTGTCGGCTCTGATTACCACCCCGATGTTCCTTTACGAAGCGGATCCCTATGTGTCCCTCACCGGCGGGGTCGGACGCGCAACCGACTATGCCCGCGGACGTAATCGGGAGATTCAGGTGGGGAACCATCATGGCATCGCGCTTGCGTTTGGCTACGAATACACCCAATGGCGCTTTGAGTTGGAGGGGGCCTACCGTCGGTCCAACATTGACGGCCACCTGCACTTCGGTCCGCCGCCCACGCGGCGGATGCCGGTGCTGTTTGAACAGAGCGCGCGGGGCAAGGTCGAGGATCTGGCCCTGATGTTCAACGGAATCTATTCCTTTCCCATCGATCGGCGCTGGCGTCCTTATGCCGGGGCCGGCGTCGGGTTCTCCTATTTACGCCTGAGCGACTTTCAGCGTCATCGCTCGTTCAACCGTAACGAAACGACCACTGACGGCGACCTGGTCCTGGCCTTCCAGATGATGTTGGGCATCGTTTTCAGCCTGAATCCGGATTTTGATCTCACGGTCGGGTATCGCTACTTCGCCACCCAGGATGTGGAGTGGTCGGTGCATGACTTCTGGGAGAAGAATCAGCGCGAGGACCTCAAGTTTTCCGGCACCAATCTTCACCTGCTCGAACTGGGGCTGAAGTATCGATTTTAAGCCCGCAAACAGACGCCCATGGAAGCACTGATACAAGCGTTTCAAAACCTCCGCCAGCGGTGGCGGGCCATGCGGGGAGACGAATCCGCGGAGAACGGGTCTGCTCCCGGGTTGTTGGAGGGAACGAAGGAGGTCCTTTTTATCTGCACCGGGAACTATTACCGGAGCCGCTTCGCCGAAGCGCTTTTCAACCACAATGCGATCGAAGCGGAATTACCCTGGCGGGCCTTTTCACGCGGAGTGGCGGTTCATTTGGCTCAGGCCGATCTGTCTCCGCACACCCGGGAGGCGCTGGATACGCGTGGCATCGATCTGCACATGACCGCGCCCACCCGCACCGCGCTTTCGGAGGAGGATTTTCGGCGCGCGGCGAAGTCCATCGCCCTGAAACGCACCGAGCATGAGCGTTTTATCGCCAAGCAGTTCCCCGAGTGGAAAGATATGGTTGAGTACTGGCAGATCGATGATATCGACGTGGCCCCGCCCGATGAAGCGCTGCCTCAGTTGGAGCAGGCGGTGTTGCGCCTTCTCCGGGAACTGCAGCGCGAAAGCATCCATTGAGGTCGAGCTGGGCGCGGCCGGCGTTACGTTCCCACGGCTTCCTGCTCGATGCGGGCGATGTATTCGCTGACGTTGCAGGTCAGCATCCGGCTGCCGTCGGGCCTGACTTCCAGGACTTTGTTCACCACAGGGTCGAGGAAGTCGCGGTCGTGGCTGACCAGGATCACGGTGCCGTCGAAGAGTTTGATGGCGTCCTGCAAAACCGATTTGCTGCGGATATCCAGGTGATTGGTGGGTTCGTCCAGGATAACGCAATTGGCCGGTCGCATCAGCATTTTGGCCAAAGCCACCCGGTTGCGTTCACCTCCCGAGAGGACTGAGACCGGTTTTTTCTGCTCGGCGCCGCTGAAGAGCAGGGCCCCCAGCGCTCCGCGGGGATTGGCGTCGGGGTTGTCGGCGGCGGCCCCTTCGACCTCCTCCAGAACGGTCTTGGTGACATCGAGTTCCTCCGCCTGCTGCTGGGCGAAATAACCGATCACCGTGTTCACCCCGCATTCGCGTTCGCCGGAGTCCAGCGGCTCGATCCCCGCCAGGATTCTGGCCAGGGTGGATTTCCCCGCACCATTGACGCCGACCACCGCGATGCGGTCGCCTTTGTCGATGCGCAAACTGAGTCCGTCGAACACTTTGATGTCGCCGTACGACTTGCGAATATCGGTTAACTCCACCACCTTCTGACTGGCCGGGGGCGGGGGAGGGAAGCGGAAAAAGATCTTCTTTTCCTCGCGTTCCACCTCGATGATTTCCTTCTTCTCCAGTTGCTTGATGCGGCTCTGCACCATGCTGGCTTTTTTCTGATTGGAGCGGAACCGGTTGATGAATTCCTTTTGCCGGGCGATTTCCTTTTTTTGCTCGGCGGCTTTCCGGCGCTGGGTGGCAATGCGTTCCGCGCTGTCCTTCTCGTAGAAATCGTAGTTTCCGGAATAGGTGTTCAGGTTGCCGAGTTTGAGTTCGAACGTCCGGTTGGTGATGGCGTTGAGGAAGGCGCGGTCGTGGGAAATCACCATCAGGGCGCCCCGGTAATTCTTCAGGTAACCTTCCAGCCAGTGCTGGGAAAGAATGTCGAGGTGGTTGGTGGGCTCGTCGAGGAGCAGGAGCGAAGGCGTCTGGAGCAGCAGCTTTCCGAGCGCGATTCGCATTTGCCATCCCCCGGAAAACTCCCCGGTGTCGCGTTGCAGGTCGGTGTCGGAAAAACCCAGACCGTGCAGCACGCGCTCGATGCGGGACTTCATTTTTTCCGGCTCGTGGTCATCCAGTTGATGCTCCCACTCTCCGATGGTGTCGATCAGTTCGTAATACTCCTCATCGTTCGGATCCAATTCGTACATGCGCTCGGTGGCGGCGTCGATTTTCTTCTGCAGGGTAAGCGCGTCGGCAAAAGCGGTTTCCGCTTCGGCATACAGCGTTTTTCCCTTCGAGGAAATGCCGTCCTGCGGCAGGTAGCCCAGCGTCACGAAACTCGGCTTCTCCACCTGTCCCGAGTCGATCTCGGCTTCGCCGAGCAGGAGCTTGAAAAAGGTGGACTTGCCCGCACCGTTGACCCCCACCAGACCGATGCGGTCGTGCTGACCGATGGTGGCGGAAATGTCGTTGAAAAGGACGCGCTCCCCGTAGGCGAGTTTGATGTCTCTGAGATTGATCATAAAGGCATTCGCGGGCGCTTTCGCATCGACTTCAATCATCGATCCCCATCGCCCGTAAAACCGTTTAACGGATCACATTCCCCTTGACGCGTCAACGCCGAAGGCGACTGCCGGGGAATCCAGACGGCGGAAGTAATCGCGGAGGCAGCCCCGGTCGTGCGCCGGCAGATGTTCGGAACGGACCTGGGCGCAACCGTCGCTACCGCGCCCCCGACATTTCGCGGGTCATGGCGAGGAGGCCGTCGACCACGCGGGTCATGCGCGGGTAGTCGAGCTTGTCCGGGGTGTCCGCAACGGTGTGATAGTAGGGGTAGCGGAAAGGGGCCGTGTCGGTGACCATGAAGGCGGGATAACCTTCCTCCCAGAAGGCCCAGTGGTCGGACCAGCCCACGCCGGGGATGAAGGCGGGAATGGCGGCCCCTTCCGAGGGCATGCGGGCGTTTTCGCGGAAAGCACGGATGCCGTCGCGCACCAGGTGACGGGACCGGACGTTGCCGACAAAGGCGATAAAATTGCCTCTTGTGGGATAGAGTAACTTGAACGGCCCCGGGTAGCGCTGGCTTCCGGGTTCGTTCGAGTAGTAGCCGATGGTTTCGAGGCTGACCATGCCGATGATGTCGTCGCCGCGGTCCCGTGCCGCCCGGGCGTAAACCAGGCTGCCCATGTGTTCAGTCTGGAAGTAGGGCGGTTCCTCGTTGGCGAAGGCGACGAAACGAACCGTGATCTCCGGCTCGTCATCGGCCATCGCCCGGGCTATGGCCAGAAGGGCGGCGACACCGCTGGCGTTGTCGTTGGCGGCCGGTGTGCCGAAAACCGAATCGTAGTGGGCGCCGAGGACGAGAATCCTTTCGGGATTGTTTCGTCCGAGTCGTTCCGCTTCCAGGTTGTAGCAGGTGTGGCCGTCGGTCTCGAACTCCTGTCGCCGCACCTCATAGCCGGCGGCGCGAAACTCCTGTTCGATATAGTCGGCGGCTGCCAGGTAGTTGGCATGGGCGCGCACGTTGCGATCGCCTATTTCACCGGCAAGGATCTCCACATCGCGGACCAGATCATCCTTCAGCGCCTCCTCCTCAGGGGAAAGCGGAGTCCAGGGTCCGTCGAAACTGCTGGCCGGCATGCGTATCATCGTCCACCAGACGGCCGCGGCGGCCGCCGTTGCCAACATCAGATAAAGAATGATCCTGACCCGCAAGCGAAGGAGTGTTTTTTTGCGCTGAAGCGTCATTCGTACCGACGTGGAGAAATCGGAAGCTAACCGTGAACGGTACGCATGGCAATAGGAAAGGCTTGCGATGGGTATCGGCGGGCCGAAACCCGATTTCGCCTAGCAGGAATGCTACTCGGTTAAGGCGATTCTACTTGGTTATTGTGTTAACGAATCCTTTAAACAGCGGAAATTGGGCTCACACGGAGGCACGGAGAGTTCAAGCGGGCCCGCCTCCGTGAGCTCCGTGACTCCGTGTGACAACTCTAACAATTCAGCAATCTTTTAAAACCGGGCGTGGTTTTAGGTAAGCTCGCCAAAGGAAGATTACGCTTCGGTTTACGCTCCGGCCGGACGCGGACGGCGTCCGCCGCGGCGGAAGTTCTTTCCGCGCGGATTTTGATCCGGTCCGCGGGAGAAGGAGCGCTGCCGGCCGCGGCCGGACCGTCCTTTGCCTCCGGATTGTGGCTGGTCCCGGCCTCCGCCCTGGAGGTGGCGTGCGGCCAGGGAGGCGGAGTGATGTTCGTGCTCGGAATCCACGGGAACCGATTGTTTGATCAGCCGTTCCACCGAGCGCAGCAGGTTGAGTTCGTCACTCGAACAGAAACTGAGCGCGCGTCCGCTGGCGCCGGCGCGGGCGGTGCGGCCGATCCGGTGCACGTAGCTGTCGGCTTCCATGGGTAGGTCGAAGTTGATCACCAGGGTGATGTTGCGCACGTCGATGCCGCGGGCGGCGACATCGGTCGCCACGAGAACGGGAGTGTGGCCGTCGCGGAAGCGGTCCAGGGTTTTCTGACGGGCGGCCTGCGATTTGTTGCCGTGGATGGCGTCGGCCTTAATGCCGGCCCGATTCAGTTTCTCCGCCAGTTTCTTGGCGCCGTGTTTGGTGCGGCTGAAAACCAGGCTCAGTTCCCGGCGATTGTTGGCCATTTGGCCCTCGAGAATGTTGAATAGCAGCGCCTGCTTGTTGTCCTTTTCCACAAAGAGAACGCTCTGATCGATTTTCTCCGCCGTGGTGAATTGCGGTGCGATACGAATCTCTTCCGGGGACCGCAGCAGACTGTTGGCCAGGCGGGTGATCTCCGGGCCCATGGTTGCGGAGAAAAAGAGGGTCTGACGCTCCGCGGGTAATTTGCCGGCGATCTTTCGGATGTCGTTGATGAAACCCATGTCGAGCATGCGATCGGCTTCATCCAGAACGAAGCAGGAAATCTTCGACAGATCGACGAAGCCCTGTTCCATAAGGTCGAGAAGGCGTCCCGGGGTGGCGATCAGCACGTCGAGCCCGTTCTGCAGGGCTCGCGTCTGAGGGTGCTGGGAAACGCCGCCGTAGACCAGGCCGATGCGAAAGCGGAGGTTCTTGCCGTAGGCGTTGAAGCTGTCGGCAACCTGCACGGCCAGCTCGCGGGTCGGAGTCAGCACCAGGGTGCGTATTTCGCCGCGATGCGGTTTGCGGTTAAGTTCCGCCAGCCGGTGCAGGATGGGAAGGGCGAACGCGGCGGTTTTGCCGGTACCGGTCTGGGCGCAGGCCAAAAGGTCCGTCCCTTTCAGGGCCACCGGGATGCTTTGCGCCTGGATTGGAGACGGCTGGGTGTAACCCTTGTCCGTCAGTGCGCGCTGCAGCGGCTCGGCGAGGGAGAAAGAAGAGAATGTGATTTCGGTCATAGGTTAGGTATGGCGCCGGTTTTGATTCCTTTGACGAGGGCGCCGCGTCGTTCGATGAAAAGTGCGTTTGAAAATTCCCGAAAATCAATCGCTCATCGAAGACGGACCGAATCAGGTTGGATTGTCGGTTTCAGGCTCGTTGTTGAGCGGTTCTGCTGACGACAATCCGGTCGAAGGAGCGGAGCAAGACAGGTTCCGGGACGTAACGCAAGGAGTATTCCGCATTTTAAGGTCGAAAGTCGCGAATGGCGGGCGTTGAATGGCGGGGTGAAGAATGCGATCGGTGAGGATTGGCAAGACGTCTGGCTGGAACCGTTTATGCGGCATCTGAGCGCGGAGCGGCGTCTTTCTGAATACACCGTGCGCAATTACCGGGCGGCGGTGACGGCGTTTGTCGGGTGGCTGGCGGGCGACGGGGGTGAAGCTTCCCTGGAAGCGCTGCCTTCCCGTCGGGTGCGGGGGTATCTGATCGAGGCTCAGCACAGGTATTCCAAGCGGACATTGCACAATCACGTGTCGGCTTTGAGAACCTTTTTTCGTTACTGGATAAAACAAAAACGGTTGCAGCTTAACCCGTTCACCGGAGTGACCCTGCCCAAACTGGATCGTCCATTGCCCAAGTTTTTGACCGAGAAGCAGGTCCGGCGGCTTCTCGACGGTCCCATGCGTTTATTGGAGAATGAGGCGATCAGCCCCTTCCTGGCCTGGAGGGACCGGCTTTTGATGGAACTGCTTTACGGGGGCGGATTGCGGATCAGCGAGTTGGCGGCGCTGAATTACGGGGATATTGACCTGCAAAGCGGCGTGGCCCGGGTGCTGGGCAAGGGAAAAAAGGAACGCCTTTGTCCGCTGGGCGCCGTGGGAATGGCCTGTGTCCGTAAGTTCCGGTCGGAGTTCGCCCGCGGGTCCGACAACGGTGATCCCGTGGTGCCGGGCGACGACGGCATCAAGCGAATGTACCCCAGGAAGGCTCAGTTGCTGGTCAAGCGGTACCTGGCCCTGGCCGAACTGCCGATGGATATATCCCCCCATAAGATTCGTCATTCCTACGCCACCCACCTGCTCAACAACGGCGCCGATTTGCGGTTGGTGCAGGAACTGTTGGGGCATGCCAACCTTTCCACCACCCAGATCTACACCCACGTATCCATCGGCCGGTTGCAGGAGATCTACCGGCGCGCCCATCCCAGGGCTTGAAGGTTATGAGATTGCGGTGACAATCCTTTTTGCGGTATCCCGGGAGCGAATATGAGAAAACTTGGCCTGTTGGCGGTGGCATTGGCTCTTCTGGGAGCTGTGGGGTACTGGGGGTATTTCTTTTTCTGGTTGAGTGACGATGAGCGGGTTCTCCACGGCAAGGTGGACGAACTGGTGGAACTCGCCTCGAAGGAAGGAGAAGAAACGGTTTTTGCCGGTGTCGGCCGGGCTCGGCGGATCGCCGAGCATTTTACCGAGGAGTTCCGTTTGAGTATGGGCCGTCCTTTTCCGGACGGGACGATCACCCGGGAGGATCTGGTGGTCGTCGTGAGCCAGGTGCGAAGCGGCGCCGGCGAGCTTCGATTGAGTGTTTCCGATCGCGAGTTGACCATCGAACCGGGCGAGACCACCGCGGTGATGGAACTGACCGGGCGCGGTCTTCTGTCCTATCAGGGCGAACGATGGCGCGAGGATGCCCGCCGTTTTCGGGTGGAGTGGGTCAAGGTGGATGGAGACTGGTTGATTCGGCAGGTGGACCTGATCGATATCCTGGAATAAAGCCATTGACCGCAAATTCCTTGAAACGCTTTGCGCGGCCTGATTGTCTGCACTTTTACCTTGTGTCATGATTAGTCACTTTATTTTACGGTTGGTCGCGGCCGGCCTTCTTGTTTCGGTTGCGGCGGGCTGCGCTACCCTGCAAAAGGGGAGTCACCAGCGGGTGCCCATCGAATCGGAACCGGCCGGAGCCCAGGTCTATATCAATCGCGAATTGGCCGGCGAAACGCCCATGGTGGCGATCCTGTCACGGCGCAGCGGCCACATGGTCGAAATTCGCAAAACGGGTTTTGACAACCATCGCGTTGACGTGCTTCCAGTGCCGAATCGGCGGGATGCCGCCTTTATTCGGTTCTCCAGCGACGATCACACCGGAGCCTTGAACGACCTGCGTCCGTCGCGCGTTTGGGTGGGCTTGCGTCCGGGCCTGCTTCCGGCGCGGATTGGGGCCAATCCGGAGGCCGAAAAGGAAGCCCGACTGGCGGAAGCCCGTTCTCTGCGTGATGAGGGCCGTTTCTCGGAGGAGGACTACGAGTACGTGGTTCGCCGCATCGACGAGTTCTATTCGCGAGGGCGCTGAATAAAAGCGTTGATTTTATCATTTATAGGTTGAAAGCGGAAACCGGCGACCTAGGTTGGAACTTGGCCAGGTCCTATGCAATGCTGGGCGGGCGAACTCCGCCAGGACCGGAAGGTAGCAACGGTAGCACCGCTCCACATGTGCCGTAGGTCGCCTGGCCACTTTTTTTATCCGATATGTCGGCGAATTATCAGGTTATAGCCCGCAAATGGCGTCCCCAGGTCTTCGAAGATGTGGTCGGTCAGGATCACATCGTGCGGACCCTGAAAAATGCAATCGAAGGAGACCGGATTGCCCATGCCTACCTGTTCGTGGGCCCCCGTGGCACCGGCAAGACCAGTCTCGCCCGTATTTTCGCCAAGGCGCTCAATTGCGCCACCGGGGTCACCGCCACTCCGTGTAACGCCTGTCCCTCGTGCGAGACGATTACGGCGGGCAACTCCATGGATGTGATCGAGGTCGACGGAGCCTCCAACAACTCGGTGGACCAGATCCGCGACTTGCGCGACGATGTGCGTTACGCGCCCACTCAGGGCAAGTACAAGATTTACATCATCGACGAGGTGCACATGTTGTCGAATCAGGCGTTCAACGCCTTGCTGAAGACGCTGGAGGAGCCGCCTTCGCATGTGAAGTTCGTGTTCGCCACCACCGAGTCCCAGAAGGTGCTTCCCACCATCGTTTCCCGTTGTCAGCGTTTCGAGTTGAAGCCGATCGCCGATTCGCTGATCGCCGAGCGGTTGGGGAGTATCGCCGGCGAAGAGGGGGTGGACATCGAGCCGGAAGCCCTGTCGGCCATCGCCCGTTTGGCTTTCGGCGGCATGCGCGATTCCCAGTCCATTCTGGATCAGATGATCTCATTTTGCGGAAAGAAGATTTCCGCCCGGGACGTTCAGGAGGTGTACGGAATTCTTTCCGAGGAGCAGGTGCGTGCCCTGGCGGCCCACCTGGTGGCCGGCGATTACCGCGGGTTGGTCGATGCGGTCGATGCCATGGCGGATGAAGGGCGCGACCTCTTCCGGGCGTTGGTCGATCTGCAGGCTTTTCTGCGGGAAGCCCTCGTCGCCGCCGTGCGCGGCGAAGATAGGTTGGGACCGGGTGGGGCGAAGGGTTCGCCGGAACGTTTGACCCGTATTCTGGAGGTTTTGCGTGACGGGCGGGAAAAGGTGATGCACGGACTATCCGACCGCATCAATTTTGAGATCGTGCTGTTGAAGGCGGCTGAGGAGGGGCAAACGCGGGCCATCGATACGGTGGTCCGAGAGTTGGCTGAACTGGCGTCCGCCCTGCCGGCGGAGGAGCCGGCCGAAAAAAAAAAGCCGCAAGTCTCCCTGAGCGCGACGCCGTAGAAGTCCCCGAGGTCACGTCGGCGGTGCCGGAGGATCCCGCCCCGTGGGAAAACGCGACTGGTGTTATCTCCCCGGCGGTTGACGTCTCGGGAAATGGGGGTCATTCGACCACCGAGGCCGATTCAGGCCTTTCGCTGGACGAGGCTGTGGCCCGGGTTCCCGAGTCCACCAGACGTCAGTTGGAGGAGCTGTTTCGCGGACGTTTTATCGGCGTCAAGCGGATCAAGCCCGGGGAAATCCGCTGAGGCATTCGGGCTAACCCGGCAGACCCAGGCGCTTGGCGGAAACGCCGTGCTCGGCCAGTTTTTCCTGCAGGCGTTCAGTGTCGAGGATTCCCACCAACCGCCCTTCGGCGTAAACCGGGAAGACTTTTTTCCGGTTGCGAACCAGCATTTCGTAGAAAAGATCCAGCGGCCACTGCGCTTGCAGCAGGGACACATTTCGCTCGCAGTGGCGGCCGATGGGGTCGCCGTGCAGAAAGCTTTCTTCCCGCAGGATTTCGATGTGGTCTTTGAGCAACATGCCGAAAAGGGTTTCGCGTTCGTCTCCGATCATAAGGGCGCGGGCCTGCGATTGGTCGAATTCCCGCAAGGCTTCTCCCACCGGGCAATCCGGGTGGACGACCGAGTAATCGTTGTCGATCAAGTCGCCGATGTAGAGATCGTTGAGCAACTCCTTGCGCTCCACGATGCGGTATTCCATATTGCCGGCCATATAGATGAAGGCGAACAGCAGAGCGGGAATCACGGCGATCCCGAGCCCGAACGCGGGCAGGACAAAAAGCGCCGCGAAGATTCCCGCGGTCGATAGAATCTTCGACACCAGCGCGGCGGTCGCGGTGGATTTCAGATAGCTGTAACGGTAGGTGAGCAACGCCCGCAGGACACGGCCGCCGTCCATGGGAAAGATCGGCAGCAGATTGAAAAGGCCCATCACCAGGTTCACCATCAGCAACGCCTGGAACAGGGTGCGCGGGTCGACGATGGGGAAGGCGCCCCTTCGGGACAGCTCGGCCAGTTCCCAGGGGATTCCACCGAGAATCAGCAGGAGTGGGACCAGCGCGAAATTGACGACCGGGCCGGCGATTGAAATCGCGAGTTCCTTGGACGCCTCCCGGGGGAGGCTTTGGAATTGGGCCATGCCTCCAATCGGCAGCAGCAGGATACGAATCACCTCAACGCCATAATATTGCGCGACCAGACTGTGCCCCAGTTCGTGCAGCACCAGGCAGGTAAATACGAGCAGGATGAAAATCAGGCTCCAGAAGAGTCCGCTGGTCCCGTCGCTTAACAGTCCGACACAGGCGATTATTCCCAGCAGGGCAAAAAACGTGGCATGGATCTCCAGGCGAATCCCGAAGATCGAGCACAAGTGAATTGACCAGGATCGCATGGTGGATTAACTAAAACGGTTTCGTTCGGCACTGGTGGACATTCTTCCGCGGGAGCCGGTAATGATCCTTTGCTCAGTAGATAATGGTGAATTCAGGAAAAAGTCCAACTATTCTTATCATCGATGACGATAACGAGATTCGCTATTCACTCGAGCGGGTTTTTTCATCACGCAACTACCGTATCCTGAGTGCGGCCAGCGGGGAAGCCGGAATCGAAATTATCCGGTCCGAATCCCCCAATGTGGTGTTCCTGGATATTCGCATGGGAGGAATGAGCGGCCTGGAGACACTGCAGCACATCAAGTCCCTCGATCCCAATCCGATGGTCATTCTCATGACCGCCTATGGCACGACACAAACCGCCATCGAAGCAATGAAGTTCGGGGCCTTCGATTATCTGATGAAACCTTTCGATATGAAGAAGGTGATTCGGTTGACCGAAGGGGCGCTGAAGGCGCATGAGGACTTGCGGCGCATCAAGGATTACCGGCCGGTGATCAACAGCGAAGATTATCAAGAGGGGATTGTCGGGCATTCCGAGGCGATGCAAACGGTGTTCAAGGTGATCGGGCAAGTGGCCTCCAGCAATGTCACAATCCTCATCACGGGCGAAAGCGGCACGGGCAAGGAACTGGTATCGCGCTGCATTTTTCAGCACAGTCAACGGCACAACAAACCCTTTGTCGCGGTGAACTGCGCGGCTCTGCCGGAGAATCTGATCGAAAGCGAACTCTTTGGTCACGAAAAGGGGGCTTTCACCGGCGCCACCAGCCAGCGGCAGGGAAAGTTCGAGCTGTGCGACGGGGGAACGATTTTTCTCGATGAGATCGGCGATATGAGCCCGCCGACCCAGACGAAGGTCCTGCGGGTGATCCAGGAGGGGGAGTTTCAGCGGGTGGGCGGCTCGAAGACCATCAAAACCGATGTCCGCCTGATCGCCGCCACCAATCGAAATCTCGAGCAAATGGTCAAGGAAAAGACCTTTCGCGAAGACTTGTATTACCGCCTGAACGTGGTGCGCATCCGCCTGCCGTCGCTGCGCGAACGCAAGGAGGATATTCCGGAACTGGTGGAATATTGCCTGCAGAAGCTGGAAAAGAACCGTCAGTCCCGGGTAAAAAAAGTCTCCCCCGAGGCAGCGGCGTTGCTCTCCGCTTACGATTGGCCGGGTAACGTGCGTGAGTTGGAGAATGTGATCTACCGAAGCGCGGTGCTGGCCCAGGGGAATGCGATCCTGGTCAAGGATCTGCCGGACGAAATCAGGACTCCTTCTCTGGCCGAAAAGCGGCCCGAGGCCGAGGCCGCGCGGGTTGATGACGATTCTTCCGCGGGCGATGACGGATCATCGATTCCCTCGGCGGCGCCGCTTTCTCCTCCGGCCGGGGAGGCATTCGGGGATGAGCCCGGGTTCGGATCGGACCCTTCGACTCCGGCAGGGCCGCGCACAATGGACGAAGCCTTCAACGAGCTTTACGCTCGCATGCGGGAGGAATCCGCCGATTCTGTTCTCGATACCCTGGAACGGGAGATGATTCTTCGCGCGTTGCGCGAAACCGGCGGCAACCAGGTGAAAGCTTCCGGCATTCTGGGTATCACCCGGGCCACCCTGCGCAAACGGATCGATCAGTTTTCGCTCAAGGAAAGGATCTAGCGTGGTCGACAGTCACCCCGATGCGGCCGCGCGTCGTGATATCCGTCGAACCTGAATCGATCCGTCCCGGGCGACCGGTCCCGTTCAGGAGCTCCAATTGTAGGAAACGAAACGCTTGGCCAGGGGACGGGTGAACTTGCGCACGAATTCCCGCCGAATGGGATGATTCTTGTAGTGTTCTTCCGTTGCCTTGTTCAGGAAGGTCATGGTGATCCCGACTGCAAAGCTGTCGTCCACCGAACCCCGGCCGCTGGGGATCGGGATACCGGTGCTGAAATTTTCCACTCCGGGGATGTGCGCCAGGGTTTGGGCGCCTCGCAGTAGTTTCTCCCGATTGGATTCATACGGAGAGTCGACCCAAAAGATATTAACGTGGGTAATCATAAGGGATAAGGGTGTTCGTTGGCGATTGCCCCCGGAGGGGCGAAATGAACCGGGCTGTGATCCCCGGACAGAATCGAATCGATCAGGGTTAAAGGCTGGAGTGGGATCCGTCGCAAAACGGCGGGTTGCCGGTTTGTTTGCAGCCACACCAGGCGATCTTCTTTTTTTCAGTCACTTTTTCGATCACGGGACGGAACGGAGTTTCTTTGTGGGATCCGTCGCAGAAGGGTTGTTTGGCGGACAAACCGCAGGCGCACCAGGCGTAGGTGCCAGGTTCGACTTCCATGACGTAAGGTTGTTTTTGAGCGATCTTTGGCTTTTCCATAATAAATTGACTTTCTAGATGATGCACCGGCTCGCGTCAACCTTGGGCCGGAATTGTCGGAGGAATCTCACGCGACTTTCGGAGGTCAGATTAACGAGCCGTAGGGATATTGAGTGACCTGGATGATTTCGGGGCAAGAACGACGGTTCAGGACTCTGGAGGGTGGTTGCATTCCGCATGGGGTGGGGATATAATCGCAATATGAAAAAATCCCTTTTTTGCGGCCTTGCCTGTCTGCTTCTGGTGGGGTGTGTTTCCACCCCGGAGCGGAGAATCGCCAAAGAGCCGGAACTGTTCGCCGGTTTCCCGGAGGACGTGCAGGCGAACGTCCGCGCCGGAAACGTTGAGGTCGGTTACAACCGCGACATGGTTCGGCTGGCGCTGGGTGAAGCGGATCGGGTAAGCACCCGGCGGAGAGAGGGAGAGTTGCTCGAGGTTTGGACGTACGTCGGAGTGCACCACACGTCGGAAAGTTACCGGGTCCGGGATTTCGGCCGTTTCAGCACCATCGATCAACACGTGGTGATCGAGCGCTCCCGCCAGAACGTGTATGACCGGGTGCGGGTTGAGTTTCGCGACGGAGTGGTAGTCGCTGTCGAAATGGTGCAGCGGTGAAGCTGAATTTCAACGGGCCGCCGCCACGGCATCGCGGTGTTCCTGCTCCAGATCAATGAGGTCACTGAGGACCCGCAAGGTTTCCCGCAAGTGGATATCAAGACGTTCCCGGTTGCCGTTTTCCTCATCGGGGCTGTCGAGGTCACGCGGATCCGGCAGGTCCGGGTCGGGCGGGTAGGCCGGATTTCCGTTGTCCGCGGATTCAAGAAGGATTTCCGCGTAGGTCAGTGAGTGGGTTCGTGCCAGTTCGTCCTCCCGTTCATTCATCGCATCCCGGAAGGCCCGGTCGCTTTCACGCTGGGATCTGCGGGCTTCCAGATTGAGAGATACGGATTTGCGATCCTGACGCTGTTGAAACCAGTCGATGTTTTCATTCCAGTACACGAATTCATACAGGCTGGATTGCCGCTCCCGGCTCATTTCCACGATCTGCTCGCGCCGTTCATCCGTAATGGGGAAAACGACGCCCGCCCGGCGTTTGTCGCGTTCCCAGTTGGGAGCGGTCAGGGTGTCCCATGCCAGGGCGTTGGGCAGGGAGGATTCACCGATGGGAAGAAAGTCGTTGAAGGAGGGGATCACGACGTCCGGAATCATGCCCCGGTTTTGGGTGGAGGCTCCGTCGGGCAGGTAGAATTTTTGCACCGTCATCTTGGTAGCCCCGGTGCCGGTGCTGGCGGTACGTGGCAGGCCGAGATAATTGCCGAGCTCGTAGACCGCCTGTACGGTGCCCTTGCCGTGGGTTGAGGATTCCCCCACCACAATGGCGCGTTCGTACGCCTGAAGGGCTCCGGCCACGATTTCGGAGGCGGAGGCGCTGTTCTTGGAAACGAGAATGCCGAGCGAACCGTCGTAAACCCGGCCGTTGCGGGGGACGGGGTCGGATTGGACGTTACCGAATGAATCCTGCTTCATGACCACCGGACCGGCGTCGATAAAGAGGCCCGTCAGATTGATGGCTTCGCTCAGCAGACCGCCCCCGTTGCGCCGCAGATCGAGGACCAGGCCGTCGATGCCTTCCTCTTTCATTTTTCCGATCAGTTCCTTGACGTCTTCCGTGGTGCTGGTGTTGGTCTCGGCACTGCCGTAAAAGGACGGGATCTCGATTACACCGAGGCTCCGGGTGTTGCCGCTTTCAAGAGGGAAATCGTAGATCCTCCCCCGTGCCTGGCGCGCGGTCAGTTTAACCTCGTCCCGTACGATGGTGACCTCTTCGCGGGCTGAGGGATCGGTGGCGTTGGCGGGAATGACGGTGAGGGTCACCTCGGTGCCTTTTTCGCCTCGGATCATGTTCACGATCCGGCGAAGTTTCATGTCGACGACATCGACCGGTTCTTCGTTTTCCTGTTTTACCGCCACGATCCGGTCTTCCGGCTGCAGGCGATTGGTCAGGTCGGCCGGGCCGCCGGGAACCAGTTCGCGGATGACGCAGTAGCCGTCTTCGGAGGAAAGGACCGCGCCGATACCCACCAGGGAAAGACGCATATTGATGCTGAAATCCTCGAGAGTGTTGGCCGAGAGAAAGGTCGAGTGGGGATCAAACATCTTGGTCAGGGTGGTCAGGTAGAGTTCCTGGATTTCCACCGCGTCGATGTCGCCAATACTCTGTTTCATGCGCTGATAGCGGCGCTCGATTCGCTCCAGCGCTCGCTCCATTTCGAGGTTGCGCGCTTTGGCTCGAACCAGGACGGTCAATTCATCCGCTTCCAGATCACTCAGGTTGCGGTCCTCGCTCTCCAGCCGTTCGAGCAGCAGAGTCAGCAGGGCTTCCTGATCGTTCTCCTGGAAGAGCTCGGCCAGCGAATCGGTTTCGATGGCTTTTCCAGCTGCGGCGGCTTCTTCGTAATGCCCCTCGATACGCTTCAGGACGGCTCGCACCGGCTCGTCGTCCAGGACCATCTGCAGAACCTCGTGTTTGATTCGTTTCTCCCAGAGCTGCTCGGCTTCCGTATCGTCGCGCGGCCAATCCGCCTCCCGGCGATCGAACTGGTACTCGAGGTCCGTGTTGAGATCGAAATCCTCCTCCAGCCGGGAAAGCACCCACTCCAGACGATCCAGCGCGCGTGCTTTGTAGCGGGAGAAAATTTTCATCGCCGGATCAAGATTCCCCTGAAAGATGCCGAATTCCAGTTCGGGAACGAACCGTTCGACGATTTGCCGTTGATCCTCCCGGGTGTAAAAGAGGCGGGCGTGATCCAGTTCCGCCATGTACCGGGTGAGCAGGTCTTCCAGGTCAAGGTCGGAAATCGACCGTTTGCTGAAGTGGGCGTGTTCGAGAAGCTGCACCACCATGGTGGCTTCCCGCTCCATCAGGGGGGTGGAGGTAAACTCGGTCTCAAAGGGCGCATCCGCCGTGAGCAGGGCGACAGGTATGAAAATGGCGGGGAGGAGGCGGATCAGCAGTTTTTTCATAACGAACATTATTATTAGTGCATTTTTCCTTTTTGTCGCTTCCGGAATCGAATTTGTTCCGTGACGATACCGTGTCGCGGCGACCGGAATTGGGATTTATCCGTTCTATGCCTGTGCCTCCGCCTATTTGCTGAGGATGTCTTTGGCTTGATCCAGGGTACGTTTTTCCTCGTCGGTGAGCGACCCGAACCCTTCGGAATTGATCTTGTCGAGAATCCGGTCCACTTCCTTTTGCAGGTCACGCCGGTTGGTCAGGTTCACCTGGTACTTGCCGGCTGCCGGAGCGGCGGTCTTGCCTTTCTTCTTAAACCATTGCGGCACTTCGACTTTCGGTTTGACGCTCTTCAGATCGGGCAGGCTGCTGAAGATGAGTTTAAAAAACAGGTAGCCAGCCAGGGCTCCTCCCAGATGGGCCGAGTGGGCGATGGCTCGTCCGTCGCCCATCTGCCCGCGGCCCGGGAGTTCAATAAACAGCAAACCGAGGAGACTGAATCCGACAATGATGTAGGCGATCGTGCGCGGGCGGATGAAAATCGGGAGGAAAAAGAGTCCGATCGGCCGGTCGGGATGCATGCAGATGAAAAAAATCACCAGGCCGGTGACCGCTCCCGAGGCTCCCATCAGGACCGAAGGCTGGTTGAGATTGAAAGCCAGCCAGAAGGTGCCTCCCAGCAACGCGGCGATAAAGTAAAGCCAGCAAAAGAGTTTATTGCCCAGAACCACCGCCAATTCCCGCCCGAAGATGTAGAGCAGCAGCATGTTGATTCCGATATGAAAAAAACCTCCATGCAGGAAGGCATAGGTGAAAAGCGTCCAGATGAAACCGAAGCGGATCGAGTCGCTGGACAAACCCAGAATGTCCTGTGCGGCGCTGCTCTGGAACCACTGCTGAACGATCAACTGAACCACGTAAATCGCCAGCGTCGCGTACAGAAGCCAATGCATCGCCGTCCACGGCGAAGCGTGGTGTCCCTGCGGACGCATGTACGGGCGATCATAAAGCATACCCTCTCACAATACCACCGTGAGGACGCTTGACAAGCGAGCTTTGGAGGCAATTTCCAAGTTTTTGCCGGAAAGCACCTAACTTCCTGCCGCGGTTTGCGGCATTGACAGATTTCCTCCGGGTATATCAATCCTCGGGATATGAAAATCGTAGTATTGGACGCGGCGACCCTGGGAATGGAGGAAGCGGATTGGGAGCCTTTCCGGCAAAAGGGGTACCTGACGTTATATCCGCTCACTCCCTATGAAACGGATGCGGTTGTCGAGCGGGCGGCCGGCGCCGATGTTGTTCTCAGCAACAAGGTTCCTCTCCTCGGTCCCGAACTTTCCGTCTTGCCTTCGCTTCGCCTCATTTCGGTCCTGGCAACCGGTTTCAATAACGTGGATCTGACCGCCGCCCGGGCCGCCGGCGTGACCGTCTGTAACGTGCCCGCCTACAGCACCGCCTCCACAGCACAGCATGCGGTGGCGCTGATTCTCGAACTCTGCAACCGGGTCGGGGCTCACGATTCCTCGGTGCGCGCGGGGGATTGGGTCCGTTCGTCCCGCTTTTCCTACTGGAAGGGCGACCTGGTGGAGTTGGAGGGTAAAACGGTGGGCATTGTCGGTTTTGGGCAGATCGGACGACGTGTGGGGGCGACCGTCGCGGCCCTGGGCGCCCGCGTTCTGGCTTCGGCCCGTCGGCGGCGCGACGCTCCCGATTATCCTTTCGAGTGGGCCGACACACAGGACATCTTCGAGCGCTCCGATGTCGTCACCCTGCATTGTCCGCAGACGGAGGAAACCACGGATTTGGTCAACGCCGAATCTCTGCGCCGAATGAAACGAACCGCCTTCCTGGTCAACACCGCCCGCGGAGGTCTGGTCGACGAGGCGGATTTGGCCGAAGCGTTGGATGAGGGGATAATCGCCGGCGCGGCGGTGGATGTGTTGCGGAAGGAGCCGATGGCGGAGGACTGTCCCCTGCGCGACGTTCCCAACTGCATCGTCACGCCGCACATGGCTTGGTCGGGACGGGAAAGTCGGCGGCGCCTGCTGGAGGAAACCCTGGCCAACCTTGATGCGTTTCAACGCGGCGAACCGCGGAACGTTGTGAGCTGAATTTCAGCGCAACCGAACCGCGGCCGGCTCACTTTCGTTGCCCAACCGGTCGACGGCGGTGACTGCCAGGTGGGAGATACCCGTCGAGGTTGGCGGAATACGCATCACAGCCTCCGCGCGTTGGTAGGCCGGCACCACCTGGTGCAACCGCCAGCCATCGCGGTGGCGACTGTAGAGCGCCCACAACCGGAGGTCTTCAGTCCCCGACGAGTTGATGTGCAGGCGGCCTTCGGCATTGTCGCCGGTGACTTCAAAGCGTACCCGCGGTCTCGGCGGCGCCTCGGAACCGAGCCAGGGAGTGGGGGGCACGAGCACCGGTCCACGATAGGCCGATGTGCGCAGGGCGGTAGCGATGTTGCCCAGATCCTCCTGCAACCAGCGTTGGCGAAAGTGGATGTGTCCGGCGCTTCCGGACTGTTGGCGGGTCAGGCTGATCTGGTTGATGATTTCCCGGGTGGGCCAGTTGGCGTCGGTCACCCTCCAGGTGGCCAGCCCCGGCCAAATGTGACGGTTGCGCGTGTTTTGCGAGTGCCACCACTCCAGGAGGCGCGGGAAGGATTGGCGCTCCTGAGTGATGCTCCAATAAAGCTGCGGCGCCAGGTAATCCAGCCAGCCCCGGTTCAACCACAGTTTGGGGTCGGCGTACAACATTGCGTACTGGTCGGAACCCGTTATTCCCGGAGGGTTCTCGGGGCGCCAGATGCCGAAGGGACTGATGCCCACCTTGACCTTTGGGTCTTCCTGTTTGACGGTCTCGTAGAGTCGGCGGATCAGTTCGTTGACGTTATTCCTGCGCCAATCCCCGCGGGACAGATCGCCGCCCGCCCGGCGATAACGGTCCCAGTTGGCGCTGTCCGGAAAATCGGTGCCGGCGATCGGCCAGGGGTAGAAGTAATCGTCGATATGGATCCCGTCGATATCGTATTTCCGGACCAGTTCGCGCACCACGTTGAGGACGTGTTCGCGGACTGCCGGTTCGCTGGGATCGAGCCACAGGAGGTTCCCGTAACGGCGAACCAGCTCCGGGCGGGTCCGGCTTATGTGATTGCGACTGACCTCGACCGTGCCGACGTCATGATGCACCCGATACGGGTTGATCCAGGCGTGGATTTCCAGTCCCCTCCGATGCGCTTCGCGTACGGCGAACGCCAGGGGATCGTAACCCGGATTGGGAGCGCGTCCCATCTCTCCGGTTAGAAAGTGGGACCAGGGCGCATGTTCCGACGGGTACATTGCGTCGCCCATAGAGCGCACCTGCAGAATCACCGCGTTGAGATGCAGACTGCGAGCCCGATCCAGGATGGCAATCAGTTCCTCCTGCTGCTCTCTGGAACTGAGGCCGGGCCGCGAGGGCCAGTCGAGGTTTTTCAGCGAGGTCACCCAGACGCCCCGGAACTCGCGGGGGGCTCGCGGGTAATCGGTCCCTTCCTGCTGACCGTGGAGCGGAACAGCCGGGAGCAAAGCTGAAACGAGGAAGCACGCCGCTGCTAAGAACCGTATCATCCGTAACAGGGTCTGCGATTCTTTGGTTTGGATTTCAATCTTTGAATGCCGTTCAACGTTCGCGGGAGTCGAATCGGAAGAGCAGCTCACCCGGCCGGGCGTATCCAAGTTTCTGTCGCACCACTCGTTCGACGAATTCGGGATTGTCCTGCAGATTACGATGGTAAACTTCCTTGTACGCGAGTTCACGCTCGGCCAGTTCGAGTTGACGGGCATTGCGTTCCTGCCTCTCCCGGAGGTTGGCCAACTCACGGTAGGTTTGCTGCAGGAAGATCGCGGAGAAGAACCCCATCGCCACAAAAACCGAGAGAAGAAGATAAAAAAGCCCTTTGCCGAAATCCGTTTGTTTCATGCCAATCGTTACCGACGTCGCTACAACACTGGACCTGTTGATTGGACCTGGCAATTAAGAACTCCGAACCCTGTAGAGACGACCGGCATTTTAGAGTCCGGCTTCCAGTGACTGCAGATCCCGACGCAACCGTTCGACGGACCGCTCCGGAAACTCGGCTTCGATGGTATCGAGGATTTCGCCGGCTCGAGCGAAGGCGGCGCGTGCGCTTTGCGGGTCATCCGCGCGGATTCCGTGCTGCCTGGCCTCATGGAACGCGGTGAGCAGAACGATGTATCGGTGCGGTTGCGCCGAAGTCTCGGGTTGCGCCGGTGCGGTGGGTTGCGGCCGCAGGGCGGCGGCACGTTCCTCAATTACCGCGATTTCCCTTTCCATCTGTTGACGCAATTCGTCCCGTTCGGTTTCGGCGCGCTCGGCTTCGCGTACGGCGACCAGGTAGGCCTCCCTGATTTCCTCGATCTCGGTTTCGCGTTCCTCCAATGCCGCCTGAAGCGCACGCAGTTCCGCTTCGACGGCTTCCCGTTCAGCTTCCCCTTGCTCGATTGATGATTCCAGAGTCGCAATGGCCGCGCTCAGTTCGGCCCGCTCGGATTCGAGTCTTTCGACGGTTTCCGCGTGCGTTGCCCCCTGTGCGCGGGCTGTCGCCAGTTCGTCCTCCAACCGCTCGTTCTCCGCCTGCAGGGCCAGCAGCTGATCGCGGCTCGCTTCCATTTCGGACTCGAGTTCCGCCACGGTTGCCTGCAACTCGGCATCGCGGCCGTCGAGCCGCGAAAGATCCGCTTCCAGTTGTTCAATTGTTTCGCGTGCCTCCTGCCTTTCGGCGCTTCGCGGCGCAATCATGGTAAAATACAGGACGACTCCTGCGAGCACTAATCCGATGACAAATGCGGCCGCGGCCTGACCGATGGCCGGGCGGTCCTCGTTTTCAGATGTGTCCCTACGTTCGTAATCACTCATAGCGTCGACTCCTTCGATTGATGGATGTTACCCGGTAAAACAGAATAAAGTTCCGTAGAA
This sequence comes from Opitutia bacterium, assembly GCA_050506795.1. Lineage (GTDB taxonomy): Bacteria > Verrucomicrobiota > Verrucomicrobiia > Opitutales > T3Sed10-336 > SLOW01. Next base: position 44,800 of record JBJHCF010000001.1, read on the forward strand.
GTAACGGTTTAGATCATGACAGGGGAAATGGCGAATGCCAAGCGAAAAGAAATGCCTTAATGAATACGTCGAGGTATGTTTAACCCCTGAGCCACAACGACCCGTCGCCGATGGAGAAACGCGTTGGCGGCATAGACAGATCGATCTTATTCCCGGATCAAGGCGTCACTCGATCCCAATCGAATGCGGGTCCGGGATCGACCTTGTTGGTCTGAATGTGAAAGTGCCCGAGTAGTCCGCGGAATTCGCGCAGTTCTTCGTCCGGCAGTTTGCCTTGAATCAGATTGCCGTCGTCATCCCGTGGATAGTCGGGGGCAACCAGGGGAAAGATTTGGCAAAGCGCGGCGGTAAGCTTACTCAATGCCTCGTATTGCTCCGGGGTGAAGTCGTACTGGAGCAGTTCCATGCCGTGGATCCTGCCGGTGATCGGTTCGTCGCGCGCCGGCCGGCCGATGAAATTGGGGGTGCGGATACCGCCGTCGCCGAGCCGCTCCGGAAGCACGATGCGGGTTTCTCCTTCCGCAGACCGGATGTACCACTCGTCGAGGGGTTCCGCCGCGTCCGGCGGGTAGGCGCCGATATGGGCGATCTCGATGCCGATCGAGCGGCTGTTGGATGAGGTGGCGTGCCAGGCCCGCTCTTTGAGGTCGAGAGTCTGGTAGATCGTGCCGTCAAGGTCGACCAGGAAGTGGGCGCTCAATCCCACCACGTCGTGCAGGATGCGGAAGCATTCCCGGCTGGTGCCGGCGGCGTCGTAATGGAAAACGACCTGGTCGACCACCCGTTGCAGCAGCGGCAGGTCCCAACCGCCGCCCCGCACGCGCTCGATCTCCTCTTCGCTGAGCCCGTCCCGCCGCAGATTGTACCGGTTGGGAGAAGCGGGACCGGAATTCCCTTCGCGGAATCCCGACTCCTCCCGCGGACCGAAACGCCGCTCTGTTCGGTAGGCGTCATAGCCGCCGGGGTCGAGCCATAACACCACCGGAGTGCCGGTGCGAAAGAACTGGCCGGCGGCGACGATTTCATCTCCGTGGCGCGCCACCGGCGTTCCCGGCTCCGGTCCCGTCGCGCAGCCGGCGGCCAGAACGACCGGCGTCAAAAAAACGATGCGTATGAATGACCGGGACGAGATCATGCGCCTTTTATTGCCTAAAATCCGTACGAATTGAATCCTTTTCGCGCCGGCTGCCGGCAGTCGCCTTCGTCGGCGGCCGGTATTCAGAGGGGTAAAGGTGAGCGAGGGACGAGCAATCGCTTTCAAGGGCCGGCCGGATCGGGTCGAGCGGCGTGTCGAACCGAGGCTTCGTGTTTGTGGATGATTTTCAGGAAGGTGGGAATGATCTTTTTCACCTTGGCTTCGCCGATTCCGGGAATATCGAGAGCTTCTTCCGGACGGGCCGGGCGGCGACGCGCGAGTTCTTCGAGGGCGTGATTGGTCAGGATCACGTAGGCCGGTTGTCCGCCGCGCGCTGCGGCCAGCTCGCTTCGCTTTTGCTTGAGTTTGGTCAGGAGATCCGCATCGGGCGGTGCGGATGAGGCGTCCGGCGTCCGGCCGCTTTTATCCGGCGTCCGGCTTTTCCTGGCGGGAGCATCGCGTTCCGGCCAGGCGAGGGTGCAGGGGGCTTCGCCTTGCATGACGCGGGCGCCGGCGTCGGTCAGGCCGAGCAGCGGGTAGTCGCCGTCAGTGGTATAAACGAAACCCGCCCGCTCGAATTCCCGGAACAAAGCATTGAGATAGTCTTTTCCTTCCGCTTTGAGCAGACCGTGGGTGGAGAGTTGGTCCAGCCCCGCCTGTCGGATCGGGGCGGCGTTGCTGCCCAGGAGGCATTGGATGATCCGGGCTCGGCCGAAGCGCGGCCGCCACTCGCGGTCACCCAGCCGGTCGCACATCCGCGCCACACCGCTCAGGGCTTTGCGGGCGATCAGGGATTCGTTGTCGTCGCCGGGCCGGTGATTCTCGGCGCGATCGGCGCGGCAGACATCACATTCCCCGCAAAGCTGGAGATCGCGGTCTCCGAAATAGCGAAGGATCCATTGCTGACGGCACGTGTTGTGTTCGTAAGCGTACTGGATGACGGAACGCAGGCGGGCTTCGTCGGCCTGACGCTTCTTCGCGAGGGTGGCGGCGTCGAGTTCCAGACCAAGGGCGGAAACCTCGGGACGAAGAAGACGCGTTCCCCGTATCCGTTTTCCGGGGACATCAAAGCGCTCCAGGCAACCGTGGCGTCCCAGAATGGCGATTGCAGTCGAGACCGCGATTGGGTTTACCTTTCCTGGCAGCCGTTCGGTCAGGTCGTCGATGGAGAGCAGGACTTCGTGGCTATTGTCCGCTGCCGACCGCAAGGTGTCGTAAACGGCCCGCACGGTGGAGATTTCGGGATTGCGCCCTTCGATGAAGAATTCCTGGGTGCGTTTGTCTGCGAAATTGAAGAGGAAAAGGCATTCCGAAGCAAGGCCGTCGCGACCCGCCCGCCCGGCTTCCTGATAGTACGCCTCCACGCTGCCGGGCATTTCGAAATGCAGCACGAAACGCAGGTCGTTGCGGTCGATTCCCATGCCGAAGGCGTTGGTGGCGACCACCAGGTCCGATTCCTTTCGCATGAAGGCGTTTTGGATCCGCTCCCGCTCGCGGTCGTCCATGCCGCCGTGGTAGGCGAGGGCGGAAAAGCCGTCGGTCTCCAGGTTGGCGGCCACCGATTCGACCCGCTTGCGGGTGGCGCAATAGACGATTCCCTTGCGGTGAGTGCGGATCAGGCTGTGGAGAAAACGGTATTTTTCGTCCTCAGACGACGTTTGCACCACTTTGAAACTGAGATTGGGGCGGGCGAATCCGGAGACAAAAACCGCGGGGTCTCGCAGGGCAAGGTGTTTCCTGATGTCCTCACGCACATCCGGGGTGGCCGTTGCGGTGAACGCGGCCACCGGCGGGTGCCCCAGGTGCTGGAGGGCCGCGCCCAGGCGTAGGTAGTCCGGACGAAAGTCGTGGCCCCATTGGGACAGGCAGTGCGCTTCGTCGACCGCGAAGAGCGAAACGGTGATTCGGGACAGCGCCCCCATGAAGGCGCGGCTGCGAAAGCGCTCCGGCGCGACGTAGACCAGCTTCAGCTTCCCCTGTGCCATGGCCTCCAAGGTTTCCCGCTGTTCGGCCGCCGTTTGCGTGCTGTTGAGCAACGCCGCCGGCAGACCCTTGGCCCGAAGTGCGTCGACCTGGTCCTTCATCAATGCGATCAGGGGCGAAACGACCAGCGTTACATGCGGCAGCAGCAGGGCGGGCAATTGATAACAGAGCGATTTACCGCCTCCGGTGGGCATGATCACCAAGGTGTCGCGACGGTTCAGAATCGCGTCGACCACCTCGTCCTGGGGCGGGCGAAAACGTTCGAAGGCGAAATGACGCCGAAGGGCTTCGTTCGGATCCGTGGTTGACATGCGGACTATTGCACAAACGATCAGCATCGGTGACAAGCCCTGGTTGACAGATCTTTCGAAAGATCTTGGATCAGGGAGGTAAAATTACTGTTAGATTGGATTATAGGCACACTGAATGCGTCAAAACCGCGTTGCAGGTGATAGCCTTGCCCAGGCAGGTCGGGTGTCACCTGTTGCGGCTGAATCGTTGGAGGCTCAGCCTTTACGCTTGATTGCCACGTCCAGATGTCACTATTTCGTAACATTTTCGCTGATCGTAGACCGCACCCCGCCGTGACCGGAGTACGATTTCTTATGCGCGGTTCGTAACCCGCTGGCGTCCAATTACGAATTTTTTTAATTATGTCCCGTGATCGCCTTCAGTCCCAACGTTTCGAGCTCAAGTATATAATCCAAAACAACCTGGCTTTAGCCATCCGTGATTTTGTGGCGTCTTATTTGGAGCTGGACGAATTCGCGGCGACCCGCCCGGATTTATCCTACCCGGTGCACAGCCTCTATCTCGATTCGGACGTTTACACGCTCTACCAGCGCACGATCAACGGAGACAAGAACCGTTTCAAACTCCGCTTGCGTTTCTACGAAAACCGTCCGGGGGCTCCGGTGTATTGCGAAATCAAGAGCCGGCACGACAACACGATCAGCAAGCAGCGCGGCGCGATTCACCGCGATGCGGTGGATACCGTGTTGGCCGGACAGCTGCCCGAGGAAGCCCAGATGGCTTCCGACGATCCCAAACACCTCTTCGCGCTGCAAAATTTCGTTCAGTACGTCAACGAACTGCGCGCCCGTCCGCGGGTGCACGTCGCCTACCTGAGGGAAGCCTGGATGCCGAGCGGAGGAGGCAATTCGGTGCGGGTCACTATGGACCGAAAGGTTCGCAGTTGCCCGGAACCCACCGCGCGATTGGTGGCGGAGATGGACGATCCGGTGTTTGTTTTTGGTGACATGGTGGTCCTCGAATTGAAATTCACCGGACGTTTCCCCGATTGGTTCGCCGATTTGGTCAGAGTCTTCGGCTTGCGTCAGACTTCGGCAGCCAAGTATGTTGACGGGGTGGAGCTTATGGAGGAGAAGCATATTTTGAACCAGGGATATCGTCCCACCGGCAGTGGTTTCGGCCGGGAGCGGGCGCGAAAAATTCGGCCCAGCGGCCTCGCGTTCGGTGAATACCAATCGCCCACTTCGACATGATTGAGCAGCTAATATCGGGAGATCTCACCCACGATCCGGTCAATATGCCAATGTTGGTCCTCGGGCTCTTGCTCGCCTTTTTGGGCGGTCAGGTGCTGGCCTGGGTTTACATGCTGACTCACAGCGGGCTTTCCTATTCGCGTTCCTACGTGAACTCGCTCGTGATTATCCCGTTTCTGGTGGCGATGGTCATGACGGTGTTGGCGGACAACCTGATCACGGCCTTCGGATTGATGGCGCTTTTCGCCATCGTCAGGTTCCGTAATATTCTTCGGGATACGCTGGACACGTGTTACATCCTCGCCGGAATAACCGTGGGCATGGCCTGCGGAACGCAGCGCCACGGCACGGCGGTGATCGGTTTGATCATTATGTCCGGAATTCTCATTTATCTCCGGTACTCCTATTTCGGCAGCCGGCAAAGATATGATCTGGTGCTGAATCTTCGCTGGGACCGGCCCCTGACCGAACTTAACGCCTTGTCCGAGCTCCTGCGCCGGCACAGCCGCCGTGCCCATTGCGCCAGCCAGCGGGCGCACGATGAGGGTGAGGGTACCGACCTTTCCTACCGGCTTCTTCTTCGGGACCCTTCGCGGTTGGAGGACCTTTTCAGCGAAGTGCGCGCGTTGCCCGGGACCGCCCGGGTAACCGGGTTGACCGCCCAGGATGAATCCGAATTGTAGTCATGAAGAATACCAAGCTCGCACCGATCCCGATGCCGCTGAGCGTGAAGTGGCGCGAATTTCGCGTTCAGGCTCTGCCGTTTATCGTTTTTATCGCCGTGATCGCGGCGACCTTGCTGCTCTGGAAGGAAAAGACGGCTCCAGGGGCGATGACCGGCCAGGTGGAAGGCGCCATGGAAGTCGTCACCGCGCCGGTGTCCGGATCCCTGGCCGAGCTGTTTGTCAACCGTTTCGACGAGGTGTCGGCGGGCGAGGTGATCGGACGGGTCATCCGCACCCCGCCCGATGTCCTGCACGCCTCCCTGGCTATCTTGCGCAAGGAAATCGAAATGACCCGTCTGGGCTGGTTCGATCCCGTGCTCGATCGGCAACGCAATCTGTTGCAACTCGAAGAATTGAAACTCGACCTGCTCGACCGGCGAGCGGGTCTTGCGATCCGGCGCATCGAGCTCGATCGCGCGGAGCGGGCCGACGCGCGTTACACCCGTCTTTTCGAACAGGGAACGGTCTCGGAGGAAGCTTTCGAGCAGGCGCGTGAGGAGGCCGATGTCCTGCGGGCCATGGTCGCTGAGGAAGAGCGTTTGATCGAGGAGATCACACGAACCCTCGAAGGGCTCGGGCACGGACCTGACGAGAACCGGACCGGGGTTTCCGATGTGATCTCCGCCACCCTGGCCTGGCACGAGGAACGTCTGAATCTCACCGAGGCGGAGCTTCGTCCGGTGCCGCTGGTGGCGCCGATCTCAGGAACCGTTTCCGAAGTGGTTCGGGCTAATCGGGGGCACCTGACGGAGGGCGAACCGGTCCTGACCATTCGCTCTCCGGTCCCGGAAAGGGTGGTCGCTTATCTCCAGCCGCCTCTGAGATTCGATCCCGAGGTGGGTCGCGAGGTCCGGGTGCGGGCGCGCAACGCTGGCAAATCCGAGGGAACCGGTCAGATTCTGGCCGTGGGGCCGCAAATCGAACCTCTGGCCCCGGCGCTGGAGCGACCGTTCGTGAATGTTTACCAGTCGGGTCTGCCCATTCTTATCAGTCTGCCGCCCACGCTCCAGGTGCGGCCGGGCGAAGTGGTGGATGTCGATCTTCTCGACCGTTGACGGCATTCCGCTTCCGGGGGGGGTAAATTTAGACTTTTACCTTGACGGTGAGAACAGCGCGGGTGTCATTCTTGGGTAACGTGAAGATCACTGTATTCGTGACACCGAAGAAAAACGTTTTGGACCCGCAGGGCGCCGCGGTCGCGCATGCCATGACCAGTCTGGGGTTTCAGAATCTTAAGAATGTCCGCATGGGCAAAGTAATCGAACTGGAGCTTGACGGCGAGCCGGACGAGGCCTTCAACGCTTCGGTTGACAAGATTTGCCGCGATCTCCTGAGCAATCCGGTGATCGAGGACTACCGCTGGGCCATTGAGCCGACGGGCGCATGAAGACGGCTGTCATTCAATTTCCCGGTTCCAACTGCGACCGGGACGCCGTGCATGCGTTTTCCGGCGCTCTGGGCCAACCCGCCAGGCTGATCTGGCATAAGGACACGTCCCTGGGCGACGCCGACCTGGTGGTGCTTCCCGGTGGTTTTTCCTTTGGCGATTACCTGCGTTGCGGCGCCATCGCACGTTTTTCCCCAATCATGCGGGCCGTGAGCGAGTTTGCCGACAACGGCGGCGTGGTGCTGGGGATCTGCAACGGTTTTCAGGTGCTTTGTGAAGCCGGTTTGTTGCCGGGAGCGCTCATTCGCAACGAATGCCTCGAGTTTCGCTGCCGGACCGTGGAGTTGCGGGTGGAAGACGCCGGGCCTTTCTTCAACCGCGAGCGCCTGGGCGAACGTTTGTTGATCCCGGTGGCGCACGGGGAGGGAAACTACCTGATCGACCCGGAGGGCCTGGAGGCGCTGCGCCGCCACGAACAGATTTTATTCCGCTACCTCCCGCGAAGCACCGGCGGCTCCTCCCTGCTCGAAAATCCCAACGGCTCCATGGACAATATCGCCGGCATTCGCAATCGGCGCGGAAACGTTTTTGGCATGATGCCGCATCCGGAGCGGGCGGTGGAAGACTTTCATCCGAGCCGGGACGGCATCCCCGTGCTCAAAGCCGTTTTGGCGGCCGCGGCCGGGACCCGGCCCGAGGTGGGTGTTTGATGCCGGCGGAGATCCGATCGTTATGACCGTATCACAAAAATTGCCTCCCAATCCGGACCCGGTGCTCAATGTGGAGATCACCGCCGATCTGGTGGAGAAACATGGTATTCTGCCTGAGGAGTACGCGAAAATCGTGACCGAACTCGGCCGCGAACCGACCCTGACCGAGTTGGGCATCTTCAGCGTCATGTGGTCGGAGCATTGCTCCTACAAGAACTCGCGTCCGCTCCTGAAACAGTTTCCTACCGACAAAGCCCACTCCGACCCGCCGTATGGCCGGGTTCTGATCAAAGCGGGTGAGGAAAACGCCGGCGTGATCGACATCGGGGGCGGCTGGGCCATCTCCTTTAAAATCGAATCGCACAATCACCCCAGCGCGGTGGAACCTTTCGAGGGAGCGGCCACCGGGGTGGGAGGTATTATTCGCGACATCTTCACCATGGGCGCACGCCCGGTGTTGCTGACCAACTCCCTGCGTTTCGGCAGCCTGGAGTCGGAAACGGTGCGTCACATCTTCCGCGGGGTCGTCGCCGGTATCGCTCACTACGGCAACTGCATGGGGATCCCGACCGTGGGCGGAGACATCTACTTCGATCCCAGCTACGAGGGAAATCCTCTGGTCAACGCCCTTTGCCTGGGCGTGCTCCGCCACGACCAGATCAAACGCGGCGCGGCGTCCGGCGTGGGCAACCCGGTCTATTACGTCGGCGCCTCGACCGGTCGCGATGGATTGGGGGGAGCCAGCTTCGCTTCCCGTGAATTGACCGAAGAGAGCCAGGCCGATAGGCCCGCGGTGCAGAAGGGCGATCCGTTCATGGAAAAACTGCTCATGGAGGCCTGCCTGGAAATGATGGCGGTGCCGGGGCTGGTGGTGGGGATCCAGGATATGGGCGCCGCCGGGCTGACCTGTTCCAGTTGTGAGACCGCGGCCCGGGGCAACGCCGGGATCGAGATCGAACTCGACCGGGTGCCGCAGCGGGAGACGGGCATGAACTCCTACGAGATCATGCTCTCCGAGAGTCAGGAACGTATGCTGGTCATCGTAAAGCGGGGCCGGGAAAAAGAGATTGAAGCCATCTTTGAAAAGTGGGACCTCCACGCGGAACAGGTCGGCGAGGTCACCGAGGGCGACCGTATGGTGGTGCGGCATCACGGCACTGTGGTGGCCGACATTCCGGCCAAACTGCTCACCGATGAAGGGCCGGTTTACCAGCGCGAGGCCCGCGAACCGGAATACCTCCGGGAAACCCGCGCCTGGACTCCCGACCGTCTGCCGGCGCCGACGTCGGAAGCCCTTTACGGCGTCCTGCCCGACCTTCTGGCCCATCCGACGATCGCTTCCAAACGCTGGGTCTACCAGCAGTACGATCACATGGTGATGGCGGGCACCGTGGTGGAACCGGGAAGCGATGCCGCGGTGGTCCGTTTGCGGCTGGGCGACGAGGAGAAACTGGTCGCCATCGCCAACGATTGCAACGGTCGCTACTGTTACTTGAATCCCTACCGGGGAGGGGTGATCGCCATGGTCGAATGTATGCGAAACCTGGCCTGCAGCGGAGCTTCACCCCTGGGAATGACCGACAACCTCAACTTCGGCAATCCCTACAAACCCGAGGTGTTCTACATGATGAAGGAATCGGTGCGCGGATTGGCGGATGCCTGCCGCGCCTTCGATGTGCCGGTCTCGGGCGGCAACGTCAGCCTTTATAACGAAAATCGAGATGGCGCCATCGATCCCACTCCGGTGGTTTCCGTGGCGGGGCTGATCGAGGATCCGGCCCATGTAACCCGGCAATTCTGCCGCCGCTCCAGCGACCGGCTGGTGCTTCTGGGCGGATATCCCCATGAACTGGGCGGCAGCCTGTTCCTGGAGGTGGGTCACGGCCTCAAAACCGGCGATGCCCCGGCGGTCGATCTGGAGGGCGAAAAACGCCTTCACGCCTTTATCCTGCAAAGTATCCGCGAGGGCCGGGTCACGGCGGCCCACGATCTCTCCGAAGGCGGCATGCTGGTGGCCGTTGCCGAAATGCTTTTCGGCGACTCCCCACTGGGCGCCGACCTGGAACTGTCCGGAGTGGACGAGCGGATCCGTCCCGAGGCCATACTCTACGGCGAAAGCCAGGGACGGGTGATCCTGGCGGTGCCGGAGGCGGAAGCCGAGGCGCTGCTGGAGCGGGCGAAAGAGGCGGAGGTGCCGGCGTTGATGATCGGAGCGGTGACCTCCGGGCCGTTACTGTCGGTCTCCTGTCCGGAGAAAAACCTCGCCTGTCAGTGGGAGGTCAAAGCCTTGAAGGAAAAATGGGAGCGTGCCATACCGGACGCCATGCGGCTGCCCGGCCTGCCCGATTGAATCCATGAGCGATCCGATCAAACACGAATGCGGCGTCGCCATCGTGCGCCTGCGCAAACCCCTGGAGTATTTCCAGGAGAAGTACGGCAATCCCCTTTACGGATTCCACCGTCTTTTCCTCCTGATGGAAAAGCAGCACAACCGGGGACAGGATGGCGCCGGGGTGGCGGCGATGAAGCTGGGCATGCCGGCCGGCAAGCCGTACATTTTCCGGGCGCGCAACATCAAAACCAATCCGCTGGATCGCATTTTCCGCAGTTTGCTCAGAGACTACGAGAAACTGGTCAAATCCGGCGATGTGCACCCGGAGTTCCCGGCCAGCGTAAAGGAGAACTTCGATTTCGGCGCCGAGGTTTACCTGGGCCACCTCCGATACGGCACGTTCGGCGGATACAGTATGGGATCCTGTCATCCCTATTTCCGCAAGAGCAACTGGCCGGCCAAGAACCTGGTCATCGCCGGAAATTTCAATCTCACCAACACACCCGAGCTCAACGACCGTTTGATCGAAATGGGGCAGCATCCGATTTACGATTCGGACACGCAGACCCTGCTGGAGAAGGTCGGTCACCACCTCGATGTCGAACACGACCGGTTGTACGAGAAACACCGAAGCAATGGATTGAACGGGGTGGACGCGGTGGAGGCCCTCGGTCGTGAAATCGACCCCTCCCGCATCATCGCCGAGGCTTCGAGGGAGTGGGATGGCGGTTATACCATCGTGGGTTGTATCGGAAACGGAGATACGTTCGCCCTGCGCGATCCTCGGGGCATTCGTCCGTGCCACTACTACGTCGACGACGAAGTGCTGGCCGTCGCTTCCGAGCGGGCGCCGCTGATGACCGTCTTCAGCGTCGAGGCCGGGGAGGTGCATTCCGTGCGTCCCGGGCATGTGGTGATGATGAAGGCCGACGGCGAACTTCACGAGAAGCCCTACGCGGAAGCGGTCAAGCCAACCCCTTGCTCCTTCGAACGAATTTATTTCTCCCGCGGCAACGATCCCGACATCTACCGGGAGCGCAAGGCCCTGGGGGGCGCGCTGACCGATCAGATCCTTCAGGCGATCGACAACGACCTCGACCGGGCGGTATTCGGTTATATTCCCAACACCGCGGAAACGGCTTACTATGGGATGATGGAGGTCCTTCGCAACCGCCGCCGGGAGCAAGTCAAGGAGGAGATCCTGAAGGCTTCCCGCCAAGGAGCGATAACTCCCGAACTGCTGGACCGGCTCATTATGGCCAACTGGCCCCGATCCGAGAAGGTGGCGCACAAGGATATCAAGCTGCGTACTTTCATCAGCCAGGAAAAATGGCGCAAGGATCTGGCGTCGCACGTTTACGACATCAGTTACGGTGTGGTGAGCCCAGAGGACGCCCTGGTCTGTATCGATGATTCCATCGTCCGCGGCACCACACTCCGGTTTTCCATCCTGAAGATTCTCTCCCGGCTGAATCCACGTAAAATCGTTATTGTTTCCACCGCCCCGCAGATCCGGTACCCGGACTGTTACGGGATCGACATGTCGGAACTCGGCAAGTTTATCGCCTTCGAAGCGGCCATCGCCCTGATCAAGGAGCGGGGTATGAAGGATCTCATTCAGGAGGTTTACCGCGCCTGCCTCAAGGAGGTCGAAAAACCGACCGGGGAGATCCGGAACCGGGTGAAGGACATTTACGCGCCCTTTTCCGCCGAGGAGATCTCCGCCAGGATTTCCCGGTTGGTGCGCCCCCGGAACAACGGTTGGAAAGGGGAGGTACAGGTTATTTTTCAGACTATTGAAAATCTGCACCACTCATTGCCGGAACACGGCGGAGACTGGTATTTCACCGGCAATTACCCGACTCCCGGCGGTTACAAGGTGGTGAACAAAGCCTTTATCAATTACTACGAGAATCTTGAAGGCCGGAGTTATTGAGGCGTGCAGTTTCAGATTTATTCCACCGGGCTTTACGCCACATGGATCTTCCACACCACCTGCCACACGCTTTTCGATTGTGGCGAGGGCGCGGCCTCGTCGCTGGGCAAGCGGGTTTTCGGCATTGATCGGGTCTGTCTCACTCACGGACATACCGACCATATCGCCGGCCTTCCCACGCTGATCAACGCCCGCAACCGATCGGTGGGAGATCCGTTTCGTCCCCTGACCATCTATTATCCCGCCGAGGACCGCCACATCCTCTCCATGAAGGAATTCATCCGCGCCACCCAGGGAAACCGGCTGCGGTACCCCCTGACCTGGGAGGCGGTGCGCGAAGGCGCGATTCTTCCTCTCTCGGAGGATCACCGTACGGTGCTGGAGACCTTCCGCACGCAGCACAATCCCCGTTTGCTGTCGCTTGGATACCGTTTGGTGGAAAGGCGAAAACGCCTGCGGGAGGAGTTTCGCGAGCGGCCGGATATCGGCACCATTCTCCGCGACACCCCGGCGGAGGAAAAGTACCGTTACGAGGAGCCGTATGACGCCCGCCTCTGGACCTATACCGGCGATATGAATCGCTGCGACCCGGAGGATGTGCGCGGGAGCGGTATTTTGCTCACCGACGCCACCTTTATCGATCCCGAGGACCGCGCCGCCGAAGAGGCCCGGCAGACCCACATGACCCTGGAGGAAGCCGTCGAACTGGCGGCCGACACGGAAGTGGATCACCTCTATGCCATCCACCTCTCCGAACGTTATTCACGGGATCGCATCGACGAAGCTGTGGAAGCCCAGCGCCGTCGCCACCCGAACCTGAAAATCACCGCCGTGTATCCCCGCCGCACCTACACGGCGAAATAGTTAGCGCCGGCTTACCCGGCACCCCAATCCACCCGGCAATAACAGCGGAAGTTGGGCTCACACGGAGCCACGGAGCTCACGGAGGTGGGTCCTGTAAAAATCTCCGTGACTTTGTGCCTCCGTGTGAGCCCAATTTTCCCTGAATCGTTACTTCATCAAACGAGAAACCGCCTCAACCTTGCCATTCCGGTTAACCCGGTTGCGAATGCCGGACCTCGTGAGCTAAAGAATCTGTGGGCGGCTTTGCACGATGTGGCATTGGCCGTTGTGCCAGGCGCCTTCGATGTCCTGGGGTGAGGCGAAGGCTTTTTCGACCGCGATGCCGGCGCGGGTGATGGCGGTGAGCAACTCCTGTCGAAACTCGGGATCGCGCACCAGGCGGTCTTCGCTGTAGTCGATGGGCTTTTCCTCCGGTTCCGGGAAAAGCAGGCTGTCGTAGAGACCGGCGCCGGCATAACCTTCGAGGTCTTCGGCATTGGAGTCGGAGCGGAAAATGAGGCCGTTTCCGAAGAGTCCGACGCTTTTCGAGGGAAAGGCGAGGATGTGTGGTTTAGGGTCGCCTTTTTTGGCCGCTGTGAAACCGAGCGCGCGGCCGGGGTAGTTGCCGACGATGGTTTCGCCCAGGCCCGGGGCGGTTTCGCCGTAGAGCTCATTGGCGTCGTCCGAAAAGGGATTCGCGGTGTGCAGGACAAACGCGTACTCCGCCGGCACGGCGCGCTGGATCAGCACCGCCATGAAAATCTCGTCCTCGCGGATCCCGCGCGCGCGGCGACTGAAAAACGCGCGTTCGTTCCACTTCGAGGCCCACACCCCTTTGATGCACCGCCAGGCGGCGTCGGAGTCGTCCGGTTTGCCGATACCGGATTCCTCCATGACTTCGTGCAGTCGCGGCAGGAAACCCTTGGGTGCGGACAGTTCCATGACGATCGAACGGAGGCGTGGCAGGGCCTTTTCCGGGGCGGATTCGAGTTCCTTTTGCGCCGCGACCAGGTCGCGGGCGCAGGCTTTATTGGCGACGTCCTCGAGGATGTGCTCGAAGGTTCCGAAGGGCAGGGCGGCGGAAGCGGGAACCTCGAGCCCTTTCGGCAGTTTTCCGGACAGCTTCTGTAAATTGAGCGCCTTTCCGCCCACCTTCTTTGCGCTGAAGGCTTCCAGGGTGAGCGGTTCATGGGAAACGGCGGGTTGGGCGATGCGGGCGCGTTTCTTTTTGGCGGCCTGCTTGCCGGAGGTTTGTTTCTCCGGCGGCTTGGATTCCTCCAGGCGCAGGTCGCCGGAAGGTTCCGGAATGACGTGCAGCCACTGTCCGTCACGGGATTCCAGCGATTCCCAGAGGGTCTCGTCATGGCAGGTGGCGAAAAACAGCGGGACGTTGCGGGCGCGCACCGCGACGTGTGAAACCAGATCGACGTTGCTCCTGGTCAGGATGCCGACGGCTCCGGGCGGAGGTTCTTCGTCACCGCGCACCTGGGCGGCCAGCAGTAGGGTCGGTTCGTCGAACCGGGTTCCCTGGACCTCGGCCAGGGTGGCGACGCATTTTATACGCCCTTCGGCCTCGCGGCGGCTGATCAACTGCCAGGGACCGGAGCCAGCCTTTTCCCGCAGCGCGGTGTCGAGGCGCTTCACCAGGAGGGTCAGCGCAAAGGCGGGACGACCGCGCACCACCGCTTCCGCGAAAAGGTCGATGGTCCAGGCCTCGGCCTCAAAGGCCTGGCCGAGTGTTTTCGCGAGCGGCTGCAAACGCTGGTACCACTGATCGACATCCTCGGAGAGCACCCGTTGCAGACGATCCACGGCTGCCGCCAGACGCAGGGTTTCCTCGCGATCCAGCGATGACGGCGGTGAGAAGGTTTTCCATTCCCGGGCGATCAGATCGAGTTCGGGAAGGTTGCGGCTCAGGAGCACGTTTTCCAGGGCCGCCCCGGTGAGGGCGAGAAGTTCGTCTTCGCTCCAATCTTGTTGGATTCGGCTCTCCACCGCCAGGCGCAGCGCTTCCTCCAGCGCGAGGTCAAGATACAGCCCATCCCGTCCCCGGTTGATGTCGGAGTCGTGACGGAAAATCTCCGCCAGCCTGGAGCGGACCCGGGCGATGCGCCGCAGGCCGTCGAGCGGGGAGCCGTCGCGCCAGCGATCCTCGCGGATCTCGTGCAGGAGATGACGGTGCTCGTCGTCGAAGAGGTACTGCGCGCGGTCGATGGCGCTGTCCAGGTCGGTGCCGGAATGGATCGACCGGAGGAGACCCAGGAAGTGCTCGAAGTCGTGGATGAGCGCGTCCTTGAGGTGTCCTGGAAAGTCGGGCGGGGTGGTGATGGGACGTTCGTAGTTCGCCAGGCGCTCGCGGGTGACTCCATCCTCCTCCAGGGTTTGATAGAACCGGTCCAGGTGACCGTCGCTGCGCAGGAACTCCAGGTAGGCGCGGCAAATGACGATATCGTCCGGAGTGGTGTTGTTGTGCAGCTTCTGGTGCCACTCCTCCAGAAAATGCCCGGTGACCTCTTTGACGTGGTGCCGGTGCATGATGTGAAGGATTTCGTCGCGGATTTTTTGTCCGTCTCCTCCGCGCCCGGCCGACCCGAGCATCAGGCGGAAAAACTCGCCGTGCTGCGGTTGCTTAAGGAACCCCTCGGTGAGCTTGTGTCCGAGACGGTCCTGGGCGTGGGCCAACTCGCGGGGTTTGGTGTTATAATTGCGTTGCCAGTCGAGTTGCCGCAGGGCGGAAAATCGCATCCAGACCACGAGCACCGCCAGGCCGGCTTCGGAGTCGGAGGCTTCGTCCAAAAGATCGTGGCAGAGGTTGTAGCGGTGCATCAGGGTCCAGGAGCCCTTGCCGGTTTCGGCCGCCACGATCCGGTCGACGAACTCGGGCGGCGCCGCGGGGTCGCGGGGAACGATTCGGACGGCGTAGTTGCCGCCCCCGTTGTTGTCCCAGCGATCGCTCTCCGGATAATGCAGCACGAATTGCAGGCAGGGCAGGCGGCCGGCGACGTTTTTGGGGAACGAGAACTCGATGCGTCCCCCCTCCGGCGCTTCGGAAAAAGGCGTTTCCACCGCGGCATCGGCGAATGCTTTGCTCCCGTCGGGCCAGCAGGGTTTTTCGGGACGCTGCCAGGGGGCGCCCCGGCCGGTGCTCAATCCCCAGTGCAGCCGGCAGGAAGCGTCGCCCTCCAGGCGAATCGAAACCCTAAATCCTTGTTCATCAGCTTCACTGGATGTCAGGAGTTTTTCTCCCGACCCGATCCTGATCTCTTCGGTCATTATGGTGCTTTACATGGTTTTCGGGGCCGGTTACAAGTTTTCCCTTTTCTCTCAGCCATCGAATTTTCATGAAGCAACGCTCAATTCAGCGGGAAGTGACCGTAAAAGGAAAGGCCCTCCACACGGGCGACGACGTCACGCTAACCCTGAAACCGGCCCCGGCGGGACACGGGATTATTTTTCGTCGCGTCGATATTTACAACAAACCGGAGATCCGGCCGCACGTTTCCCTCGTTTCCGACCTGGTGCGCAGCACGACCCTGTCGTCCGGTCACACCAAGGTGCATACCGTGGAGCATGTTTTGAGCGCCCTGCACGGCTGCGGGATCGACAATGTGGTGATCGAGATGAACGCCAGCGAACCGCCCATCCTGGATGGATCGGCGCGGCCCTTTGTGGAGGCGATCAAGGAAGCGGTGCCGGTGGAACAGGACGCCGATCGCAAGTATTATGTGCTCGATGCCCCGGTTTCCGTGAGTCGCAACGCGTCCTCCATGGTGGCTCTGCCCTACGACGGTTTGAAGATTTCCTGCACCTCGACCGACGACCGCGGGGTGCACACCCAGCACCTTTCGCTGGAAATCGATCCGGAGACCTACATGGAGCAGGTGGCGGCGGCGCGCACGTTCACCATTTACGAGGAGATCGAGGAACTGCTGAGGATGGGTAAAATCCGCGGAGGCAGCCTGGAGAACGCGGTGGTGTTGAAAGGGGACAAGATCCTTTCCAAGGAGCCCTTGCGGTTCAAGGACGAGTTCGTGCGTCACAAGATCCTCGATATTATCGGTGATATCTTTCTGCTCGGAGTCCCCATCAAGGCGCACATCATCGCCATGCGCCCCGGACACGCGGTGAATTCCGAGCTCACCCAGGCCTTGTTCGAACGAATGGACGAAGCCGGCAAAGCAAAGAAGACGAAACCGGCTCCGGGCAAACCCAAAGTGGTGGATCCGACGACGACTTCCCTCACCATCGGTGAGATTCTGGAGACCGTTCCGCACCGCTATCCGTTTGTGCTTATTGATCGGGTGGTGGAGTTTTCCGAAGATGATCGATTGACCGCGCTAAAGAACGTGACAATCAACGAACCGTACTTTCAGGGGCACTTTCCCGGTGAACCGGTCATGCCGGGAGTACTGCAGATCGAAGCCATGGCTCAGGCCGCCGGCCTCATGATGCTGCGCAAGATTAAGAATACCGCCAAGCTGGCCTACTTCATGAGTTGCGACAAAGTGAAGTTCCGGAAGGCCGTCGTGCCGGGGGATCAATTGGTGATCGATGTGAAACTGCTCAAGTCGCGTGGAAATAAAATCGGCGTGGCGGAAGCGACCTGCAAGGTGAATGACAAGGTGGTTTCCTCGGCGGAATTGATGTTCCTTATCGCGGAACCGGGTGATGTCACCTGAGATGATGATGAATCCGTTATGACCAGCGAGGCGATTCATCCCACGGCCATAATTGAATCCGGCGCCCGGTTGGAGAAGGGTGTCACCGTTGGCGCTTATGCTTATATCGGAGTGTCGGTTCAGATCGGGGCGGGAACGCGTGTGGGACACCATGCGGTGGTGGAGGGGCGGACTTCGATTGGCCGGGATTGCGAGATCTTTCCCTATGCCTGCCTAGGCCTTAAGACACAGGACCTGAAATATCGCGGGGGAAATCCGGGGTTGCGGATCGGCGACCGCAATGTCTTCCGCGAATTCTGCACCATTCACGCGGCCACGTTCGATGGGGACTTCACTGTGATCGGTGACGACAACCTTTTCCTGGCCTATTCGCATGTGGCGCACGACTGTCTGATAGGAAACAACGTGATCATGAGCAACAACGCCACTCTGGCCGGTCACGTGCAGGTGGACGATCACGTCATTTTCGGCGGCTTGTCCGGCGCTCACCAGTTCTGCCGTATCGGGACGCGGGCCATGATAGGAGGGTGTTCCAAGATTGTGCAGGATGTTCCGCCGTATCTCATTGCCGATGGCAATCCCGCTTTGATCCGCTCCTACAACAAAGTGGGTCTGGAGCGGGCCGGATACAGCCCGGAACAGATTTCCCGCATCAAAGAGGCGTACCGGATTTTTTACCGCCGGGGCCTGAACCGGTCGCAAGCTGTGGAGGCCCTGCGAGCACAAGGTTTGGAGCAACACCCGGAAACCGAACGGTTTGTGGCGTTCGTCGTCCACAGCGAACGCGGGTTTGTTCCCGGCGCGAAATAACCCCAAAGATTGATTTTCCTCCGCGGGCGGGTAGGTTGGACGCTGTTTGTGTCCGCGCGACCACTTTCGGTGTCACTCGCGGGCGTACCTGAAACGTGAATTATGGCAACGGAGAATATTATGGACGACGGACGAGATACGGGCGAGCAGGTAAATAGGAGTTGGGCCGGTTACATCCGGCCGGTAGCGCTGATTCTGCTTCTGGCTTTGGTGGGTGGCACCGGATTTGTCTGGCTCTCCTCCTCCGGGGCCGATTCCTACCTTGACGACGTGGTCGAGGTGCAACGCGGCGATATGACCATCACGGTGACCGAAGCGGGCGTGTTGCGCAGCCGTGAACTCGTGACGGTGACCAATCGGGTCGAAGGACGAAGCACGATTCTCTGGATTATAGATGAAGGCGCCTACGTCGAGGAGGGCGACCTTTTGGTCGAATTGGATGCCAGCGAGTGGGAGGATCGTCTGGTGGGTCAGGAGATTTCGGTCGATAACGCGGAGGCGAATTATATTCAGGCCGAGCAGGAACTGAAAGTGACGCGCAGCCGGGTCGAAAGTGAAATCGCGGAAGCGGAGTTGGCGGCGCGATTTGCCCGGATGGATCTCGAAGTCTACGTTGGGGATGAGGGCGAATACAACCAGACGGTGGAGCAGATGCGTTCCGATATCGACCTCGCACGCGAGGAACTGGTGCGTGCCGAGCAGGAATACGAAGATTCACGAATGTTGGCGGATCGTGGTTTCGTCACCGAACTGGAAATGGAGGGTGACCGCATCGCCATGCAGCGGGCTCAGATTTCACTGGATCTTGCCGAAAGCGAATACCGTTTGTTTCAGGACTACACCCATGACCGCAATCTCCAGGAATTGGAGAGCGGGGTTCAGGAAACCGCCGAGAGTCTGGAACGAACCCGGTTGCGCGGTGAATCGGATATCATTCAGGCCGAGGCCAACTACCGGGCCCGACGGTTGCGGTTTGAACAGGAGCAGCGCCGGCTGGATCATATTAGCGATCAGATCGACAGAAGTCGCATGACGGCTCCGGTGGCCGGCATGGTGGTCTATGATTCAAGCGTCAATCCGGGCTGGCGCGGAAATCGTGAGCCTCTGGCTGAGGGCGATAGGGTCAGGCAACGGCGTGATCTCGTGCATATTCCGGCTTCCGACGGCATGATCGCCGATGTGTCGGTCCACGAATCCAGTTTAACCGAAATCGAGGTCAGCATGCCGGCGGCGGTGTATGTGGATGCCCGTCCCGGAGAACGTTTCGAGGGAAGAGTGACTCGTATCGCGCCGATTCCCGATGCCCAGAGCATTTGGCAAAATCCGGACCTGGTGGTGTATCAGACGCAGATTCAAGTGGATGCGGCGGGCCTGCGCACAGGAATGACCTGCCGCGTGGAGATTGTGGTGGCCGAGCTTGAGGACGTGATCAAGGTGCCCCTGAGCGCGGTGGCCGGTTCGGGGGATTATTATCAGGTGTGGGTTGCCACCGCTGAGGGGACGGAGATTCGACCGGTCGAAATCGGGAGCGATGACGGTGAGTACGTGCACATCGAATCCGGACTCGAGGCCGGCGAGTTGATTCTCGCCGACCCTGTCGCCGCCCCCGCGGTGGCGCAATTATGATCCTCCCTCAAAACCGGTGCCTCACTGGTCCGAGACTTACAATTGAGATGCCGATGAGAATCGCCGCGAACCACGCCACGGTGGTGGGAGCGTAGAGAGCGATTAGGTAAAACCCGAGAAAGGGAGCCAGAACGCCTCGTATGCCGGTGGTGAAGGTGTGCACGCTCATGTAGTCGGCCGCTTTGCCTTCGGGGGCGAGTTTGGTCACCCACAGGTTCCAGGCGATGTGGCCGCCGGCCGCACCGATGCCGAAAATGGCGGAGGCGATTCCGAGCACAATCAGATTCTGGGAGTTGAAAAAGAGGAGTATCGCCACCAGGAAACAGCCGTTCAGCAGGGTGCGTATTACGATGAAGTTGATACGGTCAAAAAGGTAACCCCACATATGGGTGGTCAGCAGGCGCGAGACCGACGGGATAACCGCAGTCATCAGCGCGATCTGGGCATTGGTGGCGTTTATCCCGAAACGGGGTTGCGCCATGTACTCCACTCGCAGCGGCAACGTCATGAGATTTCCGATGCCCATCAACATCCAGATCAGGAGCATCCAGCCGAAAACCTTGTCCGTCCAGGCCAGGCTGAGATTGCCGAATGGGTTGCGTGACGCCTGGGCGGTGAGCGGATTGGAGGGCATGCGAGAAACCGCCCAGGCGGACACCAGACACGCGACCGCGAGGACCAGCATGATGTAGGAGTAGTTGTTCAGATCCGCATCCAGCATACGTCCGCCGGCATAGGCGAACAGGGCGGACGCCAGGACGGCGATAAAGATGCTGTTGGACAGCAGGGAGCCTCGCCGGCTCGGGTGGTAGTTGTCGGAATAAATGTGAACCATGAACGGCACCTGCTGATGCAGAAGGAGGTACCCGAGCACCGTAGCCACGACAAAGACGTACAGATTGCCCGTCCAGGCCGACACCAGCAAGGCGGTGCAGGCAAGGGTCAGAAAGAAACCCGCGGCCCGGGCCGCGGGCGTACGCAAACGTGAGACGAGATAGAGGCTGACCGGAGTCAGCAGCAACCCGTAGGGTCCGGCGCCGGCCAGGAGTGATTTCATGATCGGAGAAGCGTCGAAGACCCGCACCGCGATGAGCAGGACAAAGGTTTGCATTCCGGCTTCGAGAAACCCCTGGCAACCGCCCCGGACCAGATCGTACCGAAAGGTCAGTTGCGCCCGCCTCTTACGATCGTCCTCCATGTGGTGAGCAAACCGGGAAAGAGCGCGATGGAAAAGGAAAAAGGTGTTTTATCCGTACCAGGGAATGCCCGGGGCGACAATCGAGGCATGGTATTTAACAATAGATGCCCGGACGCGAATGGTATCCCGGAGTAAAGTTGAAAATCTGAATTACCCGATATGCACGAAGTCAGTCTCATGGCGCAGATGCTTGAAATCGCGCGCTCCGAAGCGGCCAACGCCGGAGCCAGGAGGATCGACTTGATCCAGATTCGGGCCGGGGCGCTTTCGGGTGTCGTTCCGGAGGCGCTTCGCTTCGCTTTCGAGGTTCTGCGCGGCTCCGATGCGGTCACCGCCGGAGCCCGCATCGAAATCGAACCGGTGGCGGTCCGCTGCCGCTGTCGAACCTGCGGACGGGAATTCGAGCCGTCCGACGCGGTTTTCGTTTGTCCGGACTGCGAGAGTCCGGATGCGGAAATCCTTTCCGGCCGCGAATTGGAATTGACTCGGATGGAAGTCCTTTAACCCCAGATCCAACGGCGAACTCAGGAGTTTTATGTGTGAATCGTGCGGCTGTAACCGGGAAGAAGATTTTGGGTTGTCCACCGGTAAGGAGGGCGGAACTGGGTTTCACGTTCATCGAAACGCGGACGGGCACCTGCACGTTCATCGGCACCAGCCCGGGGAACACGCCGGACCGAACCCGGAAGACGGCGGTCACACCGCGTCCACCCGCCGGGTGGAGGTTCGTCAGTCGGTGCTGTCCGCCAACGATCGGCAGGCGGAAAGGAATCGCGGATTTTTCCAGGCCAGGAACGTTCGGGTTCTCAACCTGATGTCGTCACCTGGTGCGGGCAAGACCACCTTGCTGGAACGGACGTTGCGGGATTTGTCGGGGTTCGTTCGCATGGCGGTTATTGTCGGCGATCTGGCGACCGAGAACGATGCCCGGCGTCTGCGGGAGCACGGCGCCGAAGTGATACAGGTGACCACCGGAACGTTGTGTCACCTCGATGCCGGCATGGTTCGTTCGGCATTGGACGCGATTGACCTGGATAAGGTGGACCTCCTGTTGATTGAGAACGTGGGTAACCTCGTTTGCCCCGCTTCCTTCGATCTGGGAGAGTCCGGCCGGGTGGTTTTGCTGTCGGTGACCGAAGGGGAGGACAAACCGTTGAAATACCCGCCGATTTTCAAGGCCGCCGACCTGGTGGTTCTGACGAAAACCGATCTACAGGAGGCGGCGGGCTATGACCGCGACCTCGCCTTGGAGACCCTGCGAAGCGTGGCTCCGCAGGCTCGAGTTATCGAGGTTTCCGCTCGCAGCGGAGACGGCTTGGAGGATTGGGGACGGTATATCGCGGAGGAGACGAGGGTGTATGAAAACCTCAGGAAAGGCGTCCAGAGTTGTGGAGAGTAGCTTTCCGGACGAAACTTCCTTGGTGGAACTCCGGTGCCGGGTGCGCGGTGTTGTTCAGGGTGTGGGATTTCGACCGTTTGCCTACCGTTTGGCCGGTCGTTTTGGTGTTCTGGGTTGGGTGGGAAATGATCCCGGAGGTGTGAGGCTGCGGCTGTACGCGACGAATGAGCGGCTGCAATGGTTTCAGAAAGCACTTGTCAGCGAAGCGCCTCCGGGAGCACGGGTGGATGGCCTCGAAACGGTGGATGGCGTGGATGGTCTTTGGCCTCCGCTTCCGGATGAAAGGTTTGTTATATTGCCGAGCGATAGCAGCGTTCCGATAGAGACGGAACTGCCACCCGACCTCGCGGTTTGCGGGGACTGTCTTCGCGAAATGCGGGATCCTTCGGATCGGAGGTACCGTTATCCGTTTATCAGTTGCGCCCATTGCGGTCCCCGTTATTCCATCATCGAAAACATTCCTTATGATCGCGATCAGACGACCATGCGGGGTTTTGTGATGTGTCAGGAGTGTCGTGCGGAATACGAGGACCCCGCCGACCGCCGTTTCCACGCCCAGCCAATTGCGTGTCCGCATTGCGGACCGAGTTTGAGCTACCACGAAGGTATGGAAAACCCGGTCCGTCATGGCGAACCCGCGTTGCGGGGCGCGGTCGATTGTTTGCGGGCCGGCGGTATTATTGCGGTAAAGGGGGTGGGCGGATTCCACCTGATGTGTGATCCGGGCAACGATGAAGCGGTCGCTGCCCTGCGTGCGAGAAAGGGCCGGGAGGAGAAACCGTTTGCGCTGATGGCGCCTTCTCGCCTGGCTGCGCGGCGGCTTTGCCGTTTTTCTCCCGTGGAAGAAACCGTGCTGACTTCGGTGCGGGCGCCGATCGTGCTTGCCGTTCGACAGCCGGATTCGGTGTACCGAATCAGCGACCTGGTGGCGCCTAAGAATCAGCTTTACGGGGTGATGTTGCCGTATTCCCCCCTGCACCACCTGATTGTTGATTCCTGGCTTGGCTTCCTGGTGGCTACCAGCGGGAATCTTTCCGAGGAACCGATTTGTATCGACAATGCCGATGCGATGAGGCGTCTGGCGGGAATCGCAGATGGCTTTCTCATGCACAACCGTCCGATCGCGCGCCCGTTGGACGATTCCGTGGTGCGGGTCATGCGAAATGAGCCGGTAATTCTTCGTCGGGCCCGGGGTTACGCACCGGGCTCGGCGCCGGCTCAGTCCCGGTTGCCTTCTCTTCTGGCGACCGGCGGTCAGCTCAAGAACACTTTGGCGGTGACGGCCGGAGGCCGGATGTTTCCCAGCCAGCATATCGGCGACCTTTCCACTCGCGAGGCCCGTGCCTTGTTCGAGGAAGAGGCTTCCAGTTTGTCGCGGCTATACGCGGTTAAGCCGGAGGCAGTCGCCTGTGATCTTCATCCAGAATACGCCTCGACCCTCTGGGCGGAGCGTCAGGGGCTGCCGGTGGTGCGGGTCCAGCATCACCGGGCCCATGTGCTTTCCTGTATCAGCGACAACAAACTGTCGGGTTCAGTACTGGGAGTCGCCTGGGATGGGTCCGGGTACGGGCCGGATGGGGTCATTTGGGGAGGGGAGTGGCTGCAATGCGCGGCCGGGAGTTCCAGCTGGCGCCGGGTGGCTTGTTTTCGTGAGTTCCTTTTGCCGGGTGGAGACGCCGCTATTCGGCGCCCGGCGTTGAGCGCGCTCGGTTTGCTCTGGGAGGCCTATGGCAACCGCTCGTTTCCCGGCGACACTTTAGGCGAGCGACTGGGAATAGGAGAACGGGAAATGGGAATTCTGGTGAAAATGCTGTCACGACGCCTTCGGACACCCGCGACCACCAGCGCCGGACGGTTGTTCGATGGCGTCGCCGCGCTGCTGGGAATGGAAACCACGATTTCCTACGAGGGGCAGGCGGCAATGAGGGTGGAAGAGTTGGCCGGTCGGTCCGCGGACGGCGGCGAATATCCGTTCGATTGTCTGACCGCCGCGCGCAATGGTAATCCGGAGATCTATCCGGAACTGGTGGTGGATTGGATTCCCATGCTGCGGGCGATCCTGAGGGAAATCGATCGCAACGTACCGAGGGCGACCGTTGCGCGCAGGTTTCACAATACGCTCGCGCGGATGATCGCCGTGGTCGCCAGAAAGAGACCGGACCTTCCAGTCGTGCTCACCGGAGGTTGTTTCCAGAACAAGCTTTTATACGAAAGCACGGCTGCGCTACTCGAGAAAGAAGGCATCGCCGTTTACGGCCACCGCGACATTCCGCCCAACGATGGAGGCCTTTCGACCGGCCAGCTTCTGGCCGCCGCCGGCCTTACGCCCGACAACTTGCCATCCTGATGACGTCATGATCTTATAAACTCAACCCTTGCCATCAATGTGCCTCGCGATTCCAGGAAAAGTTCTCTCGATCTCCGGTGAGACGCCGTTTGATTTGAAAGGCCGCGTCAGCTTCGGAGGATTGATCAAAGAGGTCAGCCTGGCCTGTGTTCCCGATGTTCTCCCGGGCGAGTACGTCATCGTTCATGTCGGTTTCGCTTTGAGCAAGCTCGACGAGCAGGAGGCGCGGCGCGTTTTCGCCTACCTGGAGGAAAATGAGGACCTCGACGAACTGAATGCGGGAGAGGAGGCGCCTTGAAGTATATCGATGAATACCGTGATGCCGCCGACGCCAAACGCCTGGCTGAAGCGATCGAGAGTATTGTCACCCGGCCGTGGAATATCATGGAGGTGTGCGGCGGGCAGACCCACGCCATTATTCGGTTTGGGGTGGAGCGGCTTCTGCCGAAGGAGGTCAACCTGATCCATGGCCCCGGTTGCCCGGTTTGTGTGACGCCTCTGGAGCTGATTGATCGCGCCATCGAGCTGGCCCGGCGTCCCGAGGTGACTCTTTGCTCCTTCGGAGACATGCTCCGGGTTCCCGGCTCGGAATGCGATCTCCTGACGGTTAAAGCGGACGGCGGCCAGGTGAAGGTGGTCTATTCTCCCCTGGACGCCCTGGAATTCGCCCGGGCGAACCCGAATCGGGAAGTGGTTTTTTTCGCGGTGGGATTTGAAACCACCGCCCCCGCCAACGCCTTTGCTGTGTTTCAGGCGAAACGGCTGCAGGTGCCGAATTTTTCCCTGCTGGTTTCCCACGTGCTGGTTCCTCCAGCCATGGAGGCGATCTTAGGATCGGCCGAGAATCGCGTTCAGGGTTTCCTCGGCGCCGGGCATGTCTGCACCGTAATGGGTCTCGAAGAATACCGGCCGTTGGCCGAACGGTATAGGGTTCCGATTGTGGTGACCGGTTTTGAGCCGATCGATATCCTGCAGGGCATCTTCATGTGTGTGAAACAACTGGAGGAGGGCAGGGCGGTAGTGGAAAATCAATACGCCCGCTCGGTGCGGCCGCAGGGGAATCCGCACGCGGTGGAACTGATACAGGAGGTGTTCGAACCCGGTCCACGCCAGTGGCGGGGAATCGGAGAAATTCCCCTGAGCGGACTACATTTGCGAGCGCCTTACCGGGAATTCGATGCCGAGCGGCGGTTCACTTTGCAAAACCGCACCAGCGAGGAACCATCCGAATGTATCAGCGGCCTGGTTCTGCAGGGACGAAAGAAACCATTTGAATGCCCGGCCTTTGGCACGCGCTGCACTCCGGAGCGTCCGCTGGGTGCTCCCATGGTCTCGGCGGAAGGCGCCTGCGCGGCTTATTATCGGTATCGAACTGTTGGTGACACGGGGGAGGCGGTGAATTCATGAGTGATTCCTCCGGCAAACCTTCTGGAACTCAAGGGAGCCTTCCGGAGAGCGGGGTCACCTGTCCGGTTCCGCTTTCCAAATGGAGCGCGGTACAGATGGCCCATGGAGGCGGGGGGCGCGTTTCCCGGGAGTTGATGGAGAGTCTCTTTCTTCCGGCGTTTTCCAATCCGGCGCTGGATATTCTGCATGACGGCGCCCTGCTCACTTTGGGCGCGGAGCGGTTGGCTTTCACTACCGACTCCCACGTGGTCAGTCCATTGTTTTTTCCCGGCGGCGACATCGGCAAACTGGCGGTTTGCGGCACGGTGAACGACCTGGCGATGTGTGGTGCGCGCCCGCTCTGGCTGAGCGCCGGATTTATCATGGAGGAAGGTTTGCCCATGGAGACCCTGAAAAGGGTGGTGGATTCCATGCGCGAAGCAGCGGCTGAGTCCGGGGTTCAACTGGTCACGGGGGATACCAAGGTGGTCGATCGAGGGAAGGGAGACGGACTGTTTATCAACACCGCCGGTATCGGTCGGATCGAGGGCCGGGGTGTCTCGCCCGGTGAGATTCGGTCGGGAGACGTGATTCTGCTCAGCGGCGACCTGGCGCGGCACGGCATCGCCGTTATGGCTCAGCGCGAGGATCTGGCTTTTGAGGGCGATATCGAAAGCGATTGCGCGTCGCTCGTGGACCCGGTGATGGCCCTGCTGGAAGCGGAGATTGAAGTCCATTGCCTGCGTGATCTCACGCGAGGAGGGCTGGCGACGGCCCTGGTGGAATTGGCCCGCTCGGCCGGATGGCAGTTTCGCATCCGCGAAGGGCTGTTGCCGGTGCAGGAAACCATTCGCGGCGCCTGCGAAATTTTGGGACTGGACCCGCTTTACGTGGCGAACGAAGGCCGTTTCGTGGCCATTCTTTCCGAACACCACGCGGCGCGTGCCCTGGAGATCCTGCGGACCTTTGCCACCACAGCCGGCGCGCGAATCATCGGACAGGTGCACAGCTTGTCGAAAAACGCCTCCGGCGGGGTCACTCTGACCAGCTCAATCGGAGTCGACCGGGTGGTCGACTTTCTCAGCGGCGAGCAGCTGCCCCGGATCTGCTGATAGGGCGATAAGGGGATAGGCGATAGACGATAGGGGGATAGGCGATAGACGATAGGGCGATAGACGATAGACGATAGGGCGATAGACGATAGACGATAGGGGGATAGGCGATAGACGATAGGGGGATAGGCGATAGACGATAGGGGGATAGGCGATAGACGATAGGGCGATAGACGATAGGCGATAGAATCACCGGCAACCAATGTCTCTTCTTACCTTTCCACCCAGCTGCTCCAGATACGTCCTTTGTCCACTAATATCGTCTATCGCCTATCCCCCTATCGCCTATCGCCTATCTCTTTCTTTCTTGCTTCACGGGCTTCTTTCGACTCGTAGAGGGGATGATCCGGCGTGAGGGTGATGAGGAATTGGTGCCGCAGGTTGTCGGCGGCCGAGCGCGCCTGGCGTAGTTTTCTTTCCTGGCTTGTCAGGTGGCGTTTGCCCTGTACCGGGCCGCTTTCAATTTGAGCCGCCCAGGCGGCGAGTTGACGAACGCAGGAATCCGCGGTGTCGTGGATTGTTTTCAGTCGGTCCTTCGCGGGAAGCAAGCCATGCCGGTCTTTTACCACCAGAACCATGGACCTGACTTCTCCAGCGGATCCACGCGCGTACCCAAGGAAGGTGAGAAGTTCGTTCGTGGTCACCCGGTCGAACCCTTCAGCGATATTGTTGGAAACCGAAAGCGCGGCCCGGTCGAGCTGCCCGCGAAAGCCCGTTGTGAAGAGTCGGCTGTGAGCTTCAAAAAGGTCGAGCACTTGATTGTAGAGTCGAGAGCCCGTTTTCCAGGCGGGCAGTTCGTGAAAATGGCGATATCGGGGCATTAAATCGGGGGTTCGGGATTGATTTCTCCTGGCGGGTTGCTTTTGAAACGAGTCGGGATACGATGGAACATGCACATTTTCGGGAAAGTCGCGAGGGGATTTGTCCTGAGTCTGCTGTTGACCGGGGTGATATTGGCTTTTACGGGGTGTTCTGAGGCTGCCATGAGCGAACAAAAAGACGACGACGGATTCAATCAACTGACGCCCGAGGAAGAATACGTGATTCTTCGCAAGGGCACCGAACGGCCTGGCACGGGCCGCTGGCTCGACCATGAGGAAAAGGGCACTTACGTCTGTCGGCGCTGTGACGCGCCCCTTTACGAATCGAGCTCCAAGTTTGATTCCGGATGCGGCTGGCCGAGTTTCGACGACGAAATCGCGGGTGCGGTGGAACGGCTTCCGGATCCGGACGGACGGCGAACCGAGATCGTTTGTGCCAATTGCGGAG
This sequence comes from Opitutia bacterium, assembly GCA_050506795.1. Taxonomy (GTDB): domain Bacteria; phylum Verrucomicrobiota; class Verrucomicrobiia; order Opitutales; family T3Sed10-336; genus SLOW01. The sequence goes on from JBJHCF010000001.1 coordinate 73,182, forward strand.
GGCATCTGGGTCACGTTTTCCTGGGCGAGGGATTTACCGAAAAGGACACCCGGCATTGTGTGAATTCGATCTCCATGGATTTTGTGCCCGCCGGACAATTGGTGCGGAAACAGACGGCGATCTTTGCCTCCGGCTGTTTCTGGGGGACGGAGTACTTTCTGCAGCGCAGCGAGGGCGTCCTTTCCACCGAATCGGGCTATATCGGCGGTACCACTCCGAATCCCACCTACAAACAGGTTTGCACCGGAGAAACCGGACACGCGGAAGCGGTACGGGTGGTTTTTGACGCCGACAAAACCGATTACCGCACCCTGGCCAAACTCTTTTTCGAGACCCACGACCCGACCCAGGTCAACCGTCAGGGGCCGGATATCGGGACTCAATACCGATCCGGCATTTTTTATCTGGATGAAGATCAGAAGGCGATCGCCGAGGAACTCATAGCCGTTTTGCGCGCCAAGGGAATCGACGTGGCGACGGAGGTCACCGCGGCCTCCACCTTCTGGGTGGCTGAGGACTACCACCAGGATTACTACACCAAAACCGGCGGCACCCCATACTGTCACGCCTACCGTCCGCTCTTCTAGAATCCCAAAACCTCGAAAGTTGTTGTAGTTAAGTCAAGTTTTTCAAATGGATGCGAAAAAAAGTAGCTCACGCTTCCAGCGTGAAATTCGCACGCAAGATACGTGCACTACTTTGGGTCTGAGGCTACGCCTCGCTAGTCTGTTATTCTAATTCGCGCACGTACAGATTGGCGAATTCAAATGCGCCGGGCACGTCGGCCAAACCGAATGCGCCATGATCGGCGGTTCCCTCGGGCAGATCAAAGGCATCGATTTCCCTCGCGGGATCGCCACGGAAAACGGTCACCCGGTCCCCGCGAATCCGGATGGTGAATCGGTGCCAACTCCCCGGCACGGCATCCAACGAGACCGGTACTCCATCTCCGCTTTCCCCTCGCAGATAGACGATCGGCGCGACGAAATTGTCGGAATCGGAGGCGGCGGCCGGACGGCAATCGACGATGAATTCGGCGTCGGAAAAACCGTCGGTCGTCCACAAAGTCCGTCCCTCGTCCGCGCCTTCGTTCAACCTGAGGCGCCAGTCATCGACCTGCCACCGTCCCGCGGATTGGCGCAGGGCGGCACCGGCGGCCTCATCCTCTCCCGCAGTGCGCCAGCCCCGCAGATCGGTTCCGGTATAGAGAGTGCGGTGTCCTTGTGCTTTAGGGGCTGTTTTTTCTGGGGGAGCACCGCTTCCCGGCAATTCCAGGAGCCGCAAATTTCGAAAATCGATCGGCGCTCCCTCCGCCTCCAGGGCGATATAGCCCTTTCGGTAGTTGGCGTCCGTTCCGCCCGAAACCTCCTTGCCGTTCACGTGCAGGCGTATGACTCCATCAATGCACTCGATCCGGTAATGGTTCCATTCCGGAAAGCCCCTGCTTCGCTCTTCCGACGGAAAACTCCTCATACCGTGGCTCGGCGGGAAGGGAGTCATCGTCGAGCCATGGATCGGAAACACATCGCCATGGGTGGTAAACCAGTCGGCCTCTCCGTAACCGTGATCGAGTACCTGCGCTTCGATCGAGCGCAGGAAGGGAACGCCGGGAGCCGCCAGTGGTGAAGCCCATAGGAAAATCCCGGAGTTGCCGCCATCGGTGAGGTGCCGCCATTCAAGCTCAAGAATGAAGTTCTCGTACTGCCGCTCCGTCCGCAAGGCACTGATTGGTTTTCCGGTGCAATGGAGCATGCCATCCCGCACACTCCAAGTCTCGGGAGCCGAGTTCACATTCACCCACCCCTCCAGGTCCTCCCCGTTGAACAAGTCCACCCATGCCTCGTCGTCGGAGCCCGAACCGGGTGCATCGAAACTGTCCGCGCGAATCGCACCAGCTTGAAACAGAACGGCGCCGGCAAGAAGCGTCACTCCGGCGAACCAGGTCCCGGGTCCATAATAAAAATGGTTTGTATCGAGGTTGTTTTTCATGTCGGCAGTGGTTGAGCGTTTGGATCCAAGGTGTGTGGCTGAGCGAATTGTACTGTGTTCTGGCTTTTTTCAAAATCAAAAAGTACGCTTAAGGTTCCAAGCTTTTGGTGAGGCCTCCGTGAACAACAGTGAGGATCGGTGAAATTGTGTTGCCAATTGCGTCCAATGCGTGGGGAATTCCATCATGCGTTATGATGCCATCGATCGGGAGTTGTTCGTGCGGAACCGGAATCGCCTGGCCGCTTTGATGCGGCCGGGTACCCTGGCGGTGCTTCATGCAAACGACATTTTGCCGACCAATGCCGACGGGACTCTGCCGTTCAAGCAGAACGCCGATTTGCTCTACCTCACCGGCGTCGACCAGGAGGAGACGATCCTGCTGGTCTTTCCCGACGCGCGGGAACCGGCGGACCGGGAGATTTTGTTTGTTAAGCGAACCAGCGAACTGATCGCCATCTGGGACGGGGAAAAGCTGAGCAAGGAACGGGCCACGGAGGTTTCCGGTGTGGCCAGGGTCGAGTGGACCGACGCTTTTGAGGGCATTTTTCAACGGTTGGCTTCGGAGGCGGAGGGATTCTACCTCTCGACCAACGAACACCCGCGGGCGTCCAACCCGGTGGAAACCCGGAATGACCGTTTTATTAAATCCTGCCGCGAGCGTTACCCGCTCCATCGACTGGAACGGCTGTCGGTTCTCACCCGGCGTCTTCGGGTGCAGAAGGATCCGGTGGAAGTGGATATGATCCGCAGGGCCTGTGAGATCACCGAGGCCGGATTCCGGCGTGTGCTCGGTTTTATTCGTCCGGAGGTGGCCGAATGGGAAATCGAAGCCGAATACCTGCACGAGTTTGTGCGTCGGCGTTCGCGGGGGTTTGCCTACTCTCCCATTATCGGCTCGGGCGGCAACGCCTGTGTTCTGCATTACCTGGAGAACCATTCCGTTTGCCGTGACGGCGAGTTGGTGCTGATGGATGTCGGTGCGGAGTGGGCGGGTTGGAACAGCGATCTGACCCGTACCGTACCGGTAAACGGCCGTTTTACCGAGCGTCAAAGGGCGGTCTACGACGCCGTCCTTAGGGTGTATCATGGCGCCAATAGCCTCCTGAGGCCCGGCTGCACGCCGGTCGAGTATCAGCGTCAGGTGGTCGAGCTGATGGAGGCTGAGTTGATCGGACTGGGTTTGATTGGTGTGGATGAAGCCAGGGCGCAGTCCAAGGAAAAAGAGGCGGTCAAAAAGTATTTCATGCACGGAACGTCGCACTCCATCGGTATCGACGTGCACGATGTCTGCCCGCCGCACGAACCCTTTGCCCCCGGGATGGTGTTCACGATCGAGCCGGGCATTTACATCCGGGAGGAAAAACTTGGTATCCGCTTGGAAAATACCGTGCTGATAGGTGACACCGAAAACATCAATCTGATGGCTTCGATTCCGATCGAAGCCGACGAGATTGAAGATCTGATGAACCGGAAATAACCCGAACCGTGGCGGCGTGCTTCAGCCGCCGGGGTTTTCCGATTCCGTTTAGGCGCTTTTAAGCAATCGCGCGCTCAACCCGAATCTACCGATCGGGTCATTCCAGGTGCCGGTTCAGCCAATCGATGGTTTCCGCAAGCACATGATTGACGGATTCCCGCGCCACGTACCCGTGGCTTTCGTGGGGCAGCATGACCAGTCGAGCGGTGCCGCCGTTTCCGACGATCGCCTGATACATGCGTTCGCTCTGCATCGGGAAGGTTCCGGAGTTGTTGTCCTCCTGACCGTGTATCAGCAGTATCGGCGCCCGGATTTGGTTGGCGTGGAAAAAGGGACTCATCTCCAGGTAGGTCTCCCGGGCTTCCCACAGGGATCGCGGTTCGGCCTGGAAACCGAAGGGGGTGAGCGACCGGTTGTAGGCGCCCGAGCGGGCCACGCCGGCCCGGAACAGGTCGGAGTGGGCCAGGAGGTTGGCGGCCATGAAGGCGCCGTAGGAGTGGCCCGCGATGGCGATGCGGCTCCGCTCCGCCACACCGAGTTCGACAATTTTGTCCACCGCCGCCTCGGCGCTGGCAACCAGTTGTTCGATGTAGGTGTCGTTGGGCTCGTCGTCGCCAACCCCGATTATCGGCATGGCCGGACCGCTCAGCACCGCATAGCCCTGGGTCAAGAGGAACAGGGGCGAGGTGCCCCCAGGGCGGCTAAAGCGGTTGGGGGAGTCGCGGACCTGGGCGGCGGCATCGGCGTCGCGGAATTCCCGCGGGTAGGCCCAGAGCACGGTGGGCAGCGGACCGTCATTCTCGGCGTCGTAGCCGGGTGGAGTGAGCAGCGTTGCGCTCAGCAGGATGCCGTCCGCACGCATGTAAGTAATGATCTGGCTCTGCAGACCCGCCAATTGCGGAGCGGGATCCGAAAAATCGGTCAGCGCCCGTTCACCGTAATCGTATCCCTGTTCGATCAAAAAGAAGTTGGGCGGCATTTCCCGGGATTCCCTTCTCGTGATCAGACGGGCGGCGTCAGGGTCCGCCAGACTCACCACTTCCTCATAATACGGATCGACCGCCTGCCAGAGCCTTTCGGTGTTCCCGGTGTCGAAGTCGTACCGGTCCAGAAACGGATAATCGCCCAACGGAGAGGCCCCTTCGCCCCGCAAAAAAATGGCCCCGCCGCCGGAATCGAATTGCAGCACGGTTTGTCCCGCGCGGTCGGATCGGGTCAGCGGAGATCCGGGATCGCCGTAACGGTCTTCAAAGGAACGGTCCCAGAGAAGCCGTGGCTCCGCATCGGAGTTTTCCGGTTGAATACGGTAGGTTTTGGTGCGACTGGAGGTTCGCCAGATGGTGTGCACCAGCGCCAGGTCGTCCCGTCCCCAGTCGATGGTCCGGTAACGCTGATCGAGATCGATCAGCACGCGAGGTTCGCCGTCGAAAGGGGCTTCAAGCAGGAAAACCCTGTCGCGGACCTCCGCTTCGCTCCGCGCGTCGCCCCCGTCCATGGCTTCCGCCCACACCAGGGAGGCGGGGGAGTCGGCTCGCCAGTGGGCGAAACGAGGCCCGGTGTTGACCATGTCGCGGCCGATCGGAGGAAGCGCGATTTCGGTGCGGTCTTCGAGGACGTGGACCGTGCGGCCCGTTCGATCGATGACCCGGGTCTCCGTCGCGAAGGTGAAAAACGGCGCCAGACGGGTGAACGGAGGTTTTATCTGCCGAATTAAAATGTATTCGCCGTTCGGTGACACCTGGGTGTCGCGGAAAATTCCCGGTGCCGCGATGGGTCGAATCTCGTTCTCGTCGAGCCGGACTGTGGCGAGCTGCGAGGTGAAATAGTGTTCGAAAAGCAGTTCATCGTGAGCGTCCTGCAAGAGATCCTGGTAGGTGCGGACGGGACCCGTGGCTTGAGCGCCGTCGAATATCACCGGGCCGGCGGGGGCGCTGGGTGGTTCGGGCGGCGAAACGCGCTCGGACGGGACCTGATGAATAAGGAGCGAGGCTCCATCGGGCATCCAGGCGAACGGAACGCCGAAGGCGGCATTGAGGCGCGGACCGGTGAGCTGGATGGCCTCGGCGGTTGCGGTGTCGGCGTACCAGAGCTCGATGCCATCGGGCCTGGTCAGGGTGAAGGCGAGGCGGGATCCGTCCGGCGACCAGCGGGGGTAGGAAAGGAGGGCCTCCTCGGGCAAGGTCACGGTCCGTGAATCGCCGCCGTCCAGGTCATTGAAGGCAAGCCCCAGGAAGAAAAGGCCGCGGCTGGGACCGTTGGTGTTGGGATTGATACGCACCCCCGCCAGCCGCAGTTCCGGCTCGGCGAGACGTCCGATCGGCGGCAGCGCCTCCCGTTCCAGCACGGCGAACACGGACCGGTCCGGGCTGAATGATACCGCCGGCGTCGGCGGCGTATCCAGGATGGCCGGAATCGGGTCCGGCGGCGTCCGGTAGGTTTCAGAGTTCCCGTACAGTGCCGAAGCCGGCAGGAGCAATGCGATGGTAATGAGCCTACGGAATGCGGATTTAGTGACAAGCATGGGGGATTAAGGCTGCTGGTTGTTATTGGTCGGTTGGTGGATTCGTAACCCAGGATGAGTAATCACGAAGGCCACCGCAAAGGCAAAGAAGCGCGGATTGGAGGAAAGTCAATGAATCCTGCCTCGTCTGAATGGCACTCATATAAGGCGTTTCATCGTTTGATGAAGCAAAAAATACCGCGGAATTGGGCTCACACGGAGCCACGGAGCTCACGGAGGTGGGTCCTGTAAAAATCTCCGTGACTTTGTGGCTCCGAGTGAGAATCTTCACAGTTCAGCAATGCTTTAAAACCGGGCGCGGTTTTGGGTGAACTCGCCAAAGCAGGACTACGCTGCTTCGATTAACGGCCTTAATCAAGTGCCATCCTGCCTAGTCTCCCGGCGGTCCTGTGGCGACCCGGCCGAAGTATGCCCTCCAGCGGCATCCAGCGGCACGAAATCAGGAACGGGCGCAGCCGATAGCCGTTCACCGAAACCAGTTTTGGATTTTCTGCAGCAGGCGGCCGGAAGGGTCCTGGATGGTGTTGAGTTTCAGTTCCGCGCGTCCCGGGGCGATGGTGAGTTCCCGGCGCGCGGAATGGCGGCCCGGTTTCAGATTGGCTTCGAGTGCCCAGTGAATGGACAGGTTATCCGCCTGCAGGGAATACGGCGCCCTCGGCAGACGAATTTCAAAGTGGCGTTCGCCTTGCGCTGGAAGCGACTCCCATTGCAGGGTTTCCACCACCCGGCTGTCCTGTTCGCCTATTCCGAGGGTGTACCACAGCAGGTGGAGTTCGATTTTGGCCACCGGTTTGGCCAAGTTCCAATTGACCGTGCCCAGCAGATCCTGCCCCGGTTCGTAGGCGGGGGTGCTTTCGGGGAATTCAATTTGCAGCGGTTCGTTCATGAGATCGGCCTCGGAGGAACGTACGCGCGGTACTCGTTTTTCAGGTTGGGCATAAGGGGAATGTCTCCCTGGATATGCAATGTATAACGTATCCGGTTTTTGGAGGCTTCGAATGAATGGGGCAGGGAATCGGGCACCTGGTATTCCAGGTCCCCGTGCGGAAGCTCCATCCGGTTGTCGCTCTGGAAGAGGGTCTCGCGGAGAAAGGTCTTTCGGTTGGTTACCGTGCTCCGGTTTTTGCCGCTTCCGGTGGTGTATTCGGCTTCGGTGATGCCCTCCAGAAAGATCTTCAGGTTGCGGAGGCCGGTGCTGCCTCTGGTGAAACGCCAGGAGATTTTTACCGGGTGTCCCGGGTTCAGGGTGGCCGCGTCGGCCTCCACCTGGATGCGGGGCCCGAAGAAAAAGGAAACGCCGGAATAAACCGCACCCAGAAACACGCCCACTCCGATCAGGGCAAAAAGCCCAAGGACCAGGCGCGGAACGATATCGCCTCCGGGTTCCAGCGGTCCGCCGACACTCAGGAACAGAAAAATGACCCCGTTCCACAGCAGGGCGAAGATCAGGAGCCCGACGAATTTTCCCAGTGGGCTGTGAACCGGCTTGAGGGGGACGGTCCCTCCGGGCGGAGGTTCGGGAGGGAACTCCGGCAGACCCAACAGCGACGCGTCACGCAGCGCCCGCGGGGCTTCCGAATCGCCCGAACGCACGGAGGCGGAGGTTTGTTTTTTGCGAATGGTCAGCACTCCTCCGGTCACAACGCCCAACCCGACCAATACAAAAACGAGCGGTAGCAGAGTTAAGATAAACGAGGCTCCCATGCGTCGGTCCAGGACGGCTTCCTCGGGATTCCGGGGGTTGACCAACGCGGTGTGGGAGGAACCCGCGGGGTAACGCGCCACGACCTCTCCGGCCCATCCGCGGTTGCTGGACGACACCTCCATGAAGCGGTAGGAGTCGCTTTCGTACTCGGTTCCATCCCAGGTGTACCGGAATAAGATTCCCGGACGGTAATTGACGCCGTCGGAGGTGCTGCGCCGGACCACCTCGCTTGAGACGATCACACAGGAGACTTCCTCCCATTGCCTGGAGTCGCTGGACTTCTTCCACACGTCGACGGACATGAACCAGGTGAAGGCCGACCCCGCGAGAGTGAAAATCAGGCCAAAGAGAATCAGGAACACGCCGGCGCCGCGTCCGCCGCGCCCCGCGTGTTTGGCTTTTGGGGGTTTCGCCGATCTGTGGCGACGATTGCCGAAGTTCAGTTTGAGGTTCATGGGAAATTCGCGGTTGCAAGAGTGAAGGATCCACCCGCGAATAACAAGTGAAGAATCAACATCTCCGCCAGACAGTGCCAATTTCATTCTGACACCCTCCGACGCCACGCGAACGCCACCCCCGTTTACCAAAACCAAGAACGACGAACCAAGAACAAAGAACCAAAAACCAAGAACGAAGAAACTACCCCGCCGCCACCCGGGAGGGAACCGGGGCCTTGCGGAAGGTCCAGAGCACCGCGAGGGAGGCCAGGGTGCCGAGGAGCATCAGGGTGATCAGGGCGGCCGCGAACGCTTTGGGTTCGCCCGCCGCCGTATCCATCCAGCTGACACTTGAACGCCAGATAAACACCAGGGACAGGAAGCCCGTGGTTACCGCCGCCGCGATTCGTGCCCAGGGAATGCCACTGAGCATCAGCACCCCCCAGCCGAATGACAGCGCGCCGAAGACGCTGCCGGAAATCAGGGCCGTCTTGGCCGCCTCGGGATTGGAGAGGTAGCCGGTCAGTCCGCACAGAAAAAGAAACAGCCCGTACCCCAGAAACCATTTGCCGCAAAATCGCATGATTCTTGTATGAACGATGAAACCGGCCGCGGCGCAAGCCGTTCAATCCGATTTTTTCGCTTCTTCCTGGGGAAAGAGCCGCTTGCAGTCGAGGCAGCGCAGGTTTTTCTGGGAAAAAGGCAAAAGAGTCCCGAACACCACGATCAGCAGCACGGCAAAGAAGGGGAGACGCCGGTGGTCGATTTCGGTGGAGTTACAGAAGGGACAGTGAAGCAGCTTTTCCGGCTCCAGCGGCTTCAATTCGAGAACTTCGCGCGCCAGGGCCACCTGATCCTCGGGAACCCGAACTTCGACTCCACCGACCGCGTGGGATGCCAGCGGATAAACACCGGCGATCAAGTCGTTGTTCAACACCGCGTCAACCCCGTGGCCCCGCAGACGACTCTGCGTCATGTGGGCGTCGACCACGTGGTCGTATGTGGCCACGATCACCATGGAAAAGACCTTAAACTTTTCCGCGGCGCCTGGCAAATTCAATCACCGGCCGGACTGGCTCTCCGCCTTGCGCTTCTTTTCATCGGCCACGATGGCCTTGAACATGTGCATGGCGATCCAGGCGGTCAGGGTCATCCCCAGGGCGCCCAGGGCCGCCCAAAAGGCCACCCAGGTGCCGTCGAACGACGGCACGGTGGGCCTCAGCGCAAAAAAGCTGATAAAGAAAAACGGAACGATGAAAAAGAGTTCGCGAATGGTCATGTCTGAAAGACAGTATTTATGGCATGCCCCTTACCCCCATGCCAAGGAAAAATCAGTCCGGCAAAACGTGCCCCTCCTATCCCCTGTTTCCTATCCCACGTCCCTCTCCCCCCGCCCTGAGCCCGCCGAAGGGCTCGCCCCTCGTCCCACGCCCCACTTTCCTGTTGCCCGCTGCTCAGGGCGTTTCTATATCCTTCCCATGATCGATCTGAAAGTACTGAGGGAACAACCCGCGCGGGTCCGGGCCGCGATCGAAGCGAAGGGAGTCGACTGCGATCTGGATGCCGTGCTGGAAGCGGATCAGGCCCGCCGGGCCGGTTTGCGGGAGGTGGAGAGTCTGCGGGCCCGGCAGAAGGCGGCCAACGGTGAAATGGCGGCTCTCCCCAAGGGATCCCCCGAGTTCCGGGAAAAGGTGTCTGAAATGAAAGCCCTGGCGGCCGAGCTCAAGGAGCGGGAAGCCGCCTTGCGGGTGACGGAAGCCCGGTGGACCGAGCTTTTCCTGGCGGTGCCCAATCTGCCGCACGAAAGTGTGCCGGTGGCGCCGGATCCCTCGGGCAACGTGGTGTTTTCCAACTGGGGCGAAGAGCTCAAGGCATGTCCGCACGCACGGCCGCATTACGAGATTCCCTGGCTGGAGCAGTTGATCGATTTTCAGCGGGGTGTGAAAGTGGCCGGAGCCGGTTTTCCTTTCTATCGGGGCGATGGCGCGCGGCTGATTCGGGCGCTGGTGCAGTTTTTTCTCAACGAGGCCCGGGACCGGGGCTACGAGGAGATCTATCCGCCGCTGGTGGTGAACGAAAAGAGTGCCACCGCCACCGGCCAGTTGCCGGACAAGGAGGGGCAGATGTATCAGACGGTGGAGGACGATCTCTACCTGATCCCCACCGCCGAGGTTCCGGTGACCAATTTTCTGCGTGACGAAATTCTTCCCGAGGCTTCGCTGCCGGTCAAGGCCACCGCCTACACCCCTTGCTTTCGGCGGGAGGCCGGCAGTTACGGGAAAGACGTTCGCGGACTGAACCGGTTGCACCAGTTCGACAAGGTGGAGTTGGTGAAGTGGGTGCATCCCGAGAAAAGCTATGACGAACTGGAAAGCCTGCGCGAGGATGCGGAGGCGCTGGTGCGCAAGCTGGAACTGCCTTACCGCGTGTTGCTGATGTGTACCGGCGACCTCGGTTTCACCCAGAGCAAGAAATACGACATCGAGGTTTGGGCCGCCGGACAGCAACGCTGGCTGGAGGTTTCCAGTTGCAGCAATTTCGAGGCGTTCCAGGCGCGTCGGGCCTCCACCCGTTTTCGCGATGCCGACGGAAATATCGCTCCGGTGCATACGCTCAACGGATCGGCCCTGGCCGTGCCTCGCATCATGGCGGCCTTGCTGGAAAACAATCTGCAGGAGGACGGATCGGTCCGGGTGCCGGAGGTGTTGCGCCCCTGGCTGGGGAAGGACGTGATCAGTCCGGTTGGCGGCGGGGGATGAATGGACGCTTTTGTCAACGAGTGGGAGGAACGCGGCCGGGGCCTGGCCGCGCGTTTTCCTCTTGATCGGCTCGATACCGGCGCGGTCGCGCGACTGCGGGCTTCGCCGCCAGGGGCGTTGTGGGGAATCGCCTGTTCCGGGGGAGCCGATTCGGTTTGCCTGGCGATTTTGCTCCACGCGCATTTTCCCGGGCGTCGCGCCGATATGCGGATTTTGCATTTCAACCACCGGTTGCGCGGGGTCGAATCCGACCGCGACGCGGCTTCCGTGGAGGCGCTGGCACGCCGGCTCGGTTTGCGCTGCGAAGTGGGGGCGTGGGAATCGGCGCCGGCCGGCGGCGCTTCGGCGGCGGAAGCCCGTCAGGCTCGGTTCGGTTTTTTCCAGCGGGTCCTGGCTGCCGCCGACAAGCCTTTGCTGATCCTTGGTCAGCAGCGAGACGACATTGTGGAATCACAACTGATGGCGCTTTCGCGAGGCGGCGGCACGGCTTCTCTCGCCGCGCCCAGGCCGGTTTCGACGCCCGAGCGCGAGGTGGTGCGGCTGCGGCCTTTGCTGGATCTGGGCGCCGATGAGATTCGTCGGGTGTTGCAAGAGCTTTCCATTCCCTGGCGGGAGGACGCCAGCAACAGTTCGCGCGACTATTACCGCAACCGCCTGCGGCAGGCGGTCCTGCCGGTTTGGCGCGAAGCGTCTCCGTTTGATGTCGCCCGGGGCGCCGCCGCCGCGCGGATTCGGCTGGAGGAGGACGATGCCGCCCTCAAGGTGTGGACGGACCGGGTGATGGAATCCTGGTCCCACGAGGACGGCTTTCCCGCCGCCGCGGTGCGCGATCTGCCCCGCGCCGTGGTTCGTCGCGCGCTTACCCACTGGCTGGCGGGCGAGGGGCTGCGGGAACATTTGGCATCGTCCGGGTTTGAGGAACTCATGGCGGCGATGGCCGGAAAGGATCCGTTCCGCCGCAGTGCGGGTCCGGAGGCGCTGTTATGCTTTGATGGCGAAGTTCTGAGACGGGAAGGCGCCGCCGTGGCGGATCCGCCCTGGACCGGTGAAGTTTATTGTCCGTTGGGCGCCGAGGTCCATTTCCCCGGTGGACGCCGGTTACGGGTTGGTGACCAGAACCTGGATGCACGCGATCGAGAGGCGGTGTTGGCAGGGGAGGTCGATCATTCGGTGGAAGCAGTTGTTGACTCTGCCGGGATGGAGGCTCGCGGAGTTCTGGTTCGTTTTTGGAGACCCGGCGACCGATTTCATCCTCTGGGCGCCCCCGGTTCGCGCAAGCTTCAGGATATTTTTACCGATCGAAAAATTGATGTGGAGGAACGACGGCGGCTTCCCCTTGTCTGCACGGATGAAGGCTCCATTATCTGGTGCCCGGGCTTCCCCCCCGCCGAACGTTTTAAGATTGGAGGATTGACGAGACGTGTTGTGCGTTTGACATATCGGAGCGGTGGGGCAAGCTGAAGATGAGATAGTATAGAGCCTGTTCCCGTTTATTATGTCCGACAACCAACAGCAGGGTCCCGCCAAACCGCCGACCCCCGACAATAATAACAAGTACCAGCCAAAGGTCTTGTTCATCTGGCTCGCGATTTTCGCGGCGATCGCCAGCTTGTGGATTTTGAATCCCACCCCCGACATGGAGCGGCCGGTCACGGTGAAACAGGTCCTTGATCTGGCCCAGGAGGGGAGAATTGAGGCTGCCACTGTCAGAGCCAACAAGCGGGGCGGACACGATTTTGTGGACATCACCGGGACTTTCGCCACCCGGGTGCCGGAGCTCAACGTGGATATGGGAGAGCGCTTCAAGGCCAGCGGTCGTTTGACCGAGGGCAATCTGGACATCCTGCGTGACAGTCTGGGCGCGGATGCCTTGAAGGAGGAGCCGTCATCCACCGTGATGTCGGATATCCTCATCTCGCTGTTGCCGTTCATTCTCATTATCGCGCTTCTCTATTTTCTTTTCATCCGCCAACTGCGAATGGCCGGCAAGGGCGCCATGAGTTTCGGCAAGAGCAAGGCCAAGATGCTCACCCGTGACCGGCAAAAGGTGTATTTCCGGGATGTCGCCGGCTGTGATGAGGCCAAGGAGGAGGTCCAGGAGGTCGTCGATTTTCTGCGCGACCCCAAGAAGTTTCAACATGTCGGCGGACGTATTCCCAAGGGCTTCCTGATGGTGGGGCCTCCCGGAACGGGTAAGACATTGCTGGCCAAAGCGGTGGCCGGTGAGGCCGACGTTCCCTTTTTCACTATCAGCGGTTCCGACTTCGTGGAAATGTTTGTCGGGGTCGGCGCCAGCCGGGTGCGCGATATGTTCGAGCAGGGTCGCAAGAACGCGCCCTGCCTGATTTTCATTGACGAAATCGACGCCGTCGGCCGGCAACGCGGCGCCGGAGTGGGCGGAGGCAATGATGAACGCGAACAGACGCTGAATTCGCTGCTGGTGGAAATGGACGGCTTCGAAGGGCATGAGGGAGTGATCATCATCGCCGCCACCAACCGTCCGGACGTTCTCGATAGCGCACTGCTCCGTCCGGGGCGTTTCGATCGTCAGATTATGATCGATCTCCCCGACCTGGCCGGTCGGCGCCAGATTCTGGATGTCCACGCGAAGAAGATCAAGTTGGAGGAGGATGTCGATCTCGATGTGGTGGCCCGCAGCACACCGGGGCTCTCCGGTGCGGACCTGGCCAACCTGCTGAACGAATCCGCGCTCATCGCGGTGCGTTACGGGGCGAAAAAGGTTTCCCTCTCCCACATTGAAGAAGCCCGGGAAAAGATCCAGTACGGCCGCGAGCGGCGCCGTATCATGGACGACGAGGACAAGCGCCTGATCGCCTACCACGAGGCGGGTCATGCCTTGATCCAGGCGGTGGTCGACGACGGCAGCCTTCCGCTGCACAAGGTGACCATCATCCCGCGCGGGCAAAGTCTCGGCAGCACCATGTTCCTGCCGAAGAAGGACACTTACAATTATTCAAAAAAGCGGCTTCTTAACCAGATCGCCAGCATCATGGGCGGCCGCATCGCGGAAGAGCTGGTGCTGGGAGATATTTCCAGCGGGGCCAGCGGCGATATCAAACAGGCGACCAAGATTGCCCGTCACATGGTCTGCGACTGGGGTATGAGCAGTCTCGGCCCGCTTTCGCTGGGCGAGAATCAGGACACGGTGTTTCTCGGAAAGGAAATCAACCGCACGCAGAACTACAGCGAGGAAACCGCGCGAAAAATCGACGCGGAATTGCATCGCATCATCGACGAGCAATACGAGCGGGCCACCGGGATCATGAAAGAGCGGCGATCAGCGCTCGATGCCATCGCCGACGCCCTGATGGAACACGAAACCATCGACGGCAAACACGTCCATGAGATCGTGGAGCACGGGGAAATTCGTTCGCCGGTGGAAAAGGCGCCCTCGGTCATCCACCAGGAAAAGAAAAAGCGCGAAAAGGAGAAAGCCGCTGCCGAAAAGAAGAGCAAGAAAGTCGACGATCCCCCCGGCGATCCCGCCGGGGCGGTGGCTTGATCCGCGGATTGCTCCACTTTAGCCCCTTAATTCTGAAATCTTGCGCAAATCGCGCAAGATTTTCTGGAGGGCAACGCTCCGCCGTTGCCGCCCGATCGGCAAATCGGAAGCGGCGGAGCGTTGCCCTCCACGTAACTCCTGATTGGTAACGGCTAGGCCGGATTATGGATCAGGAGTCTCCCGCGCGGCTTAGGGCGTCAGCCGGAGGACGTTCCATGAGGCGGGTTTCAAGCTTGCGCTAAAGCGATTACCGTCGTTTTTCATGCCCGTTCCCTTTTGCGGAACCACCGTTTGCGGGGCCTTTTCGGAATTAACCGCGTTCAGATCGTCGTGACGCAGCACGATGTGCTCTTTACAGGTGAGGGGCGCGAAGGAACGCAGGTCGGCGTTCAGCTCCAGTTCCTGGTCGAGACTGCGGTTGACCGCGAAAAGGGTGACCGCACCGTTGTCGTCGGCCACCGCCGCCGTGGTCAGCACCGGGGTGCCGGGGCGCGCCTTGCAGTCGTAGCGCGGGGAATCGACCACCGACCGCAGGACCCGACCGCGACCGAAACGGGAAGCGTGCATGAAGGGGTAGAAGATGGTCTGACGCCAGGCCGGACCGCCTTTGGCGGTCATGATGGGACCGATCACATTCACCACCTGGGCAATGCAGCCGATCTTTACCCGGTCGGCGTGATTGAGGAGCGTGATTAACATGCCGCCCACCACCAGGGCGTCCTCCATGCTGTAAATATCCTCCAGCAGGGGAGGGGCCACCGCCCAATCGTCGATCTTCTTTTTTTCCCGGTCCTGGTTGGAGTGGAACCACACGTTCCATTCGTCGAAGGAAAGGTGAATCTTTTTCCGCGATTTGCGGATGGCCGCCACTGAATCGCAGAGGCTGACCGTTTCCTCGATGAACTCACTCATCGAGTCCGGCTGTGCCAGGAAGCTGGGAGTGTCGCCCTCCGGATTGCCGTAGTAGGTGTGCAGGGAAAGGTAATCGACATGGTCGAAGGTGTGCTCCAGCACCTCCAACTCCCATTTGCCGAATGTGGGCATGCCTCGGTGGGAGGAGCCGCAGGCGATCAGTTCGATCGAGGGGTCCACCCATTTCATGACCTTCGCCGTTTCCGCGGCGATGCGTCCGTACTCGGTCGCCGTTTTGTGACAGATCTGCCAGGGTCCGTCCATTTCGTTGCCCAGACACCAGGTCTTCACCTTGTGCGGGTCGGCGTAGCCGTGTTTCTTGCGCAGATCGCTCCATGCCGTGCCCCCGGGGAAATTGCAATATTCGACCAGATTCCGCGCCTCGTCCGGACCGCGGGTGCCGAGATTGACCGCCAGGACCGGGTCGGTCCCGACCTCGCGGCACCACTCCATAAATTCGTTGGTGCCGAATTCGTTGGTCTCGGTGGTCTTCCAGGCCAGATCCAGGCGGGTCGGACGCGATTCCCGCGGGCCGACGCCGTCCTCCCAGTTGTATCCGGACACAAAATTTCCCCCCGGATAGCGCATCACCGGCATGTCGAGTTCGCGCACCAGGGAAATGACGTCCCGGCGGAACCCGCGCTCGTCGGCTTCCGGATGCCCCGGTTCATAAATGCCCTCGTAGATGTGGCGGCCCAGGTGTTCGGCGAATCCGCCGAACAGTCTCGGGTCGACTTCACTGATGACAAAATCCTTGTCCAAGATGAGATTTGCTTTCATTGCGCTGAAACGAGGTGAGCTTTTACCGCCATTCTGTTTCCGGTAGGCCCGGCATGAAAGCCGGGCGTGATTTGACAGTCATAGGGAGACGCGGGAATTGGCGGAGTCGTCTCGCCGGACAAAATTTCTCTATTACGCCATCGTTTCCGTCACCGGTCCGGCGGCCAGCAATCGCAGGGGAACTTCCCCCCGGTCGCGGGCCTCGGACAGATCGACTTCGAAAACGACGGACCAGTCGTTCAGGTCCTGGGTGTCGACAAGGATCTGCTGCACGACCCAGCGGCGGGGTTCTTCCCGGATAAAGGTGTTTTTGGTGTTGCGCGCTTCGGGGTCGAGGCGGATCCGTTCGTGTTCCGCGAAGTAGGGGGCGAAGAGACGCTCCAGCCGCTCCGGTGTCCAGGCTTCGCCGTCGACGTCATCGGGCGAAACGAGACCGGCCAGGGCCTCCTCCCAGTTGCCGCGCGCCACCGCCCGGACCCGGTCGAATACCGCGTTGCGCACCATGGCGCCAAACTGCCGGCGGTGGCGGGTGATGTCGGGAGGGCCGGCGACCCGGGGAGCCGCCTTACCGTCGGCGGCTTCCTCCGGCGAACGGTATTCCGGATCGCGCATCCGTTCCCATTCCTCCAGCAGACTGGAGTCCACTCCGCGAATCATTTCCGCGAGATAGGTTTCGATTTCCAGAATCGGTTCGGTTTTTTCCGTTTCCGGGACGGTCTGGACCAGCGTTTTGTAGACTCCGGAAAGGTGGCGCAGGAGGATCCCTTCCGACCGGTGCAGGTCGTAATCCTTGATGTAATCGGCGAACGACATCCAGCGTTCGAACATTTCCCGGGCGATGGATTTGGGCTGAATGTTGGCTTCGCCCACCCAGGGGTGTTTTTCGGCAAAAGCGTTGAAGGTTCCGTAGATGAACTCCCGCCTCGGCTTGGGATATTCCACGGAGTCGAGCGCGGCCATGCGACGATCGTATTCCACGCCTTCGGCTTTCAGGCGCGCCACTTCCTCCGATTTGGCGCGGGCCAGTTGCCGGCGCAGAATCACATCGGGGTTCTCCACGATTGACTCGACCAGTGAGAGGACATCCAACGCGTGATCCGGATGTTCCGGGTCGAGCAGCGACAAGGCGTCGATCAGGAAAAGCGAGAGGGTCTGGTGCAGGGAGAAGTTGTCCTGCAAATCCACGTTGACCCGAAGCCGGCTCTTGGTCTCGTCCGGTTCCCGCGGCAGAATTTCCACGATGCCGCGATCGAGCAGGGTGCGAAACAATTGCCAGGCGTTGCGCAGGTGACGCTGCTTCTCCCGGGGTGGCTCGTGACTGTCGCGAATCAACTGTCGCATGGCCTGGCAGCCGTCGCGGGGACGGCCCAGGACTTGCAGCAGGATGCCGTGATTGATGGCGAAATTCGAGTTCAACGCTTCCGGCGGCG
Organism: Opitutia bacterium; assembly: GCA_050506795.1. GTDB lineage: Bacteria > Verrucomicrobiota > Verrucomicrobiia > Opitutales > T3Sed10-336 > SLOW01. The sequence continues at coordinate 90,715 of JBJHCF010000001.1, forward strand.
ACTCCCTCAGCCGGCGAAAGGTTTTGGCGTCCCAGGTGATGAATCCCTTGGGCGGAGTGCGCTTCACCATCTTGCGCTTCTTTCCCGGATTGGCGGCCGCCTTTTCGTCCAGTATCCGGTTTTCAATGATATGTGCCGGAGCCTGCGCGACCACCCAGCCCTGATCGTCGAATCCCTTGCGTCCGGCGCGGCCGCAAACCTGCTGAAAATCCCGGACGCTCAAAATGCGGTTCTTTTCGCCGTCGTATTTGCTGAGCTGGGTGAGAAGGACGGTGCGAATCGGGACATTGATTCCGACCCCCAGGGTGTCGGTGCCGCAGATCAGTTTCAACAAACCCTGTTGGGCCAGTTTCTCCACCAGCACCCGGTACTTGGGCAGGAGTCCGGCATGGTGCAGGCCGATGCCCTGACGCAGAATCCGTTTCATTTCCTGACCGTACGGACTGCTGAAACGAAATCCGTCCAGTTCACGTGAGATGAGTTCCCGGTCGTCGCGCGAACAAAGGCCCAGGCTGGTGAAACTCTGCGCGTTCTCGGCCGCTTCGCGTTGAGTAAAGTGCACCACGTAAACGGGCGTTTTTTTGGTGGCGACAAGTTCTTCGATGGTTTGGGTGAGCGGGGTTTCCGCGTAGGAGAATTCGAGCGGCACCGGGCGTTCGCTGGAGGTCACCACGGCCGTCGGGTGATTATTGAGCGCGGTCAGGCGTTCGGCGAACTGGTCGAGGTTTCCCATGGTGGCCGACATCAAAAGAAAGCGCGCCTGGGGCAGGGTGAGCAGCGGGATTTGCCAGGAGACACCCCGGTCGCGGTCGGAGTAGTAATGGAACTCATCCTGGATGACGTCGTGCACTTCCGCCTCCCGCCCCTCCGCGCACCCCATGTTGGCGAGAATTTCAGCCGTGCAACACAGGATGGGCGCCCGGCGGTTGACCGTGGCGTCGCCCGTCATCATGCCGACCATTTCCGGTCCGAAGTCCCGGCACAGCGCCAGGAATTTCTCGTTGACCAGCGCCTTGATGGGACAGGTGTAAACCGAACGCCGTCCCATCGCCGCCGATTTAAAATGCATCGCCAGCGCCACCAGGGATTTTCCCGAGCCGGTCGGGGTGTTGAGAATGACATTCTGGTCCGCGAAAACCGCGAGAATCGCCTCCTCCTGGGCCGGATAAAGCTCGATTCCGGCAGCGTTCACATAGGCCAGGAATCGATCGAGCAATTCATCCGGACCAAAACGTTCTCCCGGCGACGGCATTGACAAAGCAGGAACCATTAATCGAGGGAATACCGTTTATCCGGGGGAAAAGGCAATGCCCGTCCGCGACCGCCTTCCACTCCGCGGACGATGTGGTACGACACCGTTTTTAGCATCCTGCTTATTCCGGCGGGTTCAGTTGACGGTGAAGGTAGGCGTAAATCAGACTGTTGATGTAGGCCTGTTGCCGCAGATTCGCCGCGCCGGAGTGACCGCCCTCGATGTTTTCGTAGTAGAGCACGTCGTGCCCCAACGATTTCATCATGGCCACCATTTTGCGGGCGTGGGCCGGGTGAACGCGGTCGTCACGGGTGGAGGTGGTGAAAAAAATCTTCGGGTATTCGGTTTCCGGATGCACATTCTGGTAGGGAGAATAGCGGCTCAGGAAGGCCCAGTCCTCGGTAACATCCGGGTTGCCGTATTCCGCCACCCAACTGGCGCCGGCCAGCAGAAGGTGGTAGCGGCGCATGTCCAGCAGCGGCACCTGGCAAACCACCGCGTTGAAGAGATCGGGACGCTGGGTGACGGCGGCGCCGACCAGCAGGCCACCGTTGCTGCCGCCCTGAATGCCGAGTTGCTCCGGCGTGGTCAGGCCCCGGGCGATCAGATCTTCGGCGACGGCGATGAAATCGTCGAAAGCCCGTTGACGGTTTTCGCGGAGGGCGGCCTGATGCCAGGCCGGACCGAATTCGCCGCCGCCCCGGATGTTGGCCAGAACAAACAGACCTCCGCGTTCCAGCCAGGAGGCGCCCATGACTCCGGAATAGAACGGTGTCCGGGAAATCTCGAATCCGCCGTAGGCGTTGAGGAGAGTGGGCCGTGGCCCGCCGGTTTCCAGGGGTTCCGGGCCCGCCACGAAGTAGGGAATCCTGGTGCCGTCGGCGGATTCCGCCTCGAACTGTGCGACCGCGAGCCCGCTGGCGTCGAACCGTGCCGGCTCGGAGCGCACTTCAAGGTGTTCGTCGGCGGCCGCGTCCGCACGGAAGAGGGTGGTCGGGGTCAGGAATCCGGTGAAGGCATAAAAGAAAGCGTCGCTGCGATCGTCTGTTGTGATCAACTGAATGGTTCCCATTTCCGGCGCGGTCAACGTCTGTTGCTCCCAGCCCTGATCCTGATGGCGGAAGGCGTACAGACGGCTGGTGACGTTGTCCAGGACGTGGACCAGCACCCGTGTTTTGGTCAACGCCACGCCGGCGATGGAGGCGCGGGGACCGGGAGCGTAGAGCACTTCAAAAGCCGGGTCTTCCCCCAGGACGGCTTCGAATTCGGTCGCGATGAGCGAACCCTGCCGGTAGGTTTCGCCTCCGGTGGTCCAGTCGGATTTGAGGTCAATCAGGACGCGTCCGTCGAGGATTCCCGCCAGCCGGGCGTCGTCGGGGATGTGAATGCGGTGCAGTTGTTCGTCGCGGTAGAGATGGTAGTGCCGGGTGAAAAATCCCGGAGCGCGAACGATAAGATCGTAGGGCGTTTCGTCGTCCCATACCCGGAATCCCGATACGGAGACGTCAGATCTTTCGCCCCGGAAGACGGTTTCGGCTTCCACCAGCGGATCGCCCCGTCTCCAGAGACGGACTTCGCGCGGGTAACCGGAATCGGTCAGGCTGTCTTCTCCGAAATCGGTGCCCACAAAAACACTGTCGAGGTCCCGCCAACTGATCCGGCTCTTGGCTTCGGGCAGTTGAAAGCCGTCTTCGACAAACCGGCGTGTTTCCCGGTCGAATTCCCGCCGCACCACCGCGTCGGATCCGCCCCGCGACAGGCCGATGATGAACCGGTCGTAGTCGGGATACCGTCCGCTGGAACCGGCCCATACCCAGTTTTCGTTTTCCTTTTCCGCCAACGCGTCCACATCCAGCAGAATTTCCCATTCGGGATCTCCCCGGACGTAACTTTCCTGAGAAGTGGTTCGCCAGAGGCCGCGCACATGGGACTCATCACGCCAGAAATTGTCCACCCGGCCTCCGCGCAGGCCCGGGAAGGGAATGCGGTCGGGGGAGGTGATGATTTCCAGCGCCCGCTGATGAAGGGGATCGAACAGCGGGTGTTGTTCCAGCAGTTCCGTACTGTGACTGTTCTGCTCGCGAGCCCAGGCGAGCGCGGCTTCGCCTTCGACTTCTTCGAGCCAGAGATAAGGATCGGTTTCGGCCATAAGCAAAAAGGAAAAAAACAGGCCCGCCGGCAGGCAGGCGAGAAGGCGGCAATGATGTAACGGCATAGGAAAAAGAATGATCTGCCCCATATTCGTCAAATTGAGCGGAAAATGAACACAAATCTTTTTGGGGCGCCGCTGGGCCTGTTGAAAACGGGAGAGACGGAATTCAGGGGAACCACGAAACACACAAAAGGCACGAAATAATAATTCTACCCTCTTTGGCTGAAATGGAAGGGAAATTTCAATAGAAAACCCCCGGCGCCTCGCTGTTTACAGTGGGTTCGATACGCCGGCTGAAGCACGGCGCTACGCATTCATGGCTCCGAATTCGTAGGTCCGTGCTTTAGCCGGACGCTTCATGGTACGCAAGATGCTGAGGTACGGCATCAGAGCCCATCCCAAAACAGCGAAGTCCCGAAACCTCAGCCTCTCCGTTCCCCCGCGCGGTGCCATCCGTTTCGTGGCTATTGTGTTTCGTTGTCTCCAAAATTCACCCACACCAATTTCGGTGATTGATTCACTTGGCGTGATGCTCCACGATCTCCACAACCCCGGCTTCATGCGATCCATGGAACACCCACCCCACACCCGCACAACAAGCTCTTCAAACGGAGTTTTGGCGACCCAACCACCGCGGCAAACTTTCTTCGCCACGAGTTCTCCGAGCCGCTCGCCCGTGCCATCCACTGGGACACTCTGAAACTCGAGTCCGGCTCCTTCATCGACTCACAATACCGCTCGTCCGAAAGCGACCTGTTGTTCTCGACGCTTGTGGGCGGCAAACCGGCCCGTATCTACCTGCTTTTCGAGCACCAGCGCTCACCCCAACGCATGATCGCCCTGCGACTGCTCCGCTACATGGTGCGCATCTGGGAGCAGTTTCACGAATCTAATTCGACCCAACCTCTGCCGGTCATTCTCCCGGTCGTTTTGGCCCACAACGCCGAGCATTGGGATATCCCAGACAGCTTTGCCCCTCTTCTCGATATTCCCGAAAACCTGCATGGAGAACTCGACGCTGTCGTGCCCGACTTCGTTTTCAAGCTCATCCAGCTCTCCGACATTCCCTTCGACCGAATCCGCGGCACTCCGGCCGGGATTCTCACCCTGCGGGTCATGAAAGCCGAACGCCTCGGTATGCTGCTCGATGATCCGGTCTGGGACGAGGAGCTCGTCGGCAAAGCGTCCCTGGAACTCTTCGAGCAGATCCTGCGTTACATCGCCTCCGCCGCCGATCTTGACAAGCCGGCCTTTTTCGAGAGGCTTAAAATGGTAAAAGATGAAAGCATTCGGCAAACGGCCATGACACTCGAACAACAGTTTCGTCAGGAAGGGGAGCGCCTGCTTTTAGAGCGTTTGCTTATTCGCCGGTTCGGTCATCTTCCCGAATGGGTTTGTCGATTGCTTGAAGACGCCACGACCGACCAGATTGAGCAATGGGGCGAGGCTATTCTGGACGCCCCCTCGCTGGAATCGGTTTTCCGGCAATAGGCACGCTTTTTTTGGCGGCGCTGTCGTTCTGCGCTTCGTGGTTTCACCGAATCCGCTTCTCCCGGCATTCACGACGATTTCGTTCCCAGGCTCCGCGGCCGGTTCGAATGGGATTGACATGGCCGATAAGTTTTGCTTTCTCAATCGATAAACCCAGGTCCTAGGTTCCCACAAATGATTTATCGATAGGAGGTTCCCATGAAAACATCCCCTCTCCCCCAGGAACCCTTTCGGCGACGCGGTTTTACCCTGGTCGAGCTCCTCACGACGATAGGGGTGATCGCCATCTTGGCGGCGATTGCGTTTCCGGTATACCGGATGGCGCGCGAATCGGCGAGGCGGGCTTCCTGCGCGAGCAATCTGCGTCAGATTGGGATCGCCAGTCAGCTTTACGCCGATGAAAACCGGGGGCGCCTCCCGGTGATCGAGGCGGAGGAGGCGTTGTGGCCGTGGGACGTCTCGCTTGCGGTGATGAACGCCTTGCTGCGCACGGGCGGTGGCGAGCGTGACATGTTTTTTTGCCGTTCGGGGCAGTACGGGGAGCGGTTCGAGCACTGGGATTTCGGGGTTCAGCGTCCCGGAGGCGAGGAGGAGGGCTTCCGCGTTATCCGCTACGTGCTGCTGTTCGAAGGGGCGGTGCGGGTGCTGCCCGAGCACACGAACGCGCGGATGGAGGATCCGGTGCGGGTTTTGGTCTCGGAGGGACGGCAGCCAGAGTACGTGACGGTACCCGCGAGCGAGCGGGAACTGGCGGTGGACGCGGTGCTGTCGGTCGGCAGCGGCGAGGAATTGAACTTTCACGCCGTTCCCGGGGGAGCGACGATCCCCGACCGGACGAACCACCTCGACGGGACGACTCCCCTTGGGGGGAACATCCTTTTCATGGACGGTCACGTCGCCTGGCGCGACTTCGCCGAGATGGACGACACGAAAGTGGAACCCGCCCCGCCGCACCCGATGTTTTGGTGGTGAAAGTCCCGCTGTCGCGGGACTGTGCTTGGTTCTTGGTTTGGTGTTTTTGGTTTGGGATCAGATACGAAGCCGAGCTTGAAATCACGCGGTATCGGCCCTTCCGCCGATGAGAACGGAGCAGGGGGAAACAACGAAACACACGAAAATGAGTTGCAGGATGACTGAACCCATTAACCGACAACGGATAACCGATAACCGGACTTCGCTCGTCTCTCTCTCTCTCTCTCTCTCTCTCTCTCTCTCTCTACGGAATGGCGGGACGGGGGCGTTTGGTTGCCTATCCGGACGCTGCGAGCAAGCGGCGCTGAGGTTATGGCGCTCGAATATCTGGCAGTCATGAACGATCGGAGTGACAAGGCATTGATCCTGCACCTCCAGGCGAATTCTGGAGACGGGCACGCCGCGTTTGCGGTGCTGTACCGGCGGCATGGGGAAATGGTACGCAGGGTTGCCTGGCGGTATTTGATCGATAAAAATCACGTTGATGATGTGCACCAAAACACCTTTGTGCGCTTTTGGAAAAAGCGTCACCGGATCGGAGAGCCCTACCGGGTGAAGGGTTATCTCTCGCGCCTCGCGCACGATGAGGCGGTGAATCTAAACCGAAGCCCGATGGTGGAGGAATTGTTTTCTTCGTCGGACCTCGAGCGAATTTCCCTGCGGGCTGCATTGAGGAAAGGCATCGAGGGCCAAAGTGTTCGAATAGCACTACGAGAGTGGTGCGAAAAACACCTTGATGGGAAAACGTCCCGAATATTTATTCTGCGTTTTGTTGAGGGGTTAAAATATTCTCAAATAGCTGAACAAGAAAAGATCCCAGTGGGAAGCGTTAAACGGATCTTATGTGATTTGAGAAAAAAACTTAAGAAATCGAAAGATTTTCCGAACCTTTTCCGGATTTAAAACGGTTACCTTATTGAATGGGCGCAAACTTACGACGGGACGCGGAAAAGACTGATCGATTTAAATACCAAGCTTAAATGAACAAGTACCCATGAACCCATTACAAGGAAAAGTCAGCCGAAACGGACGCCGGTTTTTGGTCGCAGCGGGGATTATCCTTGCAGTCACGGGGTTGGCCAAGCTTTTTACCGTTACCGGTGACACAACGTTGTTGCGGGTTTCTGACCCGATTTTCGGGGTCGAGTTTCGGTATTTGATAGCAATGGTAGGTCTAACCGAGCTAGTTATTGCAGGATTTTGTTTCTTTACCAGATGGGACGCGCTAAGCACCGTCATGGTCGCGTGGATTTCGTCCGGGTTTATGCTTTATCGGGTCGGGATTCGATCTGCTGATTGGCAGAGGCCGTGTGGGTGTTTGGGAAATCTTACGGATGTGCTAAGAATTCCCTCGCAGATTGCCGAATGGATTTCAATCGGATTGTTGGCGATTCTCCTTGTCGGCAGCTATTGCGCTCTTTGTGAGGGAATAAGATCGAAAAGGTACGAAACGACGTAAAATTGATTCAGGAAAATCATCATAAGGAATCAGTAATTAAAGCAGCTTAAGATTCTAAATTTCAATGCACAGACTGAGTAATATAATACTAATTCGATTTCGGGTCCCAAACTGTTGGATTATCCTTATAGGAATCTTCTTTCTCGTCTCTTTCCCGGTTCGTTCGACGGGAGAAGTCGTGATGGCGCTTGAGGGGAAAGGTACTGCCGGAGTTGTACTTGGAACACAAACGCTTATTTACGAAACTTCCTTTAGCGTTATCCTTGCCGTCGATGGTCGGTTTTTGTTCGATTATGACGATCATGTCCATTATCGAAATCGAAATGTGGAATTCGGATATGATGGGGAAAACTTTTTGTATTTGATTCGTCCGGGTGACGAAGCGGGCAACCAAGAGGGATTTGCTTATTTGAGTCTGGATACGGAGCATGTACCGATTTTTGGAATTCAAGATGATGTTCGTGATGCTCTATGGTTGACACTAGGAAGTGGAAGGTTATTTCGCGATCCAGGCTTGTCGGGCACCGAAATCCCCAATCCGTTCCTAGATCCAAGACACTCTATTGAAGCTCACGGATTTACCTTTGACGCAAAAGTCGTTAATGAACGATTTCCGTTGACATCAGAATTTTTGCTTGTCCGAGATTATGCAGTCGATAAGGCAACACGAGAGGAAGAAGAACGTCGTTTTGGTTTGAATAGGCTTCATTCATCAGGTGATTTTCAATGGAACCGACGGCAAGAGTGGAAAGACGGACAGCGTGCCGTCTATTTTGCTTGGGAGAGGGATATCGAGGTAGCCGATTCAGTCAGCGCACCACTTTCATTGGAGGTTTCTGTGTATGATGTTCGACGCCCTGATGTGAGTGTCCCTCTTAAGCGGATCCATCTTAGATTTGATTCATGGGAGATCGGCGAACTTGAGAACAAGCGTTTCCTTCCAATGATCGAGGGAAGAATTTACGTGACGGATTTCCGCGTGCGGCGCCGAGATAGCGATTTTGATATCGATTTCGTGAATTATTACGTTGGACCTGAATCTGAAACAGGCGAGTGGCGCAGAAAAGATGATCCTTGGCTTCTAGAACGTGCGGCCTATCAAGCGACAACGCATACCAACATAGAAGGAAGGATTGTCTCGAATCGTATTGTTGTTATTGTGATTGGATTGAGTGCGCTCTTACTTCCATTAGTGATTGTAAAGATGACACAGAAAGGTAATATGAGTGAGGATTAGGGTTGTTGAAACTTGGAAATGAAAACTTTTTGTGAGTCCTGTAATGTTAATGAACGAAGGGTTAAATCAATGAATAAAAAAATATCGTTAATCAGAATGAGACTACCTGCTTTCTTACTTCTATTGGTGATCTCGGGAATAGCCGGCGTTGGGCATTTGGTTCTTTATGCTGGTGGAGGTGGTTCTCCGCCTGGATATCAGTGTCAAGCGGCCGGAGGGCCGAAGCAGTTTCCACCAGCAGACGGGGTGAATCCTTGTGAGAGTCAACTTAACCCAACCTGTGAGCCAACCAGATGTGCGTCAATACGTCGACCAAGGGCCTGTAATTTGGTTCCAGGTGGATCTGGCGATTGCACCGAGGAATCTGGTTGTAACTCTATTTTCGTTAGTCATGTATATTGCGAGTGGAGTTCACAACAAATCTGTGTTTGCCCACAACAACACCCCCCTGGTAGTCCCGGTGAATTATGAAGTATTATACTTGATGTAGAGATGCGTTCCGTTAGTCAATTCGATATGTCGGACCGAAGGCATTCATGTTAGAGTCGATCATACTTGGCAGGGTATTTCCTTGGCTATTGGGTCCGACCGTCCTGTGGGTTGGCCTTTTTGACATGACATTCTATGCGCCTAGTATTTGAGGCGAGGCGCGATTGATTTTCTGTGAGAAAATGCGAGAACGAGTAAAGTTGTTGCAGATAAGAAAAATTCAGACACGATTTTAACTTATCGATCACGCTTCAACCCGATCAGCCAGGGCGGGTCGGGTGTTAGTTTAACAAGCAAGATTCGATAACTACACTTTTACTAGGCTACTCCTCGCTAGTATTCGGGAGTCGTAGCGAATCAATTGCTTAATTTGAATTAGCGATTCGGGTAATGCGGCTACCAGGAATTATGGCATGTTTGGATTATCAGGTAATGCGATTTCTGCTTGTGGGATTTCTCGCGGCGGGCGTGGAATTTGTTTTTTTTAACTGGTTCGTTCGGTTCTTCTGGTGTTCGGTTCGTGTGCGGGCTAATCTGGTTGCGGTAACGGTCGCCATGTCGCTAAGTTTTCTTTTGAACCGAAATTGGACCTTCGCGGATACGAATTCTGGGAGTTGGCCGGTGATGGAGTTTGTGGTGGTGACGCTTATTGCGGCTTATGGCCTTCAGTCGTTTGTGATTTGGGTCCTTTCGGTTAATTCGGCTGAAGCTGTATCCGGCGAGGATGTGGGACGACGGATTGATGTATCGTGGATTGGGTTGCCTGGGCGCGAAGTGAAGCGGTTGGCTTACGGTCTGGCGGGGTGCGGTGGCGCCGCGTCGGCGGGTCGGGTGGATTTTGTGGAGCGTAATTTGGTCAAGGGGGCGGCGTTGGGAGTGGCCTTGATTTGGAATTTTTCATGGTACCGGTGGTATGTGTTTTCTTAAACTGATCGGAGGAACAACGAAACACACGAAACACACGAAAGACACGAAATGAGGGGAATGAAATGATATTGAATGGGATCCTCGGGTGGAGGCACGGAGATGGAGGCGGGCAGCGATGTCGGCGTTCGCGGGATGGTGTTCAGGCAGAGGTACGAAGATAATGAAGAAGGGTATTGGCCACAGAGATCACAAAGAACACAGACTGGTGAATTTAGCTGAGAACCGACAACGTTTGCGCGCCGATGCGGTAGGTGACGATTTCCAGTCCGGCGGCACGGGCGGAGCCGTGCCCTCCAGGATTTTTTCGTGCTTTTCGTGTGTTTCGTTGTCCGAAATATTTCCGCGGTCCAGGCTGCTCTATGGAGAATAGAAAGAGGACTGTCATCGTTGGGGCGGGTCCGGCGGGGTTGACGGCGGCGGCGGAGTTGACCGGGTCGGGGTATGAGGTGACGGTGCTGGAGGCGGACAAGGACTATGTGGGAGGGATTTCGCGTACCGTCCGGTACAAGGATTTTCGCTTCGATATCGGCGGACACCGGTTTTTCAGCAAGAATGCTTCCATCGTGGCTTGGTGGAAGGCGCGGTTGCCGGACGATTTTTTAAGCGTCCGGAGGCAGTCCCGGATTTTTTACGGTGGACGGTTTTACGACTATCCGTTGCGTCCGGCAAACGCTTTGCGGAATCTGGGCGTTTTCAAGAGTACCGCTTGTGTCATCAGCTACCTCCGCAGACGGGTGTTTCCGGTGAAGCCGGAGGTGACGTTTGAGGATTGGGTGACCAATCGGTTCGGCGACAGGCTGTTCGAGACTTTCTTCAAAACGTATACGGAAAAGGTCTGGGGTATGCCGTGTTCCGAGATCAGCGCGGACTGGGCGAGCCAGCGGATTAAGGGGCTTTCGTTAAAGGAGGCGGTGCTGGGTGCGTTTCGGGCTCAGGGGAGCGGCAACGGCGTCATCAAGACCTTGATCGACGAGTTCCAGTACCCGCGCCTGGGGCCGGGGATGATGTGGGAGAGGACCCGCGATGATCTTGCGGATGCCGGAATCCGGGTTCGCATGGGGCGAAAGGTTACGGAGATCCATCGGCACCACGGTCGAGTGGGGTTTATGCGGACGGTCGATGCGTCCGGGAAGATGGAGGATTGGGAGGCGGACGAATTCATCGTGTCGATGCCTCTGCGCGATTGCGTGCTGGCGCTGCGGCCGGGGTTGAGTGAGGAGGCGTGCGTGGCGGCTCGCGGTTTGCGGTACCGTGATTTTCTTACCGTGGCCTTGATTGTCGAGGCGGAGGACTTGTTTCCGGACAACTGGATTTACATCCATGACGCGACGGTTTCGGTCGGACGAATCCAGAACTTCAACAACTGGAGTTCCGAGATGGTGGGGCGGCCGGGGGTGAGCTGTCTCGGGCTTGAATATTTCTGCAACGAGGGCGATTCCCTCTGGGAGAGTTCCGATGAGGCTTTGCTCGCGCTGGCGAAATCCGAAATCGGCAAGGTGGGACTGGCGCGGCCGGAGTCGGTGATTGACGGGTGCGTGGTGCGGATGGAGAAGGCGTATCCGGTTTACGACGGGGAATATGTCGAGCGGGTGAACACGATTCGCCAGGGGCTTTCGGTCCTGCAGAACTTACAGGTGGCCGGGCGGAACGGGATGCACAAGTACAACAACCAGGACCATTCGATGATGACGGGCATCCTGGCGGCGCAACGGATCCAGGGCGGGACGCTGGACCCGTGGCGGGTGAACACCGACGCCGAGTATCACGAAGGCGGTTCCAGCGAGCGCGAGGTCGGTCGCTTGGTGCCGGGCCGAGTGGAAAAGGATACTGTGGAAAGGACGACGGGGATCGAATAATGCGTGTCCTACTTGCCGCGTATTTTTCCGTGGTGATCACCGCCGGTGTCCTGGTGGCGACGGGGCTGGTGCCGGATTGGGGGCGGTGGTACTCCAATCACCTGGCTTACCGCTGGCAGACGGAGGCGCTGCTGAGCGGGTCGGTGTCGATCGGTACCGAGGCGCGGTACCTGGTGTGGGACAAGGTCTGGGCGAATGGAAACGTGCAACAGGCCTGGGGCCTGGGCGTGCCGTTCTGGAGGTTGCCTTTTGAAGCGGCGGCCGGAGTTTTGGGGCTGGGCATGTTTCCCGACCGAATCGCGTTCGGGGTGGCGTGGGCATCGGTTGTTTTTCTTTTGATGCGTCTGTTCGTTTTGCCGGGAAACACGAAAGACCCGATGGCGTTCTTGAGACAGAAGCCGGAAGCCTTTTGTGCGTTTGTCGTGTTGGCGCTGTTTCCCCCTCTGCTCACGATGTGCCGGTTCCGGTTCGTGGTGTACGAGGAGGCGGCGGCTTACAGTTTCCTGGCGGGGATGGGGTTGTTCGCCGGGACCTTGCTGTTTTTCCGTCGGCCCACGTTGCGGGTGTTCCTGGTGCTGGCCGCCCTGGCGGGTCTGGCCCCGTTCGTGCGTCCGACGTTGTTGGCTTACGGCGTGACAACAATGCTGGTGATCTCGTACGGCGCGTGGCGGCTCGGATGGTCCTATCCGAGGATGGCCGCGGGGCTGGGCTTGTTCGCGCTGGGGAGCGTCCTGCTTTTCGCCTCCAATCATGTCCGGTTTGGAGCCCCGCTTGAGTTCGGGCACGGAGTCAACTTGAACACGGTCGATTCAATGCGCTACACGAGCCGGTTCGATCATCCGTTCCGTTCGGAGCCGCCTGGCTCGGCCGCGGTGGAATTGACCTCCGCGTTGTTTGTCGCCGGGAATACGTTCACCGGATATCAATGGTACGCCCCGGAATTGATTCCGGGACAGTCGTCCACGCATCGGTGGCGGGAGTTTTATTTCAAGACGTACGATGTAAGCTTCGCCCTGATGCTGGTTATTGCCTGGGGATGGGGGATTTGGGGGAAAGGACGAGGGTGGAGGGGCGAGGGTGGAGGGGCGAAGGAGAAGGGGCGAGGGGCGAGGGGGGTGGTGCGTGGCCGGAGATTGGGGTGATGGTGGCTTGGTCGCTGATTGCTTCGGTTCCGATTTTTCTGTTCTATTTGCGGGCGCCGTTTTTGGCGTCCCGGTATTTGCTGGATTTCGGACCGGCGTTTGCGGTGGCGGCGGCGGTTTTTGTGTTCTGGTGCGGAGGGGTGGCGCGGGCGTACGTTCGCTCGCGGCGGTACGCGAACGGGATCGTTGTGACGGTGTTTTTCCTGTGGTGGGGGTGGCAGGTTTTTACGGCGCAAGGCGCTTTCGATCCGGCGCCGGTTCTGACGCGCGAGCAACTGTCGACGCGCATGGCGATGGTGAGGGGAGAGGCTTCCGAGGTTCGGTTGCCGGACGAGTACCGGGCGGGGATGGATGCGGAGCGCGCGTGGCCGCCGTTCAACGCGGCCGGATGGGACCTTGAAACCGGGCCCACCAGGGCGGCGGTCACCCTTTTTGTTCCCGGAGTGAAGGAGTTGATATTGGAAATAGCGCCTGCCGAAGAGGCGTCGCTCGCGGCTGACGACTACAAACGGATCCAAGCGAAGGTGGGCGTGGAATTCCTGGAGCGTATGCGTATCGAGGAGACGGACGAGGGGCGTCGTTTGGTGTTCCGGGGACCGAAGCGGGAGATCTATCGAAACGGTATGCAGGCGGCGTTTTTAGGTTTCGCATGCGCCGAAACGGTGACCGATGGGGATTCGGATTTCCGGCTTTTGCGGGTCGAGTGGAAAGAATGGTAAAGGAGGGGGAAACAACGAAACACACGAAAGGCACGAAAAAATACAGAGGAGAAAATTTTGATTCAGAAAACCACCTTGCTGACTCTTCTTCAAAAAAGGCACAGATTGTTATCCATTTTCGTGCCTTTCGTGTGTTTCGTTGTTTCAAAATAAATCCGAGCACAGGCTCCAATCAATGCGGCTTCGAATTTTATTAATCTATTTTGCCATTGTGGCGGCTGTGGGGGTGGTGGTGGGTACGGGGCTGATCACCGGGCCGGGGGCTTGGTACTCGGTGAGCATGCCTTATCGGTACCAGACGGAAGCGTTTCTTCGGGGGGAGATCGCTCTGTCCAAAGAACCGACCGGATTGATGCACGACCATGTGTGGGCCGAGGGAGGCGTGCATCAGGTTTGGGGGCTGGGAGTTCCGGTGTGGCGGTTGCCGTTCGAGGCGGCGGCCAAACTTGTGGGGCAACCGATGTTTCCCGACCGGATCGCCTTGGCACTGGCCCTGGCGCTGTTCGCCTACGTTGTGCTGGCGTCGGTGACGAATCGCGCGGGCGCGGGTAGTGTGACGGAATGGATCGACGGGATAAGGCGGCATCCCGAGCTCATCATGGTCGCAGTGCTGCTAATCCTGTTTCCGCCACTACTGGCATTGTTGCGGGGGCCGTTCAACGTGTACGAAGAAGCGGTTGCGTACGGGTGCCTGGTGGCCATTGGCCTTCTGGCAGCCCTGCTTGCGCTGGCTCGTCGTCCTGTGATGAGGAATTACCTGTTCTTATGTTTGGCCGCGGGACTCATCGGTTTCGTCCGACCGACCATGTTGGCCTACGGAATGGCTACCGTGCTGCTCGCCTTTTGCATCGCCTGGCGTTCCGGTTGGAGCTGGAGGCTCCAATGGAGCGGATGGGTGGCTTTTGTCGCGGGGGTTGGGTTGTTGTTCGCGACCAACGCAATGCGTTACGGGTCCCCCTTTGAGTTCGGGCACCGGTTGAACGTGACCGGACTGGATCTGATCTACGCCTCCCGTTTCGAAGCCTTGTACCATAGCGAATCTTTTGTGGCGGCGGCGAAGGAGTTGTTCGGTTCGGTTTTTCTGACCAGGGAAATGAACGGCTTTGCCGTGTATCAGGAAGGGGTGGTGCCCATGCAGGCGCCGAGCCCGCGATGGCGTCATTTCTACCAGCCGACTTTCGGTCCGACCTATTTGGTGTTGCTCGCGGCCGGTTGGTTGCTGGGCCTTCGCAAGTTGGTGATGGAGTTCGTCAGGCACCGCGATCTTCGATTGGATGCCACCACGGTGGCCGCCGCGTGGTCGTTCGGGGCCATGATTCCGATCGCTTATTTTCTCCTGCATTTTCACGCCAGTTCTTCGCGCTACATCCTGGATTTCGCGCCCGGAATCGCGGCCGGAATAGCGGCGGGGCTGTACGCGCTGAAGGACCTTCCGCAACGATGGAGGGGCCGGCGGACAATGGGGGCGCTCGCCGCGGTTTTCTTGTTGTGGTGGGGATGGCAGGTGTTTCAAGCCGACTACGATCCACCGGGCCGCGCGCCGCTGAACCGAGCACAGGCTGAGGCGTTTTTCAGGGATAACGTGCCTCCTTTTGGCGGGCTTCCCTCGGAGTACGCCCTCGGTGACGGTTCATTGGCCCGTTCGGGAATCCACGGTAATGTGCTTGGATGGCGAGCGGATGACGGTCGGGTGCGGCCGACGGCGGTGGTATTCGTCGAAGACATGGAATGGCTGAAAATCGACCTGGCGCCGGCATTGGGGGAATTTTTGCCACGGGAGCACTACGCCATGGTCCGGGCCAAAGTCGGACTGGAGGAGTTGGTGCTGACGTCGATGGAAGAGACGGAGGACGGTTGGCGCTTGGAGTTCGCCGCACCCGAGAGGGCGGCGTACCGCGAAGGGGTGCAAGTGGTTTTCCTGGCCTTGGTTCCGGTGGAGGATTTTCTGGAAAGCTACTCTCCGTTCGTACTTTCCCGCGTGGCCTGGAGGAGCGAATAGGACGGTGGAAAGGTGGCTGATGGAGAGGGAACAACGAAACACACAAAAGGACTATGTTTTATGGGTGGAAAAGGAAATATTCCAAGGAGGGAAAGCCACCGCGTGATGTCATCCATTTTCGTGCTTTTTGTGTGTTTCGTTGTTTCCCAAAATCCGAATAATAATTAACCTATCCTCTAGTCAGATTAACTGCTGATTCTTACCATGAAATCAATATCCCGAAATCTCCCGAACCCTGAGGTAACGAGAAGCGGGTTCACTTGGATTGAGTGCCTGGTGGTGGTGGCGGTGCTTGGCGTGCTGGCGGCGGTGCTGGTTCCGGTGGTCGGGAAAATGCGCGAATCGGCCCGGCGGGCGGCGTGCGCGGAGAACCTTCGGGTGATCGGCAACGCGGCGTTGCATTATGCCGAGGAATGGGACGGTCGTTTTCCCAGGATGGATCCGGGGGGAAGGTGGCCGTGGGATGTGTCGGTAAACGTCACCTATGCGCTGAGCCCATACGGGACGATCCGTGACACCTTTTATTGCCCTTCCGGGCCGTTTGATGAGCGGGCGGTGCTTTGGGATCACGGGGTGAGTTTTACCCGCGGAGGGGAGCGGGGAAGTCGTACGATATCGTACGTTCTTTTATTTGAGCGCGCGCCCAGGGTTTTGCCTCAATACACGCATTCGCGCCTCCCGGCGACCGGTTCGGGGGGTGAGGCGGTGGGCCCGCAAGAACTCGCGGTCGATGCCGTTCTTTCCGCGGGCGGCGGACGACACGCCAACTTTCATCGTATCATTCACGGCAGCATGCCGCGCCCGGATCGGACGAATCACCTGAACGGCACCCAACCCGCCGGCGGAAACGTGTTGTTCCTGGATGGGCATGTCGCCTGGCGGGATTTTGAGGAAATGGACGAGACCAAAGTCACCGGCGTTCCGGTGTTTTGGTGGTGAGCGGCTTGCGCCGGCTGCTGGTTCCTGGTTCCTGGTTTGGAGGTTTGCTGCGCACTTGACACTCTAAATGGTGAAAATATGTTCACTTTATGGGGGTGTTATGCAAAAAGAGCCAATTGGCGTTGTTGCGGGAGAAGTTGCGGCGGGAGTTTCCCGGGAGTTTGCCTGCGGGTGAAAGGGTCAAAGTTTTCCCCACCGGGGTGCCGGGGTTGGATGGCTTGCTGGAGGGCGGGTTGCCGCGGGGCGGGGTGACGGAAGTCAGGGTGTGGGCCGCCAGCGCGGGCGGACAGACCTTATTGATGACGGTGCTCGATGCGGTGACCGCCCGGCCGGCGCCCGTCGCTATCATCGACCGGGCGGATGCCTGGGATTTTTCTGTCCTGAGCCCGGATCGGCGGCAGTGGGTGCTTTGGGTGCGTTGCCGGGGGGAGGGAGAGGCGGTGCGCGCGACCGACCTGTTGGTGCGCGACGGCAATTTTCCGCTGGTGGTGATGGATCTGCGGCGTCCGCCGGGGGAGCGTCGCGGGCGAAGCCTGCCGTCGCGAATCTGGTACCGTTTGCAACGGGGCGCGGAGCGTTCGGGGTGCGCGCTGGTGGCGGTCACCGGCGGGGAGTCTCTGCCCTGCGCCCGGCTTAAATTGAGTTTGCGCGTGTCCCTGAGCCTGGAGCACTTGGAGGCGCTGCACGAAAGACGGGTTTCCTGGGAAAGCGTGTTGGAAGTCTGTCAGGACGGGGAAATCTTCACCGGGCCGGATGGCCTTCCCGCGGCGCGGACGGAGCCACGCTCTCCAGGAGTTTTGTCCGTCTCGAATTAAACAAGCACGACCTATGAGTTACGCGGCGATCGGGATTCCAGGGTTTGCGCTGCAGGCGGCTTTGCGCTGCAGGGGTGGGGTTGGGGATCGGGTGGTGGTGTTGATGGACGAGACCTCACGCCGGGCGCGGGTTGTCGCGATGACCGCCTCGGCGGCGCGTCGCGGGATCAGGATGGGAATGACCGCTCCGCAAGTCTTGGCGCGCGAGCCCCGGGCCGAGATCGTTTCCCGTTCGCCGGAAGGAGAGGCGGCGGCCGCGACCCTTTTGCTTCGTCACGGTGGCTCGCTGGCGCCCCGCGCCGCCTGTGTCGAACCCGGGTTGTGCCTGGTGGACCTGGCAGGGGTTCCGCTGAAACGGCGGGAGCGGCAGCCCCGGGAAATCGTGACGGCGTTGCAACGCGAAGGGTTGAGCGCGCGTATCGGAATCGCTCGTACATCCGGACTCGCCCGGCTCGCCTGGCGGCGGGCGGAGCCGGTGCTGGAGGTGACCGATGAAAAGGCGTTTGTCACTGATTTTCCCGTACACCTGGCCGGGCTGTCTCCGGCGGGAGAGAGGCTGATGAGGCATTGGGGGATGCGCACCCTGGGCGCGTTCGCCGCGCTTTCGCGCCAGGCGGTGGCGGAACGGCTGGGCGCGGAGGGGGTGGCGTTGTGGGATGTGGTCAACGGACGCGACAGCGCGCCGTTGCAGCCGGCGAGAGAGGAGGAGGTGTTTGAGGAGCGGATCGAATTCGAAACCGGGGTGGAAGCGCTCGATCCGGTTCGGCGTCAGGTGCAAATACTGGTGGAGCGTTTGATGGGGCGTTTGCGGTCCGGTCATCTGGCGGTAGACGAGTTGCTGCTGGAATTGGGGCAGGAATACGCCGCGCCGCTCGGACGGAGGTTTCGCCTGCCCGAGCCGGCCACCCGCGAGGATGTGGTCCTGCGCACTTTGGGGATCTGGCTGGAGTCGCTCAAGAGCGAACGCCGGGTGACCGGCGTGTATTTGCGAATGTTTCCCGGCCGCATGCAGGCGAGGCAGGGCGAGCTCTTTGATGCCGGCATGGCCGACGCCCGTCGCCTGGCCGAAACGCTGGCCAACCTGACCGCCGTGGTCGGCGCCGACCGGGTGGGGTCACCCGGCCTGCTTCCCACCCACCGGCCGGACGCTTTCCGGATGGAACGGTTTTTTCCTGCCGGGAAGCGTATTGATAATTCTATGACAGAGAATCCGGTTATGCCGCGGCCGCGCCGGTTTCGTCCTCCGCTTCCGGTTGCGGTGACACTGATCCGGGGACGCCCGCTGCGGCTGGCGGGAGCCTTTACCAATGACGAGATCGCCGGTTTGCAGGGACCCTGGTGTTTGTGCGGGGACTGGTGGCGCGAGGATCGCTGGTGGCGGGAGGAGTGGGATGTCAAACTGCGGGGCGGCGGGGTTTACCTGTTGGTTCGCAGCGCGCGCGGTTGGCGCCTGGAGGGGATGTATGATTAGGGTCCGGTACCCTGAAATGGTAGCCAGCGGAAGCAGGGCTCACACGGAGACACGAAGACACGGAGTGAAGGCATGCGCGAAGAGCAGGACTTAAATCCAAAATCCGCAATCCAAAATCCAAAATATAATATATGTCGACTTACGTGGAGTTGCATCTGTCGAGCGCTTTCAGCTTTTTGCGAGGCGCGTCGGCGCCGGAGGAGTTGGCTCGGGTGACGGCCGATCGGGGCATGAGTGCGGCCGCGTTGTGCGACCGCAACGGGCTTTACGGGGCGGCGCGTTTTTACCAGGCGGCGCGGGAGCACGGGATACGTCCGCTGGTCGGGTGTGAACTCGACTGGGTGGGGGGGGGGGTGCTGCCGGTGCTGGTGGCGTCGCGCCGGGGTTACCGCAACCTGTGCCGTTTGCTGACCCGGGTGCATTTGCGGGGCGCCAAGGGGGAGTTCCGGGCCGGATTGGCGGATATGGAGGGGCGCTCCGAGGGATTGATCGCCCTGACCGGCGGCCGGGACGGTCCCTTGCGGGAGGCCTGGGAGCGGGGCGGCCGGCGGGCGGTGGAGGGGACTCTGGATTGGCTTTTACGGATCTTCCCCGACGGTAATCTTTACGTGGAACTGCAGCGTCACCTGTTGCGGGAAGAGATGCGGTGGGAGGGTTTGTTGCGGGACCTGGCCGCTACCCGGGGATTGTCCCTGGTGGCCACCAACGGGGTGCTTTATGCCAAAAGCGAAGGGCGGATGGTGACCGATGTGTTCACCTGCCTGCGTCACCACACCCATCTCGACCGGGCGGGAACTTTGCTGGAGCGCAATGCCGAGCGCCGCATCAAAAGCCCTGAGGAAATGGCGTTGCTGTTCGCGGATGTTCCGGAGGCGATCGCCAATTCCGTGGTCGTCGCGGAGCGGCTGGAGTTCACTCTGGACGACATCGGGTACCGTTTTCCCACTTACCCGGCGCCGTCCGGGGAAACCATGGATTCCTACCTGCGGAAACTCACGTTGGCCGGGGCCGGGGAACGTTACGGAAAGCCCGGGCCGGCGGTGCGGGCGCAGCTTGACCGGGAACTGGCGCTTATCGCGAAACTGGGATTCAGCGGCTATTTTCTCGTGGTGTGGGATCTGGTGGAGTTTTGCCGGCGCAACGACATCATGGTCCAGGGCCGGGGGAGCGCTGCCAACAGCGCGGTGTGTTACTGTCTGGGCATCACCGCGGTCGATCCGGTGGGCGGGCGCTTGCTTTTCGAGCGTTTTTTAAGCGAGGGAAGAAAAACCTGGCCGGATATCGATCTCGATCTTCCCAGCGGGGAGCGCCGGGAGGCGGTGATCCAGGAGGTTTACCGTCGCTACGCGCCCAACGGTGCCGCCATGACCGCCAACGTTATCACCTACCGGGGACGCAGCGCGATACGGGAGATCGGCAAGGTCCTGAATTTTCCGGAGGAAACCCTGAACCGGTTTTCGAGCCTCTATGCCGGCGGAGATTATCCCCATACGCTCGATTTCGGAAAACAACTTTCCCAGGCCGGGATTTCGCCGCGTCATCCGAGGGCGGGGATTCTGCAACGGCTTTACGGCATGATTTACGGGTTGCCCCGTCACCTGGGGCAGCATCCCGGCGGCATGATCGTTTGCCAGGGGGAACTGGACGGCGTGATGCCGCTGGAAAACGCGTCAATGCCCGGGCGGGTGGTGGCGCAGTGGGACAAGGACGATTGTGAGGATCTGGGAATCGTCAAGGTGGACCTGTTGGGGCTCGGAATGATGTCGGCCCTGCAGGATGCGCTGAAGACAGCCGAACGACGCGGCCGCCCGGTCGATCTCGCACGGATTCCGAAGGATGACCCCGCCACTTACGATTTGATGTGCCGGGCCGATACCGTCGGGGTGTTTCAGATCGAAAGCCGGGCGCAGATGGCGACCCTTCCGCGGATGCAACCTCGAACTTTCTACGACCTGGTGATCGAGGTGGCTATCATTCGTCCGGGTCCGATTCAGGGAAATCTGGTGCACCCTTATCTGGAACGCCGGGCGGGCCGGCAACCGGTGCGTTATTTCGATGAACGTCTGATTCCCGTCCTCGAGCGCACTCTGGGGGTGCCGCTGTTCCAGGAGCAGGTGCTCAAAATAGCCATGGAAATGGCCGATTTCAGCGGGACCGAGGCGGAGGAGTTGCGGCGGGCGCTGAACTTTCACCGTTCGCCGGAACGTTTGGACAAAGCCACCGCCAAGCTGCGCGAAGCCATGCGGAGGAAGGGAGTTGACGATCGTACCATCGAGGAGATCGCGGAGGCGGTGGGTTCGTTCGCGCTGTACGGTTTTCCGGAATCCCACGCCATCAGTTTCGCTTTACTCGCCTACGCCAGCGCCTACCTGAAAGTGCATCGTCCGGCGGAGTTTTACATGGCCCTGCTGAACAATCAGCCCATGGGATTTTATTCTCCGGCGACACTGGTGCGGGACGCGAAAGCCCGCGGTATTCGGGTCCTGCCGGTGTGTGTGACTCTTTCCGGCTGGGATTGCTCGGTGGAGGACGATCACACGATTCGGCTGGGATTCGCCGTCATCCGTGACCTGCGCCGCGCGTCCGTCGAAAAGGTGTGCCGCGAACGCGCGCGGGCGCCGTTCCGTTCCATACGCGATCTGCTGGCGCGTACGGGTCTGAATCTGACGGAAAGACGGGCGCTGGCCCTGGTGGGCGCGTTGAACGCGCTGGCCGGTCACCGGCGTAACGCGCTCTGGCTGGTGGACGAAGCGGTGGCGGGCATGGGGTTGTTTCTGGCCGCGGCGGATGAGACGGAAACCGAAGAAAGCGCCGCCGGGCCCCTGGCCATGATGTCTTACCTGGAGCGCCTGCACGCCGATTACGCGGGCATGGAATTGAGCACCGGCGCGCACCCGATGAAGTGCCTGCGATCAGGATTGCAGGGGATTCTGAGCGCCGCGGATTTGAAAGGGGAAAAAGCCGGACGCCGGGTCACCCTGGCCGGCAGTGTGATCTGCCGTCAGAGACCGGCAACCGCCAGGGGAGTGGTGTTTATCAGTCTGGAGGACGAAACCGGCATCGGTAACGCGGTGGTGTCGTCCGGCCTGTTCGAACGTTATCGCCTGCTGATTTCCCGGGAACCGTTTTTGGCCGTTACCGGTGTCCTGCAATCCATGGACGGCGTGGTATGTGTCCGTGCCGAACGGATACGCCGATTGGATGAGGCCGACGCCCTGCCATCCGAAGTCTCCCATGACTTTTTTTGATCCGCCGCCCTCGCATTGACAACCGTATCCTCGGAGCGGTGTTTCCGGTTGTGTTGCCGGAAGTAATTAGCTAACATTCATCGTGCACCCACGCTGTCTAATAGATGGGTCGAATCGGGCGGAATCGATTTGGAATAGCCGGGATTCGATTGACAGGGATACGGGGCTGTCGTGTAGGATCACTTATATAGAGAGATTGCTTAATTGCTCTATACTTATTGCGGTCTTTCTTGAGAACGATTAACCATTGATTGGACACAAGCTATGAAATTGGGGTTTTACTGCATCTTAATGGGCATTGGCGGCCTGGTGGCCTGCCAGGCGGAATGGGCGCCGGCCGAAGGCCGGATAATGACGCCCTGGGCGGAAGAAGTGTCGCCCGACAACGCGCTGCCAGAATACCCGCGTCCGATGATGGTGCGTTCGGATTGGCTGAATCTGAACGGCCTGTGGGATTACGCGGTTGTCGCCCGCACGGCGGATCGACCGGCTGATTTTGATGGCAGGATTCTGGTTCCCTTTCCGATCGAGTCCGCGCTTTCCGGAGTCGGGGAACGGATCGATGCCGACGAACGCCTTTGGTATCATCGCACCTTCGAAGTTCCTTCGGAATGGAACGGCCAACGTATTCTACTGCACTTTGGCGGGGTTGACTGGGAAACCGATGTCTGGGTGAACGGCCAGCATGTCGGCAATCACCGTGGCGGCCACACGCCCTTCAGCTTCGATGTCACCACCGCGGTGCGTGATGCCGGCGAGCAGGAGATCGTGGTGGCGGTTTGGGATCCCACCGACGCGGGGGATCAGCCGCTGGGGAAGCAGGTGCACAGTCCTTCGGGGATCTGGTACACCCCGGTGTCCGGAATCTGGCAGACGGTATGGCTTGAGCCGGTTCCCATGACGGGAATCAAGGACCTCAAGATAACCCCGGACCTGGACGCGGGCCGGGTAAACGTCGAAGTGGCAACTTTCCGTGAGCTCGCTGACCGGACGGTGAGGGTTACGGCATCCGGCGACGGATTTTCTTCCACCGTGGAGGCGAATGGGTCGTCTATGCAGGTGGACATTCCCGATGCGCGGTGGTGGTCTCCAGACGATCCGTTCCTCTACGATCTCAAAGTGGAACTGGTCCATGACGGCGGTGTGATCGACGAAGTGGAAAGTTACTTCGGCATGCGCAAGATCGAGATCGCCAAGGATGAACACGGTATCAACCGCCTGTTCCTCAACAACGAACCGCTCTTTCAGTACGGCTTGCTCGATCAGGGGTGGTGGCCCGACGGGCTTTACACCGCGCCGACCGACGAGGCTTTGCGTTACGATGTTGAGATCACCCGGGATCTTGGTTTCAACATGTTGCGCAAGCACGTGAAGATCGAACCGCAGCGGTTGTATTACTGGACCGATAAACTCGGAGTGATCGTCTGGCAGGACATGCCGAGCGGTGATGGGCACATCGGCGGCAGCGATCCCGACTTGAATCGGAACGTTCATTCCGCGACCCAATTTGAGTTTGAGTACCGCCGGATGATCGAAAGCCTGTACAATCACCCGAGCATTGTCATGTGGGTGCCCTTCAACGAAGGTTGGGGCCAGTTTGACACCGAAAGGATTGTGGAGTGGACCTACGAACTCGATTCCACCCGTCTGGTGAACAACGCCAGTGGCTGGACCGACAGGGGAGTCGGTGACGTGCATGACATCCATGCCTATCCGGGACCATCCATCCCGCCTCTGGAAGAAGAGCGGGCCGTGGTGCTGGGAGAATTCGGCGGACTGGGTCTGCCGGTAAGCGGGCACACCTGGCAGGACGAAGGCATGTGGGGCTATCGGAGTTATGAATCCGCGGAGGAGCTTACGGAAGCCTATTCCGATCTCCTGGATCAGCTTTGGATACTCATCGGCGAGGGTCTGGCCGCGGCGGTGTACACCCAGACCACCGATGTGGAGGTGGAAGTGAACGGGTTGCTGACTTATGACCGGAGGGTAATCAAAATGGATCCGGACCGCACCCGCGCCATGCATGAGCGCTTGTACGAACCGCCTCCCCGCCGGTACACCATTGTACCCGATGCCCGCGAAGCCGATGTGACCTGGAGTTACACCTTTCAGCGGCCCGCTTCGGGTTGGTACGAGGAGGATTTCGACGATTCCGGCTGGCAATCCGGTATCGGCGGATTCGGTACGGAAATGACTCCGAACGCGATCATTGGAACCGTGTGGAGCGGAGACGCCATCTGGTTGCGCCGGACGTTCACGCTGGATTCGACCGATTTTGAAAATCTCATGCTCTCCATCTACTACGATGAGGACGCGGTGATTTACATCAACGGAGTGAGGGCGGCGAGCTTCCGCGGTTACGTCACCAACTACCGGGTGGCGGACATCAGTGACGAAGCCAAGGCGGCCTTGCGGACCGGCGAAAACGTCATCGCGATTCGTTGCATCAATGTGACCGGCGGCCAGTTTATCGATGCCGGGCTGGTTGAGATTCGGCATTAATCCGAAAATTATGCGGCGGCCCGGGATGCGTATAATCGCACCGGGCCGCTTTTTTTATGGGCCGCTTTCCGCGCTCAAATTGACCGGTCCCACCCCGGTATCCGTCATGACAACCGGTTTGATCATGCCGTTTTCATCGTATTCCAGGCGGTCGATGGCGGTTACCCGACTACCCTCGAACGGCCCTTGTCCGGCGCGATTGTTCCAGCGGTGGTAAATGATGTACCACTCATCCTGAGCGGGATTGTACAGGATGGAGTGGTGTCCGGGCCCTTTGTGGGTGTCGTCGCTGGAGAGGATCACCCCTTGATAGGTCCATGGCCCGGTGGGGTTCCGGGCGGTGGAATGGTGGACCCGGTAGCTGGCGTCGCGCCAGTAGCCCTGACTGTAGGTGAAGTGGTAGATTCCCTCGCGATAGTGCATGAACGATCCCTCGGTGAAATGGAGCGGTGTATCCACTTCGATCTCGCGGGCGAAACTGATCATGTCCGGATTAAGCTCAAACACCCGTAGAGTGGCGCCCGCGCTTCCGCCGGCGTACAGATAGGACGTGCCGGAATGGGGGTCGGTGAAAACCATGGCGTCGATGGCCTCGAACCCGGGTTCCCCGTCGTCGAAAAGCAGAGGTTCGCCGCTGTCGACAAACGGACCGGCAGGAGACTCGGCGACCGCGACTCCGATGTAGGAGGGTTTGGGTCCGGCCGAAAAGTAGAGGTAGTATCGCCCGTCCTTCTCGGCCAGACCGGGAGCCCAGGCGTGTTTACCCGTGGGAATCCATGGGATGTCGCCGTATTCCAGGACCGGGCCGTGAATGCGCCAACTGACGAGGTCCCGGGAGGAAAAGGCGAAAAAACGGCGTTCCCCGGACCGGTAGGTGGGGTAGATCCAGAGGGTGTCGTCAACCAGCAGGGCACCGGGATCCGCCCCCGGAAACGCGGGATTGCGCGGTGAATCCGACAGCACTCGGGCTCGCAGGAACCCGGGCATAGCGGCCGGTTCGGCTTCCAGGTCGCTGATCAGACGAAGGAGGCTCGGAGAATTGTTCTCCGGATCCAATTCCCATTCAAACGGAATCCAGTCCCAATGTTTCAGGTCTCTGGAGCCTTGAAGGAAAACCGTTTGAGGATCCCAGGCGTTGTTGGCCGGCAGAGTCAACTCCAGGGCCAGCCGGGCATCGCCGGTGCTTTCATCCGGACGATTGACCCAGGTAGCGGCGGGCTGAATCTCCCGGGCCTGAGCCGCATGTCGCCGGTTGGCCAGAAACCGGTCCGGCGTCAGCGCCTCATCCGTGATGCGCACCTCGTCGATCAAACCAACGAACCATTCCGCGGGTTGTTCGTTGGCCGGCCGGCGACCGATCGTCCAGGAGCCTGCGCCGGGGAACGCGGCCCCCTCCAACGGCACCGTTCCCTGGGAAAGCCATTCCGATTCTCCGGCCCTTTTCAGCCAGAACTCCAGGCTATCGCCGGTGGCCACTGCGGCTACGTGGTACCAGTTGTCCGGGGTGATCGGCTGGAGGCTGGTCAGGGTCCGGCGGGTGCCGCTTTCATTGGTGGCGCCAAGCTCCAGATGGCCGTCCTGCCCTTTGATCCTCAGCATGAAGGGCTGCGAAGTGTTGTTGTCGGTTGCGGCTTTTGCCAGGATGGTTTGTCCCCGATCGGAAAAGTGAGCCTTAAAGGAGGCTTCCACGGTCCATTGGGCGAACTCATGTGAATTAACGGGCCGGTCGGCGGCGATAAGGTAGCGGCCCGGGGTGAAGTGCAATGCCAGGCGGTTGGCTTCGCCGGTTTCAGGGTTCCAGGGAAAGGGGGTGTCGCCGAGATAGGTCGGTCCGGGCGGGTTTCCCGGAATTCGCAGGTGATTTCCGTTTCCGGACACGTCCTGAACGGGGTCGACTCGTGACGGTGGAGGCACATCCGCCCCCACAAGACCTTCTTCAAAGGTCCAGTGAGCCACGGTTTCGGCCGCGGCCGTGCTCAGGAAGGAAATCTCCGGCTTGGGACTGGTGAAAAGCAAAAATGCCCCGGTTGATACTAGGCAAAGATAAACGAAACGGCTTGGCCGAGGGAGAGTCACAGTGGTAGAAAAATAACTGTTGAAGGGTGTTTTGGTCAACACGCTGCGCGAAACTGTTGGCGGCGGTATTGTTCCTCATCCGCATTCTACAGGTCATTCTTCGGAATTGACCTCCGCTGCCGGTACGGTCAAGGTCCCCTTACTGTTTCCAAGGCTTCAGTCGGTTCCGAGTCAGGGTCCGGCCTTTACCGTAACTTCTAAACTCAGGAACTTATGAAAAACTCCTCCAATATGAATCGCCGGTCCTTTTTACAGCGTAGCGCCCTGGCGGGTGCGGCGATCGCGGTTTCCCCAATGATCCTTCCCAAACGGGTGCTGGGGATCAACGGTGAGCCGGGCGCCAACGAACGTGTCTCGATCGGTGTTATCGGGGTGGGAAACCAGGGGCGTTACCTGGCGCGCACTTTAGCCGGGGATTCCCTGTCCGACCGATGTCGGATAACCGCGATATCCGATGTGTATCTGCCGCGCGGGCGGGAGGTCGCCGAGTCGTTGGGGGTCGCTCAGGACTCGGTTTATCAGGACTACCGGCGGATGCTGGATCGGAGTGATATCGATGCGGTGGTGGTGGCCACACCGCTCCACTGGCATGCGTTGAACTGTATCCATGCCGCCCAGGCCGGCAAAGACATCTTTTGTGAGAAACCCCTGACATTTTCCATCGTGGAGGG
Organism: Opitutia bacterium; assembly: GCA_050506795.1. Lineage (GTDB taxonomy): Bacteria > Verrucomicrobiota > Verrucomicrobiia > Opitutales > T3Sed10-336 > SLOW01. The sequence continues at coordinate 118,132 of JBJHCF010000001.1, forward strand.
CCGCCGGGTGGTGGAAGCGGTGCGCAAGTATGAACGCGTGCTGCAGACCGGGATTCAGGGGCGAATGCATCGCAATGCGCATCGCGCCTGTGAATACGTTCGCAACGGGGTGCTGGGGAAAATCAACCGGCTTATCGCTCACAATTACCACAGCCCCATGGAGCCGGATTTTCCCGAGCAGGAGATTCCCGAGGGACTTGACTGGGACATGTGGTGCGGCCCGGCGGAAAAACCCCCGTTCAATTTTGTCGTCTGGGATAATCGCAGCGTTCCCAGTTGGGTTTCGCTGCGGCCTTTCTCCGGCAGTTCCATGACCGATTGGGGCAGTCACGGCCTGGACATCGCGCAGTGGGCGCTGGGAATGGACGATACCGGTCCCGAGGAAATCTGGGTCGAGGGCGAACCCTTCCAACCCATGTACAGCACGCCGGACAATCCCGGTGCACGCCAGGAAGGGCCGAGATCGCCGGATATTTTCATGAAATATCCCGGCGATCTGGTGATGGAGTTTTCTCGCGAGGGCCGCTGGAACGAGGTAAACTTCCTCGGGGAAAACGGCACGATCAATATCACCCGCGACGGCTTCAGCTCTGATCCGGCCGAGCTTATGGGGCAACGTCTGGAAAACATGGAGCATACCCTGTATCGGGGGTTGGAATACACCCTGCAATACGGCATCCTTCATGATTGGCTAAACTGTATTCGCGAACGTCGGGATCCGGCCGCCAACGTGGAGGTCGGGCATCGCACCACCAGCCTTTGTCACCTGGGCAATATCGCGCGTTGGGTCAGCGGAGTGACCGGTGAGACGGGACAGCGGTTGAGGTGGGACTCGGTGAACGAGCGTTTCACCAACAGCGAGGAGGCCAACGCCTTCCTGAATCCGTATCGCCGGGAAGCCTACCCCCTGCCCGAGACGGTGTGAGGGGGGGCGGTTGCGCGCATTTGAATCGTCCGGGACGGAGACAACGCCATGTTCATGATGTATAAAAAGGTTTCAATCGTTTCGGCCGTGAGAGCGGTGGTCGGGCTCCCGTTTTTTCTCGCGCCGCTGTTCGCCTCGGGCGATGAGCTCCGAGTGGAGCTGAATCACGACGACTCGGCGGGCACGGTCACGGTCAATGTCCGGGGGGAGCATTTCACCACCCTGCATTACGGCGACGAGGCGCGCACTCCCTTCCTTTGGCCGGTGAAGGCGGAAGGCGGGGTGGGGGTGACCCGCAATTACCCCATGGGATCGGACGAACCCGCGAGCGGGGATCATCCGCACCACCGCTCCCTGTTTTTGACGTTCGGAGATGTCAACGGTTACGACCATTGGCACCACCAAACGATTGCCACCCGCGAGGTGACCACGGGGCATGAGAACGATTACGCGTGGATTCGGTTGCGCAATGAATGGTTGGACGGGGACGGCGAACCGCTGCTGAGTGAATCGCAGGAACTCCGCTTCTACGACCGGCCGGCGGCATCCCGGATTATCGATGTCATTTCCACCTTGCGGGCGGAATTCGGCGATGTGGTGTTCGGCGACGACAAGGAGGGCCTGATCGCCTTTCGTATTCGGCCCGAGATTCAGGGCAATCGCGCCGGCGTACTCACCAACGCCGCGGGCGAGCGGGGTGAGCGCAATGTGTATGGTAAACCCTCCCCGTGGATGGACTACTCCGGCGAGATCGAGGGATACGGGACGCGCGGCATCGCGTTGTTCGATCATCCCGACAATTTTCGGCATCCCACCTTTTGGCACGTCCGGGATTACGGTTTGGCGGCGGCCAATCCTTTCGGCGCGGGTTCTGTGGGGGGCGAAGACCGCGACGGCAGCCACCGGTTGGAGCACGGAGAATCCATGACTTTTGTTTACCGGATTTTGGTGCATTCCGGAAATGTCGAAGAAGCGCGTGTCGGCCGCCACTATCAGCGTTTTGCCGAAACCGCCTATCCGAGATAGACTGAATTATATTAAGATCGCACAGTGTCATGAAAAGTTCATTACGAATCCAGCTCTCGATTATGATGTTTCTCCAGTTCTTTGTCTGGGGAGCCTGGTTTGTGACGATGGCGACTTATCTGAGCGAGCTCGGTTTCACCGGGGCGGAGATTGGGCGGGCCTACAGCACCACGGCGATCGCCGCCATGATATCACCGTTCTTTGTGGGAATGATCGCCGACCGGTTTTTTGCGACCGAGCGGGTTCTCGGAGTATTTCATCTGCTCGGAGGCATCAGTCTCTTCTGGGCCTCCACCATCACATCCCCGGGACCCTTTTTCTGGGTGTTGATTCTACACACCATATTCTACATGCCCACCCTCGCGCTGGTAAATGCGTTGTGCTTTCACCAGATGAAGGACCCGGGTAAAGAGTTTCCGCCCATCCGGGTGCTTGGGACCATCGGATGGATCGCCGCCGGATGGATGATTGTGATGCTCAGTACACTCAGTGGAGCGAGCATCGAAGCCACCAGCACACCGCTCAAGCTCGCGGCCGGATTCGCGGTGGTGCTGGGGATTTACTGCTTTTTTCTCCCGCACACCCCGCCGCGGGCCGCCGGGAAAAAGGTGACCGTGCGCGACGTGTTGGGCCTCGATGCACTCGGTTTGCTCCGGGAGCGATCGTTCGCCGTTTTTGTGGTGAGTTCGCTGCTCATCTGTATCCCGCTCGCATTCTATTACAATTGGACGAATCCCTTTCTGAACGACGTCGGAATGGAAAATCCCGCGGGAAAGATGACCCTGGGGCAGATTTCGGAGATCGTCTTTCTGCTCGTGATGCCATTTCTGTTCGTTCGTCTCGGCATCAAGCGAATGCTGATGATCGGCATGCTGGCCTGGGTACTGCGGTACGTTCTTTTTGCCTACGGCAATAATGAGGCTCTGGTTTTTATGCTCTATGCCGGCATTATTCTGCATGGGATCTGTTACGATTTCTTTTTTGTCGCGGGCCAGATCTACGTCGACAAAAAGGCGCCGGTGGAGATCCGGGGTGCGGCCCAGGGGTTTATTGCCTTTATCACGCTCGGATTGGGCATGTTTATCGGGTTTAACGTTTCCGGCTGGATCGTGGATACCAATACCATCGACGGCGTTTACGACTGGCGGGCGATTTGGATTCTGCCCGCCTTGATGGCGTTGGTCGTGCTGATCGGGTTTGCCCTCCTGTTCAGGGAACGAAGCGTCTCCCCCGAATCCGGATTGACGGAAGAGGGGTTGCCCGCGCCGGCCAATCCCGCGCCGGTGGACCAGTCGGAGCGGTAGCCAAGGCCACCTATCCGCATCAAACGGCTATAGCGATTGCTCAGGGCAGTGTTACGTGGACCTTGGCGAATAGGTGGTTGGTGGAAAATTGACTTAAGGGGACGATTATCATGGCCCGCTGCCATTCGGAGTCGATCTGGTGTACGGTCGGTTGAGTGGTGATCGCTTCCCATGTATTGAGATCGGTGGAAACGAGGGTGGTGTAAATTAATCCGCTTTCCCGGCGACGAATAAATTCGATACGCAGCGCCGGTCCGGTTCGTCCCACCCAGCCGACACTGGCAACCGGAAGCCCCTTTGTTTCGATGCCACCCGGTGTCAGGGTGCTGCGGTCGGGGGCGGCGAGATCCATGTTGAATGCGTACTTCAGGAGGTTTTCCACTCCGTCTTGAAACGGGATGGCTTCGGGAATGGCGTCGGCGCCGGTGAGTCCGCTTCCTTCCATGGCGGAGGCAAACCGGCCAGGCTCATCGGTGAAGGCTCCGGTGATGCTTAAGTCTGTATCCAGGGTAATCGTTTGCAACCGCGAAAATCCGTCGAGGGCGCCGGACCAACCGCCAAACACGGAATCTTTGGCGGGAACCGCTTCCACGTCGATAGAGTCGCCCTTCGGAAATTGGGTCCGGTAAGGGTATTCAGGGGGGGCGAGCGTGTTGACCATTATGATTCCCTCGCCGTTGCCGGTGCGATTCACTTCGATCATGCGGTATCCCGGAAGACGGAAGAACTGGATTGCAGTAGGAACCAGGCGGTTCTCCGTATCCCCGTGGCCGAGCCTTCCAGAAATCCCCGAGCCGAAGGTGAATACGGTGGCATCTTCGGAAAGGAGAATCGTATGCGACGCCCCGGCGGCGGCGCCCGAAAGAGTATGTCCTGAAAGGTTTTGATGTTCCACAAGCACGGGTACCAGCGAATTTTCGGTTTCCCCGGATCCCAGTCGGCCGTCGGCGCCGGCTCCAAAAGTAAACGATTCTCCTTCCGAGGTCAGGAGAATGGTATGGTTGTCTCCCAGGGCCGCTTTAATGACAGTATGCTCCGACAGGCTTTCGTCTTCAATGCGTGTCGGTACCATCCGTGCCGCCATGTCACCATGCCCCAGTTGTCCCTCAAGGCCCCGCCCGAAAGTGAATACCGTTCCGTCCGAGGTCAAAATCAAGGAATGGGCTCCGCCCGCCGAAATGCCGGTTATGGTCTTTCCCGACAGGATTTCGTGGTCGATTTTCGTGGGGATACGATTGTTTTGGATTTCTGCTTGTCCAAGCCTGCCCGACGCCGCGTGTCCGAAGCTGAAGGTGGTGCCATCGATCGCCCGCAAGAGAGTGTGTGCGGCGCCGGCGGCAATTTCGACGATGGCATGGCCGGCAAGGGAATCGGCTTCGATTGGGGTGGGGACCGTGCGATTTCCGGAGTCGCCGTGACCGAGTTGCCCGTGGAATCCACTGCCGAACGTGAAGACTGTTCCGTCGGACGACAATAAGACCGTGTATGACGAGCCGGCCGCAATGGCTTTTATGCTATTTCCGTCCAGGTTCTCGTGCGTGATTTCCGTTGGAACGTCTCGCGAAAGCAAGTCACCATGCCCAAGCGCGCCCAGGTTTCCCCAACCGAAGGTGAAAACCCGTCCGTCGGCGGAGAGTAAAACGGTGTGGTACTGTCCCGCCGCGACCTGGACTATCGCATGACCGGCGATACCTTCGTATTCGATCGGAATGGGAACGTGGCGTGGGTCGCTGTCTCCGTGGCCCAATGACCCGGCGGCCCCGGAGCCAAAGGTGAACACCGTTCCCTCGGAAGAGAGAACCACGGTATGCCATTGGCCGGCGGCTACCATGGGTTCGACAACCCCGGGGATCACCGAAATGGTAAGAGGACGCTCGAGAGACAAATCGTTCTGATTGGTCGCGCGGAGCCGGATAGCATACACTCCGACAGGAAGCGAAGAGGCGGTACGGAGTGTATCATCCACCACCAGAAATTTTCCATTGTCCTGATCTCCCTCTCCGGGAACCAAACTGAACGAGAATGTATCGTTGATCAAGCCGGTGGCGAGGAGTCTGCTCACCGGAGCATCGACTCCGGTGCGTTTGTTTCCGATCGTCCGGTTCCAGACAAAAATGAATTCCGGGGACACCGCGAGGCTGAAGGTGGCGACGATCGTTTGGTTGGAAGCGATGGTCACCGTTCTTTCCGGGGCGGTACCGCTGATGCTCCCGGACCATCCTTCGAAAACAAATCCGTAATCCGGCACAGCTTCGATGAGAAGGGTTGTTCCCTTCGCCACAGTAAGGGAATGCGGATAATCGACGATCGGTTCGCCGTTCACTCGAATCGATCCTTGTCCTTCGCCTGAGATGTCGATGGTTGCCGTCCGGTCGGGGGTTTCCGGCAACAGCCAGACCGTGGGGATTTCCTCAGGAACCAGCCGATCGTTGGTGTCGCCGTGCCCAAGTTCGTTGGAACGGCCGCGTCCGAAACTGAACACCGCGCCGTCGGAGACCATTATCAGGCTGTGTCTTCCTCTGCCGGATACGGCTATCGGCGTGTGCCCGGAAAGGTTTGCGTTTTCGATCGGAGTCGGTACCGCTCGGTTCTCGGTATCGCCGTGCCCGAGGCGCCCGTCGCCCCCCGGTCCAAAGGTGAACACGGTGCTGTCGGAGGAGAGGAGCATTGTCGCAGCTCCGGCGGAGATATCGGTGATCGTATGTCCGGCCAGGTTATCGTGCTGGAGTGCCGTCGGAACCAGTCTGCCATCCAGATCTCCGAGCCCCAGGGTTCCCGAATGGCCTGCTCCGAAGACAAAGATGGTTCCGTCCTCGGCCAGCAAGACGGTATGCGCAATACCGGCCGCGATTTTCCGAACCGGGTGTCCGGCTAGAGAGGCGTGTTCGATCTTCGTCGGCACAAAACGATTCTCGATATCCCCGTGCCCCAATCTTCCGGACCAGCCGTGGCCGAAGGTGAAAACCTCGCCGTCGGAGGACAATAGCACCACATGTTCGGAACCCGCGGCGATATCAATGATGGTCGAGGAGGAGAGGCCCGCGTATTCAATCGGGGTAGGAACCAGTTTGTCGTCACGGTCGTCCCCGTGTCCCAGCCAGGCCCCCCTGCCGAATGTGAACACGGTGCCGTCTGCCGAGAGAAGGACCGTTTGACTGTATCCGGCCGCGATCCGCGTGATTCGGTGGCCGGACAGATTCTCATGTTCGATCGGAGTAGGAACAAGGCGCCGTTCGGTGTCGCCGTGGCCGAGTCGACCCTCGAAGCCCCATCCGAAAGTGAAAACGGTTCCATCCGAAGCCAGGAGAACGGAGTGGGAACTTCCGGCCGCGACATCAATGATCAGGTATCCGTCAAGCTTCTCGTGTTCGATCGGTGTGGGTACCGATCGCGATTGGGTGTCCCCGTGTCCCAGCCTGCCCTGTGAGCCCCATCCAAAAGTGTAAACGTTGCCGTCGGCGGCCAGCAGCAGGCTGTGCCCGTCGTTCGCGGAGATTCCGGGTTCGACCGATCCAGGGACCACCGAGATGGTGAATACTTCTTCATGCGATCGGTCTTCCGAGTCGGTGGCGGCCAGTCGCACCGAGTATTGACCCTCTGACAAGGATTCGGCGGCGCGGAGTTCGTCGCCGACGATTTCAAAACGGTTGTTGTCATCTGCGCCCTCGCCATCAGCGAGGGCGAAAACGATCATACCATCCGTCGTTCCGGAGGCGTGCAGCGGGCTGACCGAACTGCCGGGACCGGTGCGTTCCTCTCCAATCGTCGTGTGCCAGACGATAATGGATTCCGGTGCCGAGGCGCAGACAATCGAATAGACGAAGGCAAAGCATGCGCCTACGAGATAGGGAAGGGTGATTTTCATGGCTGTTTAGGGTTTTTGGCTGAGTCGGCTGCAATACCATCAGCCGGGGGAAGGGTCAATGCACGGTAATTCGGCTGAATATTGCCGAAAAACGGGCGGATTGTCAATGTTGACACCGTCGTGACACCCCTGTGCGAGGGTACAGAGAGGCAGGTCAGGTTGGGCCCGGTAGACCCGTCGTAGCGACGGATCCCAAGGCGTCGCTCGCTGGTGTCCGGACCTTTCGCAGGTCGAATATTGGGTGGCGACCGACCTTGACTACGCCCGGAACAACGGCGCGTATTCGCGGGCCATGGCCTGAACCTGGCTGTTCTCCTCTTCGGTGAGCGGAGTGTAATTTTTGGCCAGTTCGAGGGCCAGCTCGTAGAGATCGGGATTGCCGGGTGGCAGCGCCGAAGTGATGCCGGGTTTGCTCAGGGTCCAGCGCAGTCCCAACGCCGCCAGTTCCGGTTCGTGAAGCGGTTCGTACCACAGGCCGTAACGGCGGCGGCTTTCGGAGCTCCCCTGGCCTCGTTGACGCACCATCGGCTTGAGGGCGAAGATGGCGCATTCTTTTTCGCGTGCCTTTTCGATCACTCTCGGACCGAAGTTGCCCTCGTATTCGCAGACGAAATTTATCGGCAGCATGACCGAGTCGAAGTCGAACAGCTCCAAGGCCCGCAATGCGGCCGCTTCGGTATGCGCGGAGAACCCGAGATAACGCACCAGACCCGCTTTGCGGGCTTCAACCAGGACCTCCATCACCCCGCCATCGGCGAAGGCCACTTCGACATCGTTCTGCACGTTCTGGATGTTGTGCATCTGGTAGAGGTCGAAGTGATCGGTCCGCAGTCGCTCGAGCGAACGCTCAAGTTCTTCACGCGCTTCCCGCGCGGTGCGTTTCGCTGTCTTGCACGCCAGGAAAAGTTGATCGCGGAACGGTTCGACTATTGGTCCGGCCAGTGTTTCGGCGTTGCCGTAACGGGGGGCAAGATCGACAAAATTTACACCGGCTTCCACCGATTTCTCCATCAACTCCATCACCCGATCGGGAGCGACTCCATTCATGCTGACCCCGCCGAATCCAATGATCGAGAGCTCTTCGCCGGTCTTGCCGAACGGACGCCGGGGAACCTTTTTCGTGGACCGCGGGCTCTCCTCGGCGTAAACCTTCTGTTGTCCGGCCGCCCCACCGATGGTGACGGCGGCGGTTCCGAATGCGGTGGTCTTGATAAAATCTCGCCTCTTCATAATCGGATCCTTTCGTTACGCGTTCTTCGCTTTTTCGGTTTGATTAGGTCTTCCCGGTCTGATCGAGAGCCGGCGTTTTGAAGCTCGTGTCTTTGGCGCCAAGCCCTCCGGGCGGTGCCGATCCCGTGCGTTGTCAGCGAAAAAGCCAACCGACGCAAACCAAACGGCAACGGTTAGTGTACCCCGGCCGCCTTGGAGCGGCAAGTAGTTTTCCATAAAAACCCGTCCGCCGCACCAGGGCTTTTTCATTTGGCCTCTGAAGGCCGCATGAAAAAGCATTTCAGATCGAAGATTTCAAATTTGAGATTTCTTGCCAAGAGATGTGGATCAAAGCTCGCATTTAAAAAGGCCGTGGTCCGTTACACCGGGGTTTTGCTGCGGGCGGTCGTGCGCGGCCGACGCGTCAACGGGACCACTTAATCGGGTGCCAACCCCTGCTGAGGCCGGGTTTGTACGAGGTGAATTTGATCGTTCACCATAAATCCTTCGATGTCCTGGGGGGAGGAAAGGGCGGATTCGATACTTTTGGCAACGGCGGCCAGGCGGCGGGCGGTGTTATCACGAAAGGCGTGGTCACGAGTGAAGGGGAAGTCGGAGTAGTCGGCGATGCCCTTTTCCAAAGCTCCCGGAGCGCCGGGGCGAAGGAAGTGGCTGTAGTTGCAGAAGGCGAGAGTGTTGACGGTGGCCGATGAGGTGCCGTTGCTATTCCCGACACCAACGGTCAAGCGATACGGGGTACCGGGTTCGGCGGCGTCGGCCAGGGTGGCGCCGAGGCCGGGCGCGGCTTCGATGTAGACTTCGTCGGGATCGGCGGTCACCGGATGGATGGAGTGCAGAATGAAGGACAGGTCGGGGGTGATCAGGGGCTGCAGGATCACCGCCATGCCGCAGCGAATGGGGTCCACGCCGGACCGGCGCCGGTTATGAAAGGCTTTCAGCGTCCAGAGCGACGCCCAAACGGCGCGAATGCCGTTGGCCAGGTGGTCCGGAAGCAGGTTGGGCACGGAGGTGTAGATGCCGGCTCCCGCCCCGCCGGCGCCGTCTTCCGCGCTGGCGCTGGAGCGGGCAATGAGCGGTGTGTCGCGCGGGAAGGTGTCCGCCGCCCGTTCGAGAATCTCCCGGGGCACGGGAAGCCGGCTGATCGTCTCCTGCAGGGATTTTAATTTAGGCCCAAGGTCTTCGGCATCCGCATTAACGAGACCTTCGGTGGCGTCCGTGCCGTGATCCCGCAATGCCTTTTCCAGGACCCCGAAGGGGATAACCAGGGTCGGCGGTACGGTGAAGGCTTTGGATTGGTCAGCCAGATCAGCCAGACGGCGCAGGGCGGCGGCTTTGTGTCCGGTTCGTTCAACGGTGACCTGCCCCAGCGGCAGGACCGGGGGCTCGGTGCTCAAATCGAGGGATGTTTCCGTGCCGCGACTGCGAGGTGTTGTTTTCACCTCGCGGGCCGCGGTTTCGCCGTCACCGTTGTCCTCCTGCCAGGTTAATCCTTCGGCATTCACTTTGAGGAAAAGGCGGCGGCTTTCGGCCCGACGAAGCTTGTCCGTTTCGTCGCCGGATTCGAGATAAACGAGCGGTATTCCGGCCTGCCGGGCGCGCACCGCCAGATGGGAGAGCAGGGGGATCGGCTCGAGGACCACCAATCCGGTCACCGGGGCCGGGATGTCTTCATCACCGGTGGCCTTTGGCAAAAGCACGATGGTGGCCTCGGCACAATCTTCTTTGATTTGCTCCAATCTTTCGACCGCGTTGAGGCGGCCGCGGGCAGTACCCGGCGCCAGGGGCTCACACGAGTGCTCGCCTGCGGTGTTGCCCTGTTCCCGCAGCAACAGGCTGTTCAGTTTGGCCAGTTGAAAGACCAGGTCGCGACGCAGTTCCGCTTCACAGAACAGGCTGATGTCTTTTTCCGGGATGCCCAGCGCTTGCCCTATGGTCTCGGCGGCGCGGCGAAACAGGTCGATAACCCGATCGGCGATGGTGTCGCACAACCTGCGAACGCGACCGATCGAAGCCTTCAGTCTGGCGAGGGCGAGAGGGTCGGAGGCCCGGAAGCCCGGGAGGAGACTGTCGATTTCGTGGCGAATGGCGCGGATTTCTTCGGTCCAGGCGCCGTTCAGCTCCATCTGCCGCAGGGTCAGGCTCAGCGTTTCCAGCGCCTTCTTCCATTGAAACCGTTTGGCGGATGTCAAACCGTTCAACAAGTCGCTGAGGGCGGGAAAGGCGAAAGCTTCCAGTTCGATTTCCGCCAGCCGGAAGGCCTGGGCGGAATGGGCTTCGCGTTTTTCCGCTTCGGGGACCAACACAGCCCTCAGGTGGGTGACGGCATGAAATCGTTTGAAAGAGCCGGAAGCGCCTTGGGGGTTACGGGAAGAAATCTCGAGGAATCTCTGCAGAGCGGCCAGCCCGTCCCCGGAGAGCTCCTCGCGCAGGGGTTCCAGGCGTTCGGCCAGGCTTTGGGTGTTGAAAAAGGTCTGCAGTTCGCGATGGAAGGTTTGAAATTCGGAGACAAATTCCGCCGGGTAGTCCCCGTTTTCGATCCTCGCGAGCAGTTTCTCCGAGGTCTGCAAATCCTCCGGTCCGGCGCAACGGTGAAGCTTGTTCTGGAGGGAGTGTTTGATCTCGTTCTTGAGCTCTTTGGGGATGTCGTTTCGGTGAGCGATATCGCGGATACGAGTCAAGGGTTCCGCCCGGGTAAAGGGGGTGTCGTACGACGGCAGGTTGGCATGGATACGCCGAAGAATCAGTGCGTTGTCGTCATTTTTCCAGGCTCGGAGTTTGTCGTCGATAGCGGCGCCGGTTCTGGCGTGGTGGCTTGGCCGGAAGTGCCGGGAGTCCTCGCGGCAGGGAATTCGGCCGGTGTGCAGCCAGCGCAGGTAAACTGCCAGAAAAGCCAGGTTTTCCGGCGGCAGGGGATCCGCGGATTCGTCCAGGAGGTGCTCGACCCCTTGCAGTTTTTCACGCCAGCTCCGGGCTTTCCGGTCGGTATCGATGAGGCGTGCGGCAAACGGGTCGGACGAAGACGCGGCGGGGGAGGGGCGGGGCGAAGCAGGAGAATCCTCGTCCGTGCCGTGCGATTCGCCGATCAGGGCGGCCAGCCGGTCCCGTGACTCGGTCAGGCGCTCCGGTGGATCGGGCCAGACCTCCATGATGGCGCTACCTTGAAATTGTATCGCCTGCAGCCGTTCGATGAGTCCCCGAATTCCGCGGTCGTTTTCGCCTGCGGGACCGGTGAACAACGGAAGGTGGGCGTCACGGTCGCCGTAATTCTCATGCAGGTGGAGGTGAACAACCGGCACTTCAGGTGAAAGTCGGTCGAGGAATCCCAGATAGTCGTTGCGAGTGGCGGCACAGAGATTGGCGTGACCCAGGTCGAAACAGAGGCCCACGTGGCGGTTTGGCAGCTTCGGCTGAGCCCGCAGAACCTTAAAGAACGCGTTGAAATCCTCGGGCCCGGTGAGGGGAGTGTTCTCCAGGGCCAGAACCACATTCATGGCCGCCGTTTGTCGAATCAGGGGTTCGATTGCTTCCAGGAAAGCTTCCGGGCCCTGTTCGGTTTGCAAGTGAATATTGAATACAGCCGCACCGAGGTCGCGGGTCAACGCCAGGGCCGGTTCCGCCGGGACCGACTCTTCCGGTCGCAGCGGATCCAGCCCGAGGGGGGCGTGGACGGACAGGCGAATATCGTGGTCCCGAGCGGTTCGCCGGATCGCATCCCGCGTGTCCCGGTCGAGATCCGACTCGGTCCAGGTCTTGTCGGGGAACCACTCGAACGCCTTGAACCCGTGCGAAACCGCGAATTCAAAGGGCGCCATCAGCGCAGGAGCGAATGCGGCGGTTTGATTGCCGACACGGATTTCGAAAAGCGGCGTCATAAGTTCGAGGCGGCGATCGTGCGCCGGCCGGAGGAGTCAGCGGGTTCTCGCAGTGTTGAGTGCGTCGCGGGTGCGCCTCTTGAGAATCTTAAGTTTCTTTTCCACCGCCTTGAGATCTTTTTTTTGCATGCGGTCGAGAAAGAGAATGCCATCTAGGTGGTCGACTTCGTGCAGCAAACAACGGGCGAAAATGCCGTCACATTCCAAGGTATGGGGCCGGCCTTCGAGGTCCTGAAAATCGACCTGGATGCGTTCGGGGCGCTCGACTTCGCCGCGAATGTCCGGTATGGAAAGACACCCTTCCTCGGAAATGCTGGTTTTGGTGTCGGGAATCCGAATCATCGGGTTGGCGACCGCCAACGGCATGATCAGCTCAGCGGGAAGGTTGGAGCGGCCGTCGAGCTCGAAGTTGAACGCGTCCTGGGCATGACGGACGTCGACCACGCAGAATTGAAGCGCTTTCCCGATCTGCTGAGCGGCCAGGCCGATTCCGTCGGCCTCATGCATGGTTTCGACCATATCTTGAAACAGCGTCTTGAGGGCGGCATCGAATGACTTCACCGGCTGGCCTTTTTGACGTAATCGGGGATCGTTGTACTGGACGATGGAAAGAATCATGATTCTGCAGCGCAATTTACCGTAAAGCGGTTCGATGTCCAGACTGCGGAGAAATGCTTGCCACCTACAGCCCGGACCAGATCAGGGCCAGAGGGACTACCGGAGTCAGGAGTAGGATTCGGGAGAGGCACCGGGCTGACAGGCCGTCGACCAGGTGACCGAACTGCGCCAACAGGAATAGGTTCACCGCCGCCGCCGCCACCGCGATCAGGATGGGAGCGAAGTCAGCGTTGACCGGCATTGGCGCCAGCGCGAGCGCCAGCAGGGCCACGCCCGCACTGATCCAGGCCGACTTGAGATTTCTTTGGAAAAGCCGGGGTGCGAAAGGCTTTCTGGCTTTGAGCCGGGCGTTCCATTCGAGCACTGAGGACGTCCAGAAACCGAGGGTCAGCAACACCAGCAGCAGGACCAGCAGCGAAGCAACCATGGCAGGGGCGAAAACTCCGTTGACCAATACAAAAAGGCTGATCAGGCCAGTGCCGAAAAGCGCGTGAGCGATCTCTCGAGGCGCGAGGATTTCGATGTGGCGGAAGTAGAACAGCCCGCATACCAGATAGATGGCGGCTAACGAGCCCAGCATGAACAGCCCCGTTTGTTCCAGCCAGGTCATCCGGGTAGCGGTGATGATCACCAGCGAGATCAGCACGAAGGGGCAGATGGTCAGCAGGGGCCAGCGCTCGGCGTTGAAAAATCCGATCCGCGGATCGCCGGATTCGAGGTTGGCGTTCCAAACCGCCCGCACGCTGCGGTTTAGGATCAGAAAAAGCCACATCGAACCGAAAACCACCATATAGTGCGGGCCGTGCAGTGGAACGTGCAGGATGTGGGCAAACAAGGCAAGCCACACGGCGATGACAGCCGGAGTGTCCAAAGCCATAAGCGCAAACCAGTGCCACAGAGGAATTTTCTCTAATGATTTCGATTCCAATCTCGCACCAAAATGCTGGGGCATTTCTTTCACTGGCAAGCGGAAACTGGCCGGGATTGGAGGGTGAACTTGGACCTTGCGGTGAATTTAGTGACTGAGAAAAGCCTGGAGTAGTGGGCTTCGCCGCGGACCATGCGATGTAAAAAAAATGTAATTGCTTGTAAGTTAATATATTATGGATTGAGTGGAGCTCTGGATACTGATTAGAAAGGGTGTGACTGGCAGTTGTTTTACTCAATTCAGTCAAAAACAGCATTCCCTGCAAACGCCGGCATCTTGTCATCGATCCATCGCCTTCTATGGAAAATCCGCAAAAAAACCGCATGACCACCAGGGCGGCCCTGGAAGAATTGGTCGAAAATATTCGATGCTCCGACAAACGTGTGGAAGATCCGCCTGCGTCCGCGAAGGAACGGCGGCTTCAACCGGTCTCCCTTGAGGGGCATCGTCGGTCGCGGACCGGGCATTTCGTCGCTTCAGTTGCCAGCGAGAGCGAGCTGGAGCGGGAGCGGGAGCGATTGGATCGTAGGTCCGTTCAACTCGACCGTATGGAGGAGATCCTGCGCAAGATGTTGCGTGCGGTCGAGCGAAGGGAAGACGAAATCCGCGAACGGGAACGCCGCCTGGCCCGCTCGGAGATAGACGACGACATGAAAATCGAAATCCTTCGCCGGGAACAGGCCTTGCGGGAAGCGGAGGAACGGCTCGCCGAGCGCGAGCGTTTCGTCAGGGAAACGGAAACTCTTTTGCTGGAGAAGGCCCGGGAGATTAAAGGATCGCATCCCGGTTCGGCGAGGACTTAGGAGTCTGCCGGGGTCGCCGTCCCGCGAGTCCTGGATGTCCGCAGCGCGAGATATGCGATTCCGCCCAGATAGGCGGTGATAAGGGAAATGGCCGCGATTGCCAACCAGCGGAATTCGGCCTTTGCGCTGCCGGCTAAAAGCCCGAGCACCATGACAGCCAGCATGACGGTCAGAAGGTAGTGGCTGAGCTCGAAGTGGGAGATTCGACGCCCTGGGGCAGCTATACGAGCCCGCGTTGGAGAGGCTTCCCGACTCTGCCTTTCCGCCGGGAGCGGCGGTCGGGGGTGGGCGCCGGGTTCCACCAACGAAAAGCGCCTTTCCGACCTCCGGCGCTGTTGTGAGACACCGAAGGTCGGTTGGTTGGGGAGGAGCGAGGGATGAAATCGATCATTGCCACCGAATGTTTCCTTCTTGCCGAAGCGGTCCGACACCCGCACCCAGCGATTGAGATCGCTTTGCCAGTAAAGGAGATCTTCGGACAGGAGGCCGCGCTCCCAAAGGGTGCGCAGGGCGTCCTCGCTCGTGGAGATGGGATCCCTTTGGCCCGGCTTGGTGATGTAAACCTTTTTCATGAGGAGAGTTCCGGCGAATCGGGAGAATGACCAGGGTTGTCCCGCGTTCGGCACACGTCGATTGCCGGCGAGACCATCATAGGTTGGAGGCACGACCGGTTGATCGTATGCCGATAAACATACGCTCAAAATCTATCCCGTAAAATAAGGATAAAGATTGATTTGCCATAGGGGAATCCCCTATGGATGGATCGCCAATTGTTTTTGCCTAAATTGGCCGGATGTAAACGAAGACCACCGCCAACAAACCGAGTGCCAGCGTGATCCACCACAAGGGCGTCGCGGCGGAGGGTTTACGATTGATGGCGACAATCAATCCTCCCAGGACCAGCCAGATTACGATTTTGGCGATAATCCAGGGGTGAAAGGTGTTGTCGTAGAGTCGTGCCAGCAGACCGAAACCCGCCACCAGCATGAGCAGCAGACCGACTCCGCTGGTAATGGAGCCCAGACGACGCACCTTTTTGTCGTCGCTTCCGGCCATACTGCGTCCGAGAAGGGCGCCGTAACCCATAAAAAGCATTATCACCCCGAGAAGGTGCAGCACAGAATAGAACTGAGGAGACATAGGGCGGACTTTATGAACAGGTATTCCGATGGTGCAACAGGTTTTGTCTTCTGAATACGCAGAATCCGGCCACTGGAAACGGAACGGCTTCTCAAAGACGATAGATATTTCGGAACCTTTTGGCGGATCCTGTGTCTTGGCGCCAGATGAATCCTGGTATTCTTTTCCTCGGGCGGATGTATGGCTGCGCCGCTTTGGCGCTTTTTTTTTCGGTGACCGCGGTCGCCGAAACCTCAAACGTCGAGGTCAAGCCGGCGCCCCAACCGGATGAACCGCAGATTGTTTACCGGTTGACGGATGATGCCGACCGCTGGGACCCGGAGATCCGTAAAAGGATCGTTGAGTCGATGGATTACGCGGTGGGTCTCTACAACGAACTGGGGGTTTTTCAGAAGAAAATCACGGTGCGTTACAATCCGGCGACCCCCACGGCCGACGGGAATTTCAACGGACACATCAACTTCGGCGGGCAGATGAGTCCGCGGACCGCGTTACACGAGATCGCTCACACTCTCGGGGTCGGCACCCACCGTCGGTGGCGGCAGTTGACCGAGGACGGTCGCTGGACCGGAGAGCACGCACTGGCCCTTCTGCGGGAGTTCGACGGCCCTGATGCGGTACTGAATGCCGATCGGCACCATTTCTGGCCTTACGGGTTGAATTACGAACACGAATCCAGTGAGGAAAACGACCGTCGTCACGTGCTGATCGTTGAAGCCCTGGTCCGCGACATGGGCCTCGGACCCGAGGTGCCGGTCACCGCGACCCCCGAGTCGGCGACTCCCGCGGCGGCCGCGGGCGAGGATACGGATTCCTAGATCGAGGATTTAGTCGGGTTCCCGGTTCTTTGGGTCCGGCTTCCCGATTGGACCTATCCCAGACTGTCGACGTCCCAGCCTTCACGGGCGGGATTCTTAAGCAGGGCGTTGGCGGTCGGATTGTTGGGAATCCGCATATTCTCGGCGTCGAAAATCACACTTTCACCGGTGCGAATGGCGAGTGTTCCCAGGAGCACCATTTCATTAAGCGGAGCGGCGATTTCGAAGTTGGAGCACGGTTGGGAGCCGTCGCGGATACCGGCCAGCCAGTCCTCCACGATATTACCCCGTGCCCTGGGCAGCGTACGCCCGGGGCGCATTGAAGGGGTTTCACGAAACTCCTGCCAAAGGGCTTCGGGGTACAGACGGGGACTTCCCGGTCGCATGTTCGGGTGGGCGATAACGCCCTTCTCACCAATCATGATCAGGCCGCCGTCACCCCAATCCGACACCGGCGGAAAGTCGTATCCTTCGGGAAGTTCGGGTTGAGAGGGGCTTTCGTACCAGGTGATCTTCACCGGTGGCTTGCCGTTTCTTTCCGCGAAACGATAGGTTACGATCGAACCGTCCGGGGTGTAGAGCGGGTTGACCTCTTTCACTTCCACGTCGATCCGTTCCGGGTGGGGCAGGTCGAGAACCCACACCGGCGTGTTCAGGGTGTGGCAACCGATATCGCCCAGCGCACCGGCGCCATATTCCCACCAGCCCCGCCAGAAGAAGGGATGGATGTCGTTGTTGTAGCCCAGATCCTGCGTCACCGGGCCCAGCCAAAGATCCCAGTCCAGGCCTTCCGGAACATCCTGGGCCGGGGGGTACTCGTGACGGGTTTCGCGGAACCCGACCCCGCTGGTCGGACGGTCGGTCCAGGCGATAATCTCGCTTACGTCGCCGATCAGTCCGGCCTGGTACCACTCCTTGACGAGGCGGATGCCTTCGTAACCTTGCCCCTGGTTTCCCATTTGGGTGATCAGACCCTTTTCGCGGGCCAGGTCGCGCAGGACGCGGCCTTCCCAAACCGAATGGGTCATGGGTTTTTGAATGAAAACGTGTTTTCCCATTTTCATCGCCATATAGGCGACGGGGAAGTGAGCCCGATCGTGAGTGGAGACGCCGACCGCATCGATCTGATCACCCATTTCCTCAAGCATCTTTCGAAAGTCCTGATAGACCTTTGCTTCCGGCCAGCGCTCCGAGGACTGACGCAGGTTCCAACTGTTGAGGTCGACATCGCAGAGGGCCACCACGTTGGTGTCGCTTGCCCCGCGCACATCTCCTCCACCCATGGAACCGACACCGACCCATGCGACATTGATCCGGTTATTGGCGCCGAGCACGTTAATCGGCAGCAGGTAGGGGACCGTCGCCGCGGCGGCGAGGCGACCGATAAAGGAGCGACGACTGAGTGGGGCGGCGGATTGGCTGGAGGTTCTTTGCATAAGCTGATTCGAGTCAAAGAATCAAGCCTCAGTCAAGCCGATACGCCGGATCTCGAACGGTTCGTCAAGCAACTCGCCGAAGGCCAGCCGGGGGCCGTTCCGGTCACCGGTCAATTCCTTGATTTCCGCCTCCGTCAGCAGCAGGGAAGCGGTGGAAAACGCATCGGCCATCGCGGCTGTGGCGGCGATAATCCACACCCGGCGAAACATCGTTTCCGGTTGTTCCTCTTCCGGGTGGAGAATATGGGCTCCTTGAAACCCGGTGCCCGAAGCGCTCAAAGCCTCTTCTCGCAAGGAGATTTTTTCCTGATGCGTTTCGCCCTGAAGCACGGCGGGCCATTCCCGTGGCCCCATGCACAGAAGCGTGCTTCCGGCGCAGCCCACCAGTGCGGATTCGATCCCCGCTTCGCGAAGAACCCCAGCCAAGTGGTCCAGGGCGTATCCCTTGCCGATTCCCCCCAGGTCGATCTGGCGTCCGGGTTCGATGCATCGCGCGAGCGGTCGGTCGGGCGCCAGTTCAATGCGTCCGGCGAGCGGCGGAAGATCCCCCTCCTGTCCCTGCTTGCGGTGTTCGATGCGAGCGCCGAGGGTCACATCGAAAAGACCTCCGGTCACCCCGTAGGCGAGGGCTGCCAGCTTCAGGCATTCGTAGGTCGCTTCCTCAATAAAAAGCTGTTCTCCGGCCCGAAGGGAATTGATGCGTGAAATGTCGCTTCCTTCGCGGTAGCGGCTGAGTACGGACTCCAACCGCTCCAGTTCACGAAAGCAGGCCCCTGCTG
Organism: Opitutia bacterium; assembly: GCA_050506795.1. Classification (GTDB taxonomy): domain Bacteria; phylum Verrucomicrobiota; class Verrucomicrobiia; order Opitutales; family T3Sed10-336; genus SLOW01. The sequence goes on from JBJHCF010000001.1 coordinate 136,876, forward strand.
TTCTCAGGGCGTGGGCGCGGTCCGGGTGTTCGATCCGCAGGGAAAAGATGGTGTTCATTGCCTGCTGGTCGAAGCGGTGCAGGTTGGGAATTTCGCTTAGTCCAATCATGAATCCTCCTCCGGTTCCGCCAGGTAGGCATCCCACAGGTCGTTGCGCAGGTACAGGAAAACGGGGGTTTGGGCGCGCAACCCCCGTGGAAATCCGGTGTGGGTGTCCTCCAGTTGAATTTCGGCGGCGGCGAGTTGATTGGGCAGGACCAGGAGCACCGGGAAGTCCGTCCCGTTCTCTGGTATCTCCGCCCAGTACCCGTGGGCGGGCAGTGACCGCAGGTACCAGGGCAATGGCCAGTAATGGGCGCCGATAATGCCGATCGGGCCGGTCCTAATCTCAGGAAACTCCTCCGCCAGTTCGAGCAGCCATCGCTCCATCCGATCGACATCCGTGGCGGTTGGCACATAGGCATATGGGTTTCGGGCATCCGAGGCGAAGCGACCGGTGGCGCGGTCGGTTTGTTTGTGTTGCCAGACCAGCAATGCCGCCAAAACCAGACCGACGGCAACCAGCCGCGGAACCCACCCTTTCCGCCGTTCCGGGTTTAGTGTTAAGACGGCGCCCGCTGCCAGGCAGAGGTGCAGCCAGGCGGTCAGAATCAGCCAGGGCGTCTTGTAGGAGATGAACGAATACACGAGCCATTGGAGTACGACGGCGTAGACGAGAAAACGGATCCATTCCCCTTTCGGTCTCCTGAAGCTAAGGAAAAATGCCCCGGCGCCGGCCAGGAGGATGCCGGCCTCCGTCCACCAAACCCCGCCCTGAAACTTCGGCCAAAGCATGAGCCACGCATAATAGCCGAAGGGTTTATCATGGCCCGCCACGGTTTCATAAACCAGAAAGGTGCGAAAAAAATCGACAATGCCGGAAGGATTCGAGCCAAGGTTGGTGTAAAACACGGCGACCGTCAGCGCCATTATCCCGACCGCTAAAAGCAGATTGCCCAGGTGGTCTTCGAATAGTCTCCGAATGTTCTCCCAACTCTGCCAGGGTTTTCGCTCCGCCCACACCGCGATTGCGGCGACACCCCAGGCGAAGAATACGATAACGAATGTTTCCCGGGGGGCCATGAGAAGGCCGGCGGTCAGGCCAATCCACACGGCGCGACGACGGCCCGGTTTCTCCATGTAGTGGAAAAGTGCGAGCAGGGTGCCGAGGGCCAGCAGGCCGAAGAGAGTCTCATGGATGAACATCCGGCTGTAGTAAACCAGCAGCGGGGAGGTCGCGATCAGAGCGGCCGCGGCCAGCGCACCGAGGCGGCTGATCCAGGGCATGAAGCCCGTTGCGAGCAGGACCGTGAGGGCGCCGCACAGGGCCGGACCGAAGCGCAGGGTGCCGGCGCTGAGTTCCGTCCAGGTGGTTTCCCCCCTGATCCGAGCGATGGGGGAGGCCAGGGCGGTCAGGAGCGGCCCGTGAAAATGGTGGGGATCGAAACGGTAGTCCCCCGCCTCCAGCCGGTCGGCCAGAATGCGGGCCCCGGTGGCTTCGTCCGCGTGGAGCGGTCGATCCCCGAGCGCTTCGAAACGAAGAAAAAGCCCGGCCCCGAACAGGACAAGAACCGCCAGGTAAATCCATATATCTCTTTCGGCTTTCATGTACAAAAGAGCCACGCTATAAAACAATGGTGGAGTCGGCAAATCACAATATTGTTCTCGTCACCCCGGTATACCATGATGCTGATCGGTTATCGGTGTTTGGTCCGAAACTGGCCCGCGCTTTGGCCGACTCGCCGTTGGAGATCCGGTGGGTGGTGGCCGATGATGGTTCAGGTGAGGCCGAAGAGGCCCGGGTCAAGGCGCTGGTCGAGGTGTTGCGCGAGATTCACGACGATACCGTGTTTCATACCGCCGGACAACACCTGGGCAAGGGAGGCACCATTCGTGCCGCCTGGGCCAGGTATCCGGAGGCGCATTGGCTTGCCTTTATCGACGCCGACGGAAGTGTGGGCGCGGATGCCATGCTGGGTCTGATCGAAGAGGCGCTCGGCAAAGGTCCCGGACATGCGGTGGTGGGGTCGCGTTCCGCCGGCGGCGAAAATACCGTGGAGCAGGGATTTCTGCGCAAGATCACGCATCTTACCTTCGCTCGGCTGGCGCGCGGAATTCTCGCCTTGCCGGTACTGGATCCCCAATGCGGCGCCAAAGTGGTCGATGGACAGGCGTATCATTCGGTGGCACCGCGCTTGTCGGAAAATGGGTTTGCTTTCGATCCGGAGTTGTTGGTGGCCCTTCACAGGAACGGCGTGAATTTTATCGAGGTCCCCGTGGACTGGAAAGAGGTGGGCGGCGGATCGGTGCGGCCGTTCAAGGTCGCCTTACCCATGCTGGCCGCGCTGCTGCGTATCCGGGCGCGCCGGGGTGCCGGAAAGTACGACAATCCCTGAGCTTTCCGAAGGTTGCCTCCGCTTTGGTCGGACCCCTTTCGAGCGGGCCGTGAAGCTGGAATAAAAAAGAGGGGACGCCGGCCGAAACCGCGTCCCCTCACAGGAGAAATAAATTCGATTAACCGGCGGTTCAGGAGGCGGGGAGACCGTACACCTGAACTTCGATGTAGTGATTCATTTCGTTCGCGGTGTTGCCGTTGCTGTGCAGGCGAACAAAGCGACCGCGCACGCCGTCGACGCGGATCGGTTTGCCAAAGCGGCTTTCCAGGTAGGGACGTTCACGGCCGCGGCCGAAACCGAGCGCGTTTTCGTAGTCGTTGTTGAATACCGTGGTCACGCCGCTTTCGAAGTTTTCGTCATTGGAGATTTGCACCACCACCGAGCGGTAGGCGCGTTCCTGACGGTGATAATGCCACACCCAGATGCCGAAGATCTCAGCTTCCTCCTCCAGATCGATCTGCACCCATTGAGGTCCGGGCATAAGCTCGACATAATAACCTTCCCCCGCGCGTTTGTTGCCGTCGGTAATGTAGGACAGGTCTCCGATAATGGGAAAGTCGTCACTGGAAGTGACCGGTTTGCCCGCGGCGAGGTTCGTGGCGCCCTCCGGCAGATTAAGGGCCGGGGGTTCAGAGGGAACGGGAACCACGTTGGCCAATCCGCCCTCCTCGGGAGTACCCTCGATCTGTTCAGGAGGGAACTCCGGTTGGAAGCGAGCGAATCCAGCCGCTGGTGTTGCCGTGCCGTCCCCGGCAGCGCCTTCCGGGCTTTCGCCGCAGGCGGAAAGCATCAGCAGGCCGGCGGCGGCGGTAAAGCCGGCGAGGACGTTGAGTGTAATTGAGTGCATGCGTTTTTCAGCTTTCATATGAGTCTGAACCTTCCACGGACAAATGCCGGTGGGTCAATTGGATTCGTTCATTGTTGTCGGCGGACGGATTAACCCAGAAGACGGGCGCTTCGGATTCGAATGCCGTACGGGCGTCGCAATTCAATTGCGCGTGCCCCCGAATGGCGTCGAAAAAGTTTTCCAGGTGCGGTTGGTGAACCGGTTTGTTCAGGATGCCGGGGAGGTCGTATTTCTCCAGGGGAGGACTTTCGTAGGATGCGACCACGTCTCCGGTGTCCTGGGGCGCTTGCGCCGCGGCCATGCGGAGAATGTTGCGTCGCACCAATCTCGCCCAACTGGGGGCATCGGATTCGCGGTAGATACTGGTGAAGGCCCGTTGCTCCGAGATCTGGACGGTTCCTTCGGTACCCATGAATGCTTCATAGTAACCCCCGCCCGCGCTGGTGCCGGTCAGCACCTGGTAAAACGCCCGCACGGGCCCGTGCTGCGGCGTGTCGTATTCGAAGATGCACATGACGTTGTCAAAATGCTCCCGATCCCGGAAATGATTGCGTCCACCCGATGCGAAAACGGTTTTGGGAGTGTCCCCAAGGAACCAGTTGTAAATGTCGATCTGATGTGCGCCCAAGTCGGATATCGGACCTCCGGAGAGGTCGCGGTACCAGCGCCAGTTCGCGAACTGGTGGGCGTTGGCGAAGCCATACTTTTGCAGGGTGGCCTGATCCGGTATGATGTTGGGGTTTACATCGATGTCCTGGGACGCCGTCACCGAGCGGTTCCACTGGCCGTTGATGTTCTGGATGTCGCCGCAGAGGTTGTTGTCTCGAATCAGTTTTTCCAGCGTGAAGCGGTAGCGAGGGTTGGAACGGCGCTGGTGATTGATCTGGCACAGCTTTCCGGAACGTTCCGCCGCCACCACCATGGAACGGGCGTCCTCGATGGTGTGTGCCATCATTTTTTCGCAGAAGACATGGTTGCCCGCCTCCAGAGCCCATCTGGTGTGCGGGGCGTGCCAGAAATCGGGCGTTGCCACGATCACCGCGTCGAGATCAGTTTCGCTGGCCAACATTTCCTCCGCGTCGTCGTAGCGGTTGGGAAGATAGCCGAAGTCTGCTCTGACGCGCCCCAATGCGCCCCGCAACCGGTATTCCATGATGTCGCACGCCGCCTGGTAGTGGATGCCGGGGATATTGCGCATGGCGTTGTAAAGCACCCGTTGCTGCGCTCCGCAGCCGATGAAGGCCACCTTGATTTCGTCCGACGGCGCGTTCCGGGCCGTCGAACTGAGGATGGATGGGGCGCCGAAAACCAGGCCGGCGCCAGCGAGGGCCCCGCTTTTTAGAAATCGGCGGCGAGTGATGGGATTGGATTTGGATTCGGGCTCCATGTCTGACCTGGGTTGGAAAAAGTGGGTTGGTTCCAAGGCTCAAAAACGTTTCATAATACTGAACCGATTGTGCTGAATATGCAAGAGAGCCGCGGTGATTAATAGAATGTGGATGCCCAGCCAGGCGACCCCGGCGTCCTGGTTCAGGAGGATCAATCCGAAGGTGAGGCTGGTGTAAACCAGACCCATCGCAAAAAGGGAGCAGCGGATGGCGACGCCCAGGAGTACGGTGAGTCCCAGAATAATGAGCAGCGGCGCGAGGAGCTTGTCATACAGCGCGAGGGCGAAATTCGGGATAAGCGGCTCGTCCAGGAAACGATCGTACATCGCCGGGGGCACACCGTGCATGTTGCCGAGGCTGTAAAACTTTTCCGCGTCGGTGTCCACCAACCCGAATTCGTTGGGAGCGCCGTCGACATCGACCAGTCGATCACTGACTTCGTAACCGGCGAATTTTTCAATCCCCGACTGCAGGGCCCGAAATCCGAGCCAGATGCGCAGCAGGAGAATGCTCAGCGCCGCACCAAAGCGGTCGGTGAGTCCGTTATTGTCAGGGGATTGGGAGTGTGAGTCCGTGTGTGTCATAGGTGAAAAGTATATATGTTTATGCTAAAGGCGAGTCGGCAGAAGGCTCCAGATAAAAAACGATAACTTTCATTATTTGCTCCGTGGGGGAATTAAGCCTCGGCGGCGGCGTAAATCCGGTCCATGACCCGCACGTCGCGGGCGGCTTCTTCAACCGAAACCAAGGGAACGTCCCGACCCTTAAGGGCGTACAAAAAGAGGAGGAAAGGATGTTCCAGAGGATCCGGGAAGTCCGACCAGTACCGTTCCTGGGTTGTTCCGGTGATGGCCGGACAATTGAGAAAGAGGCGTCCGCGGTTCATGTAGGCGTGACCCTCGGTTCCGGAAATCTCGATTCGGTTGACATCGTTGCGGTCGACGTATCCTGCGCCGAGGATCGCCACCAAGCCGGATTCGAAGCGCAGCATCGCTTCCCCGTACTCGTCGATGCCGCCGAATTCTCCGGTGGCGTTGCCCACCTCGGCGGAGACGTTCCTCAGGGAATCTCCTTCGGTCATCCAGAGGACCAGGTTGAGGCAATGAATGCCGAGATCGCCAAGCGCTCCCCGCCCGACCTGCTCCAGGTCCGCCATCCAGGCGTGGTCTCCCTCCCACATGCCGGATAGCGATCCGCCGTGGGCGTATTGGACACGCAACCGGGTCAACCTTCCGAACTGGCCCTGGCGCAACGCGTCGCGCAGGAAGTTCAACTGGGCCATGCTGCGCATGAAATAACCGGTCTGGAAAAGGACGCCCGCCTCACTGACCGCGGCCGCGATGCGATCGGCTCCCGCGCCGCGAATGTCGAGCGGCTTTTCCACAAAGAGGTGCTTGCCGGCTTCCGCCGCGGCGACGGCGTAGGCTTCGTGTTTGACGTTCTCCGAGGTAATCACCACCGCACCGATGTCGGGGCGGGCTAAAAGCTCCTCCGGCGATCCGGCTCGGGTTCCTCCGGTGAGCTCTTCAGCCTCACGGGCGAGGCGCGGGTTGTCGTCGTAGACCGCCCTGACCGCGATGCCCGCCTCTTCGTTGAGAAACCGGGCGTAGCGCTCGAAATGAACGTGCGCGGCTCCCAGGATTCCGACGCCGACGGTTGTCGCGGGAGCATTGGAAGCGAACAGGGTCTTTGGCAGGGTCAATCCCGCCGCCAGCAATCCGGCGCCGCTCTTAAGCATTTGCCGTCGCGTAAGGCCCGGGCGTCCAGTTTGTGTCGTGCGGATTGATGGATCGATTGACATGTGGTGTGGCACAGGAAATCACTGCCGGAGAATCGAAAACGTGGATTTCCGGGACGGATAAGACTTTCGGGAAACAACGTTACGGGTATTCCCGATCCGCGGGCAAGGAAATTGGCCGTTGGTGACGGACGATTTTTCAGTCAATTCAGGAAATCTGATACGCGCTATCACCGGAGTTATTCCTCAAGCTCGAATTTCACTTCCGAGCTTTCCAGCCCGGGAGAGGTCAGGCGCACGCTGGCGGAGCCGGCTTCGCCGAGAGCTTCCGCGTAAACGATCATTCGGCCCCGGTAGGCACGCAAACAATTCCCCTGGTAGTCGCCCATGTCGGCGGGGTTGGCCGCTTCCATTCCCAGGAGTCGCACAGGGCCTTCCGTTGCGCAGGTGATTGGGGCGTCGGACTCAAACACCGGGCGGCCTTCGCGGTCGATGATCTGAATTTCTATTTGCGCCACCCCGCGTTCCGCGGCCACCCGCTTCCTCCAGGCGCGTGCGGCGATGGCGTGCGGCGCGCCGCTGGTTTCAAGGGCGCCGCGGACGGTTTCCCGCTCGTCGTCGTATCCGATGGCCTCCAGCTTTCCGGGAGCGTACGGAATATCCCAGTACAGGACACCCGTTTCGTCGTCGCGGGTCTTGCGTTCCGCAGCGATTTCTCCGTTCAACCGCAGTTCGGCCTGTTTGCAGTTGGTGTAAACGGCCACGCGAACGATTTCGCCGGCGCGGTAATTCCATGCCGGGTTGGCATCGATTGACGGCGGTTCTGCGCCGGCCGGCGCGGGATAGGTGCCGATGAAAATGACGGGGTCGTTTGACCAAAGGCTCTGCCGGAACCAGCCTCGTGGTTTTTTGAACCCGGCCAGGTCGATCAGGCCGGCGCCGGAACCGCGCGACGGCCAGGGGCGGGCTTCACCGAGATAATCGATCCCGGTCCAGAGAAATTGGCCGAAGATGAAGGCGTTGTCCCGAGCCGCTTTCCAGTCGGCCATTAAGTGACGGTTCTCGCTGCCGTAGAGCACACGTTTCGGGTAGGTCCGATGGTCCTGTTCGTAGCGGTCTTCAGTGTAGTTGTAACCCACGACATCCAGCGCGGACGGATAAGCGGTTTCGTTGGACATCACCGGACCGGCCAGGGCGGCCGTCACGGGACGCGACGGATCGTGTTTTCGCACCACCGCCGCCAGGCGCTGCGCGATGGCGCCCAGGCGTTCGGCGTGCGGCCGGTCGGGAAGGAATCCGAGTTCATGTTGTTGCCCGATGCCTTCTTCATCGAGAATGGGGTGGGAGTAGGGATCGTTTGGGTAATCCACTTCGTTGCCGATGCTCCAAAGGAAAACGCTAGGGTGGTTGCGGTCGCGCCGGACCATGTCGGCCAGATCGGTTTCCGCCCACTCGCGGAAGAACTCGGCGTGCCCGTCGTATCCGGGCGCGCCCGCGTTCCAGCCCTCGATCCATTTTTTCTTGGGGAACTCCCACTCGTCGAAAGCCTCGTTAAGCACCAGGAGCCCCATTTCGTCGCACAGGTCGTACAGAACGGGCGCCTGGGGATTGTGGCTGGTCCGGATGGCGTTGACGCCCATGGTCTTGAGAGTTTCCAGACGTCGAATCCAGACATCGGTGGGAACCGCCGCTCCCAGGCTTCCGGCGTCGTGGTGCAGGCAGACGCCTTTTACCTTGGTGGGTTCCCCATTGAGAAAAAAGCCGCGGTCGGGGTCAAAACGGAGCTCCCGGATTCCAATCGTGGTGCGGGTCGCGTCGATGGGTTCTCCGTCGCGCAGGAGGGTGGTCCGCAATTGATAAAGGTTGGGCGAGGCGAGGGACCACCGGGCGGGATCGTCGACTGGGAAAGTCAGGGTGGAGCGCGATACTTCGCCGCCGGGCGCGATCAAATGGCCCCGGGCGCCGGCCACCAGATTTTGGTGGTCGTCGAAAAGCTCATGCACCACCTCCAGTTCCGATTCCCGGCCGGTGGTGTTCATTACGGAGGTCTCTACCTCGATGTCGGCCTGTTCGGGGATGATCCGGGGAGTGGTGACCCGAACGCCCCAGGGGGCGATGTGAATGAGCCCGGCGTAAACGAGATAGACGTCGCGATAAATCCCGGAACCCGTGTACCAGCGGGAATCCGCGAACTGGCGGTGATCGACACTGACCGCCAGCGTGTTTTCCTCGCCGAACCGGAGGTGGGGGCTCAGGTCGTGCAGGTAGGAGACATAGCCGTTCGGACGCATTCCCAGGGATTGGCCATTGATAAACGTTTCGCCGTTCCGGTAGACCCCTTCAAAGTAAAGGTAAACGCGCCCGTGCCTGCGCTCCTCCGGAATCCACAGGGTCTTGCGGTACCAGCCGATTCCGCCGGGGAGGTACCCGGTGGCGCTGGCCAAGTCGGCGTTGTAGGGGCCTTCCACAGTCCAGTCGTGCGGCAGATCGAGCCAGCGCCAATCGCGGTCATCGAAACCGGATTCCTTGGCGCTTCTGGACCCTTCCCGGCTGAAGCGCCAGTTCTCGTTGATTCGAACCGCCTCCCCGAAGGAGACCGGATGGACCGCACTTTGCCTGAAAGGAGAAATCATGGAATGGGAAACGGGTTTCCGGTTGGGTTACGGGTTGTTCCCACGGAGTTCCTGCACGTAGCGGGAAACCGAGGCGAACAGATTGCGTCCGAACACCCCAACCGTAAGGAGAATGTTCTGCAGGTCGACATCGGAGAAGGTGATTGGCTGGCCTTCGCGAAAGACCTTTTCGGTTGTCTCCAGGTCCGCCGGGTTTTTCCAGAGGTCGCCTCCGTTGACTCCCGCTTTGGCCGTTTGCAACTCGAGGGTAAGGGTTCCTTTTTCGTCCAGTTGAGGTTCGCGCACGATTCCCTGTTGCTGGGCCAGCACCTGCAGGGCGAATCCCAATGAAACCAGCGAATCCTCCAGGTCGCTCATGAGATGGAAACGTTCTTCCAGCCGATTGAATTTCTGGTCGAGCGGCATGCGAACAAACTCCTGTTGAGCTTTCTGCGCCTCCTGTTGCGCTTCGGGGGAAAGGCTCCCCTGTTCGGTCTGCGTTTTGACCAGGGTCACGAACAAGTGGGTGTTGTTCAGACAGTGGACCGCCAGGTTGAGCGTGTCGCTCAAAAGCTGACGAAGCATCAGGTCGTTGGCGTAGGCCTGCATCTGCTCGAAATTAAGGTGCAGCCCGGCGGCCGGCATCATGCGCGGCTCCCGAACGCGACGGGCATAAGCTTCCTCGGTCACACTCTCGCGCGAGGCCAGATTAAAGGCCAGCATATCGAAATGCCGCTGCAGACCGGTGGCGAATTGCTCGGCCATGGTTTTGAGATTGAGTTCCCGGGTCTGTCCCGGGTTCGGCTGATCAGGTTGGTTGGACATGAAACAAATCGTTCGTGTATTCGACGACACCCGCCGCGCACGCGGCTGCGGGAAAAGGGCAAGTCTTGCAAACCCGGGGTTCTCCGGCAATCCCGGATTGAACGAACGTATGGCCCGGGCCAATCATGCAGGCTAATGGCTTGACCCCGGGAACAGGTTGCGGACATGTTAGCGGGCGTTCATTTTCGAGCGGCCGCCCAAGCTGGAACAGGATCCTCCGGCCGTAGTCGTCCTGACTTAATTCGGGAGACGAAACAAACCGATTAGCTGAAAACTCCTGCACTATGGGAAACCCAAGCACCGAATCCGTCTCAATCGAGGAAAAGCTGGAACAGGATCGTAGACTGATTCTCGAGGCCAAAGGCGCTGGCCAGAAATTCAAGGCTTTTATGCGGTTGAGCGGTCCGGGTTGGCTCCAGAGCGCCATTACGCTGGGCGGAGGCTCCCTGGCGGGAGGTTTGTTTCTGGGGCACATGGCCGGCTATTCGGCCATGTGGGTCCAACCGTTGGCGATGCTGATGGGTGTGATTATGCTTTCGGCCATCGGTTACGTGACCCTCTCCACGGGAGAGCGGCCTTTTGACGCCATCAACCGTCACATCAACCCGGTCCTGGGGTGGGGCTGGATCGTTGCCACCATGCTGGCCAAAATGGTGTGGTGCATGCCCCAGTACGGCCTGGGGACCGCCGCTTTACAGGAGAATCTGGGTATTCCCGACACCGAAGCCTGGCGCCTGGTCGCCACCTGTATCCTGGCCCTGGTTGCCGGGGTGGTGGTGTGGTTTTATAACACCGGAAGCAAGGGGATTCAGATCTTTGAGATCATCATCAAGGTGATGGTGGCGATCATCGTTTTGAGTTTTGTCGGGGTCGTGCTGGCGCTCGCCGTAGCGGGCGATTTGCCCTGGGGCCGGATTTTCACCGGACTGGTGCCCAACTTCGGCCTGCTGTTTTCTCCGGCCGCGACCTTGATGGAGTCCATCGAGATGGTTCCGGGAATGGGGGCGCAGTTCTGGACAGATTATGTGGTCGGAGGGCAGCGCGACCGGATGATCACCGTGGCCGCGACGGCGGTCGGGATCAATATGACTTTCCTGCTGCCTTACTCGATGCTGGCCCGCAAGTGGGACAAGGATTTTCGCGGGATGGCGATCTTCGACCTGGCGACGGCGTTGTTCCTGCCCTTTATTGTGGTGACCGCCTGTATCGTCATCGCCGCCACTCACCAATTACACAATCAACCCGCCCCCGGCTTACTGAACGATAGCGAGATCGGCGAAGAGGTGGTCGTGGCGGATCCTGGAGTGGTCGCTCGTTTCGAGCGGCTCCTGAACAATCGCGTTTTGTGGGAGATGCAAACCGTCGAACCGGAGCTCCACGCCCAACTGGCGGAGGACCCGGAGGCCCTGGCGGCCGCGATCGCCGAACGCCGGCAGGCACTTCCCGACGAGGACCTGCGATTGGCCGCCATCGTGGTCGATCGGGATGCCTGGGACTTGGCCCGCGCCCTCGAGCCCTTGACCGGTTCCCTGGTGGCCCAGTATGTCTTCGGCGCCGGAGTGTTGGGGGTGGCGCTCTCAACCCTGGTGATTTTGATGGTGATCAACGGATTCGCTTTCGCGGAAATGTTCGGAAAACCCGGCAGCCTGTTTTACAACCGCCTCGGAGCATTGGTCGTGCTGGTGATCGGCGCCGTTGGCTCCCTGACTCTGTGGCAGGATGAAGCGCGCTATTTCCTGGTTATTCCCACCAGTGTATTCGGTATGATGCTCGCGCCCATCGCTTACCTGGCCTTCTTCGCGATGATGAACAATCCGAAGTTAATGGGATCATACATGCCCACGGGAGCCCGCCGGGTGCGCTGGAATATCCTGATGGGTCTGGCGGTGGCGTTTGCGGTGATTGCGGCGTGCCTGGCGCTATGGAGCCAGGACCGTCCTTTCCCCGGCACCAATATCGAAACCCGCTTCCTCGGGATCGGAGTTATCGTCGTCCTGGTCGCGCTGGCGACCGTGATTCACCGCCGCCGCCGGCGGGTTGTTTGAGGCGCCGTGGCCCGGGTTGCCGGGTTAGCGTCATTCAACCAGGCTCGCCTTCGTGAGCACTCCCCGGCCCGAGCTTGTTATGGGCGCGACCTCTATTGTCACCGTACCACGACCTTGGCGCGGACGTCGGCACCGGCATTTTGCAGGATGAAGGTAATGAGCGCGGTTCCGGTCCAGCCCGGTGGAGCGTGGCCGGTAACGTCGATTTCGAATTCGGCGCTGTTCGTCACCCGGACCACTTCATCGTTTCGTGGACGGGCGCCCCAGGGAACGGTGGCCCAGCGGCGGGGACTGTAGAGCTCGGTGCCATCGTTGTGGGGGCCGTGAAAGAGCACGGAATGGGCGTATTGATTGTCGACCTCGTAATCCAGGCGCATTCCCAGCAGACTATTTGCGTCCAGCTTTCGAAGCTCGCCGTCAACCGTTATGGATATCGAGAGCTTCTCGGGCAGATCCCTGGCGATAACTCCCACCATCGACTGCCCCCATTCTTCTCCGGCCATTCCCAGACGAGCGGTCCAGGTGCGGCGATCGAAGTCGGCGTAGGACCGCTTTCTCCTGTCCGGGTAGTAGTGCAGGACCCGTAGAGGGACCGCAACTTCCTCCGGAGCGAAATGGATGGGCTCGGTTTGGTCGTCGGCTTCAATGTAAACGACGCCGCCATCGGGCACATCGCCTGACCAGCTGAAATCCGACATGGCGACCCCTTCGTGCGTTTCGACCGGGACCAGTTCCTCGTTCGCGGGGTTATCGCCCCAGCTGGCATGGTCCGCGTCGATCCGATAAATCCGGACATCGCCGCTTTCAAACGGCACGTGCTTCAGATCCAGCCTGAACGGATGGCCGGCGCCCGACCGGTTCCAGATCACAAGAGCGGCCTTGTGGTCATCCGACGAGGCCATTCCTCCAACACCCGGCGGCCCATCCACCGACACCAGGCGTCTGTCCACCGGCATCATATTGTAAATTCTGTACCCGTTGAAGACCGCCTTGCGGTGACCGCTCACGCTGATAATGCCCGACCAGTTGCCTCCGGCCGTATCCATAAACTGCGCCCAATGCACCTTGGTGAGAGCGGGCTGCGAGATGAAGTAGGCGTAGTCGCTGAGCATTTCCGAAGCCAGGTGGTGTTTTTGTTGAGGACCGTCTTCGGGATAATTGATGGGAAGGGCGTTGTACTCATTCAGGTGCATCTCGGTGGTCGCCAGTTCCGGACGCAGGTCCAGTTTGTGCCGCACCATATCGATGACGTCCCGAACATTTCCCGCCTCGTAGGGATTGCCCGGGTAAAAGTGAAACGAAAAGAAATCGAGCGGCAGGCCGTTCTCCGTCACCCGGTCGAGAAACGGATCCACCCAGGAATCCCTAAAGGCCAGCGCGGGGCCGCCGACTCTGGCATCCGGCGCCACCTCCCTGATGGCCGTCACCGCCCACTCATACATATCGAGGTAATCCTCTTTTGTGCCCAAAAAGAAATCCGCGTTGTCCGGCTCGTTGTAGATCTCATGGTAACCGTTGAACTCACCGCTCTCGTGAAGGTGGCGGGCAACGGTTCCAATGACCTCGGCCCAGACGTCGAGATCCGAAGGCGGGTGTCGGAAGTTCTGACCCGGCTGGACGAGATTCTCCGGGACATAACTGTAGCTCCAGTACGGCTTGACGTCCTGGGATCTCAGTATTTCCAAAAACTCGTCCACCTGCCGAAAGTCATATTCAATCTCCGGAGGCGTGCCGGAGATCATCGGCGGATTGTGAAAGATAATGCCCCGAGGCGACCCGAGCCCTCCGTCGAATCTCAAAGAATCCGGGCGGACTTCTCCGAAAAGATGAAGATCCCGCCGGTAGGCGCCGAGGTACCTCGGAACGTATCCGGAGTTGTAGACGCCGAATTTCGTTTTCACCAGGGGGTAATCGACCCAGGTGCTGAAGTCCGCAGTGACCTTCACCGGTTGCCTTTCGTTGTGCTCCGGATCCTGCTGTCCGGCAAGCGCTGATGTCGCCGCGAAAGGAGCCAGGGCGAAGGCTGTGATCCACAGGATCGCGCTCATTGCTGCCGTGCCCTCCAGTATTCCCAGCCTCCGGACAGCACGTGAACATTCTCCAACCCCGCTTCGATGCGCAGCCTTTGCGCCACTTGCTCGCTGTCCAGGCATCGGAGGACACTGCAATACACAACGATCTTGGGCGCGTCGAGTTCGACCAATCGATCAAAGAACTCGCTTATGAGGTCGTCCCACTCAAACTCGTTAAGGAGAACGGCGCCCGGAATGTGCCCTGCTTCGTAGGCTTCCCGAGAACGTGTGTCCACCCAGAGGATTTCGGCGTTCCACGCCTCAACCGTTGCCAGGTTCACGTGGCCCTCGGGGAGAGGCGTGTGCGACCAGGAAGGCGCGCCGGGATGCAGGAGCGCCGTGCCCGCAGCCCCCAAAAGGGGCAGGAACAAGAGGATCAGCATATTCCGCAGTGTTCGCGTGTATGCCTCGGGCCACGTTCGAGTAATTCGTTCATCGGACGGATCTACATAACGCACGACGCCGATCTTACCGGGTCCACCGGAAAACACAAGCGAATGCCGTTATCCGGGCATGACGGAAGCGGGATTCCCGCGCGGAGACAGCCTCCCAGGTTCAGAATGGAAATAAGGTCTATGATCGTAAGCCGTTTTACAAATCCGCCTTCGAAACGCTCCACTCGAAAAGGCCGGAAGAGAAATGGGCGGGGAGTTTGACCTCGAGGCGGAGGGCATTGGTTGTGATGGGCTGGAAGCTGACTCGGCTCCATTGATCAATGTCGATCGAATAGACTTCGCGCGCGTTCACTGGTATCCATTCGTCACCTTCGCGATAAAGAATGCGCCATTCTTCGGGGAGGCGGCAACCGCCTCCGATATTGCGGTCGTCGAACCAGTACACCTGGGATCCGGTGACGGTGGTGGGCTCGCGGAAATCGTATTGGATCCATTCTGTGGTGTTCTGCTGCGGCCACCAATGGAAAAAGGGAACGGAATGGTCGCCGGAATATCGGGGTTCGAGTTGATTGTTCACCGCATCGAGCCCAGACCCTCCGGATGCCGTCACGCGGCTGGTCGAGGCGAGCGTCGGGCTTGGTTGGGGTCGCGCGGATTCGGGCGTTCGTGCCAGCCAGACCTGCATCGGGCTCGGTCCGCGATGCGCCCATGCATAATAGGGGATCGCCGTAAATGGCACGCTGGCGGCGACCCGGGGCGTTTGGTCCTGGGAACGGACCACGATCCGGGCTTGTCCGTTGAGAACCTGAACGCCGCCGAGCAATCCGGCGCGAAATTCGCTTTCGAAGGGAGTGTCGTCTTCGATCATCAGATCGAGCACGTTGCCGTCGTGGTTGTCGATTCCTTCGGCACAGAAAACAATGGGGCCGCGCTGCAGGGCCACTCTTCCATCGGCAGCGACTACATTTTCGATTGCTCCGATGCGACGGACCGGCATCGGGAGGTCGAGTTCAACCGTGTCTCCCGCTTTCCATTCACGCTCGATCTGCGCGTATCCATTGACCAGGCTGATCTCGATGGGCACGTCGTTGACCCGGAGCTGCGGAGCCGCCGGGTCTTCGTCGAGAAAACGATAGAGATCGCCCGCAATCACTTCGCCGCGCGCCCAGCCGGGGATGCGGAGGTTGAGAGTGAATGGAGTCGTTCGATCGGGGGTGACGGTCAACCTGACGGCGCCGTCCCACGGATAGCGGGTTTCCTGCCGGATCACCATCCCTCCGGCATTCGCCTCGATCCGTGCGCTACTTTCCATGAAGAGGTTAATGTAAACGTCATGCCCGGAATGCGCATAAACGAGACCCGGAATGAGGGGCATGAAACGGACGACGTTCGAGGGGCAGCACGAGCAATCGAACCAGCGTGACCGTTGCGCCCCCCGGAACGACTCGAGGCGGTTCGGGTAGAAAAACCGGTCTCCCTCGATGGATACCCCGGAAAGAAGGGCGTTATAGAGGACACGCTCCGCGAGATCCACGTAACGCGCGTCGCCGTGCAAACGGAACATGCGTTCGTTCCACATCACATGGCCGATTGAACCGCAGGTTTCGCTGTAGGCGGTGAGGTTTGGCAGATCGTAGGGCGGGCCGAAGCCCTCGTTGCCGCCGGACGATCCGATACCGCCGGTAACGTACTGTTTTGAACCGGTGGTGTTTTCCCACAGTTGCTGGAGGGCTTGCAGGAAGCCGTCGTTCCCGGTGAGCGCAGCGACGTCGGCCATTCCGGAGTATTGGTAAACCGCGCGAACGGAATGACCCACGGCCTCGCTCTGTTCGGCGACCGGCAAGTGGTCCTGAGAGTATTCCCCGAACAGTCGGCGACCGAGGGGGTTGCCCCGGGCGTTCAGGAAAGCTTCAGCAAGGTCAAGGTACCTTTGCTCGCCGGTCACACGGTAAAGACGCACGAGCCCCATTTCTATCTGCTGGTGTTCGGGGGGATGGTGCAGCGGCCCGTTTACAGGATTGTAATCGAGGGCGACGCGGTCGGCGGCACGGATGGCAACCTCGAGAAGCGCGCGTTTGCCGGTCATCTGATAATGAACCGCACCGGCTTCGATCAGGTGTCCAATGGAATACAGCTCGTGCCGGTGAGGGTTTTGCCAGCGGTCCTCGTCCGTGGTCATGGTGATGAAGGGGTGCAGGTACCCGTCCTCTTCCTGAGCGGCGGCGATCGTGGCGATCAGGTCGTCCACATACGCGTCGAGGGCAGGATCAGGAGTGGCGGCCAGAATGTACGATGCGGCTTCGATCACTTTGTAGACGTCCGAATCGTTGAAGTGGAATCCCTCGTACTCCCCGCCATCCAGGCCGGCGGCACGCGCAAAATTCGCGATCCTTCCGGTTTCTTCGCACAACGCGAAGGAATGGGGGAGCGTTATCGTCCGATTGGTTTCGAGCCGGTCCGCCCAAAAACCTGGAGCGAGTTCGACATCGGTAAACGGGACGTTCTGAATTGGGTAGTCTGCCCAGGCTTCCTGAATCGGCAGGGCGCAAAGTGCGAGGATCAAAACTGCCGCGGTCCGGGCCGCGAAGCGCTTACGGTTGATCATAGGGATTCTCCCTTACCATCGGTTCACCTCGCCGGAAAGGAAAAAGAGAAACGCCCGGTTGCCCGCTTCGACGGAGTAAACGGTATTGCATTCACCGATGTTTTCGAAAGAATGCGAGAAGGTCATCGTACATTGAAGAGGTAATCGTGTGCCCAACTCCGGGGTATACGATGAAGGTCGCATTTGCTCCGACCGAATTGTAAATGGATTCCGCCAGCGGCCAGCGGTTGGCCAGAAGCGGCTCGGAAGGCCAGTTCAGGAATTGATTCACCAGATTCTTTTCTCCAGCAGTCATCCCTCGGGTGTCGAAAGCATCGTTGGTATCGGCGCCCCCGACGTAGATGTAAAGCGGCACCTGCCGAAAGGATTCGAGATTAAAGCTTTGGCCGGTCAGTGATTCGATGTCCTGAATACCCATTGGATACTTCAGAGGCGTTCCCTGCCAGGATCCGACCGGAGCAAGCGGCCAGCCTCCTGGTGAGCCGGGCGCCGCGGCTTTGATTCGTTGCGGATGGAGAAGGGTCAGGCGACTGGTGAAGGCTCCCGATGCGGAGAATCCCATGAGGAAGACTTTTTCGTCCACCATTATTCCGTCCCGGTTAAGTCGTTCAACCGCATCATCGATCATGGCCAGAAGCTGAAGGTCGATTCGTTCCAGACCACGCCAGCCGGTATCGAGGCTGTAACGATCAAGCGCATGGATGTAGATTCCTCCGGGTTCGGGTGCGGGTGGCGAGACCGGCCTGGGGAATGCGGGAACGAGCAGAGGCGAGCCGAGCCTGATGGCGAACGAGGCTTGACGGTTTATTAGCTTGCGGGCCGCAGCTTCATGGAACCAGGGATCGTCGCTCACGGTTCCCGTGTTGTTCGGTTCGACGAGCAGCGTTGCCGGAGCTTCTATTGTCTGGGGTATCATGAGGAAATAGGGCCAGTAGAATCCGCTCTCCGGGTTTGAATCGATTCTTTGCACCGGTGGGTCGGCGGTTTTGAAGCTTAGAACATAATCGTCTGGAAGCAGTTCACCCGATATGGAACGGAAAAATATCGGTCGAAGATAAACTTCCTGCCCGTAATGAGGTGTGCCGGCCGTGCTCCGCCGCACGAAAGCGGTTTGCCGATCATTCGACCATTCAAGAGTCCACGGGTACCAACTCCTGCTTTCAAATCCACCGGTCGGCATCATCGGCTCGCTGAAGTGAAATTCAATGGTTTCGATCCATGGATCCACGTTGCGCTCGTTGTTGGGCGGAAAAGTCGAAACGATCCGCAGGCCCGATGCGGGAGCCAAGGCGGTGGTGAAGGAGAAGGTGTACGGGGCGAGGGCAGCGCCGGCCAAGTCGGCAAACCCGCTGCCTTCGGGATTGAGCGTGAAGTTAAGCGTTGTCAGTTGGGGCAATTCCGAGGTTGTGTCAATTCGATGGATTTCCGCCGTACGGTGGTCGTCAGTCCAGGTCACAAACGACGAGCCCCATTGGCCATCCGTTTGAATCGAAGCAGCACCGGACATTTTGCGGTTGAAGCTGACTCTCACTCGATCCAGGTCATTGGCCACCCCAGTGGTTTGATTTCGCGGTTCAGTGGCGACCACCAGAGGTGGGTTTGATCCGCGAGCGAGGATTATACGGAAGAAACGAGAATCCGGAACCGGGGAAACAACCGGCCCCGGCAGGACGGTTTCGTAACGGCCGGGCTGGACACACCAGATCGACACCCCATGCCAGGGCGTCCAGACCCCGTCGGGAGCGAGGCTTGAACGCTGTTCGATTCCGTAAGGAGTAGGCGGTGAAGAATCGAAGAACACCACCCGAAGATTCCCGTCGGGAAGAAGCTCGACGTCCGATACCGTCAGTTCGGAACGCAGCGCGATCGAACCCGCAAGTACGAAAAAAAGAACCACCGCTAACACTCCGCCTCGTAGGGATGGCGTTGTCATGGCACCTCCTGTAAATTCCGCTCAGGGAATAACGGGAACATAGTGAACGGTGACCTTCATGGCAAGCGAAGGAGCAGTTCACAAACGGGTTATTAGAACCCCATACCGCGTTCAGTAGTGCAATCGTTTGTTCGGCGAAGTTCGAAGTCAAAGCCCTTCTTCTTCGGGCGGCGGCGGCGAAGCG
This sequence comes from Opitutia bacterium, assembly GCA_050506795.1. GTDB lineage: Bacteria > Verrucomicrobiota > Verrucomicrobiia > Opitutales > T3Sed10-336 > SLOW01. The sequence continues at coordinate 155,955 of JBJHCF010000001.1, forward strand.
TTTGGCTTAGACGTCATGGACGTTTCCCGTCGTCTTTTTGTGTGGACTCGCCGGGGGGGGTGGCGTTGATTCTCGCTATGGAGCATGAGCGGATTTTGCAACGTTTCGAGGAAGCCGGGCAGGGTCAGGTTTTTCGGTTTTGGAACGACCTGAACTTATCCGAACGGGAAGGTCTGGTTGCCCAGGCGGCGGAGATTGATCTCGACGAGTTCGGGGGGTTGCTGGCCGGGGAGGGCGACCACGGACTGGGCGACCTGAATTCGCTGGAGCCGGCGCCTTACGTACCGCTGCCCCCGGAGCCGGGACTGGACGCCGAGTGGTCGGCGGCCCGCAGGAAAGGCGAGGAGCTTTTGCGGGCCGGCAAGGTGGCCGCATTTACCGTCGCCGGGGGACAGGGAACCCGTCTCGGATTCGACGGACCCAAAGGCACGTTTCCGGTCACTCCGATAAAAGGAAAATCCCTCTTCCATGTTTTCGCGGAGAAAATCCGGGCGGCGGAAACGCGCTATTCAACCGTCATTCCCTGGCTCGTCATGACCAGTCATGTTAACCACGATGCCACGGTGGCGTTCTTCGAAGAAAACGCCTATTTTGGACTGGATCGCGGGGCGGTGTATTTCTTTCGCCAGGGGCGTATGCCGGCGGTGGACCTCGACGGTCGGATTCTCCTGGAGTCCAAAGCGAGCATTGCCATGACTCCCGACGGTCACGGCGGGTCGCTGCGGGCCATGGTCCGGACGGGCGTTCTGGAAAAGCTGCGCGAGCGGGGGATCGAAGTGGTCAGCTACTTCCAGGTAGACAATCCCCTGGTGCGGGTGATCGATCCGTTCTTTATTGGTTTTCACGCCCTTTCGGGCTCCGAAATGTCCAGCAAGATGCTCCCGAAAGCCCATCCAGGAGAGAAGATCGGCGTTTTTTGCCGGCGCGCCGGCAAGACTCTGGTGGTGGAGTACAGCGACCTGCCCGATGCGGTGGCACGGGCGGAAGACGACCAGGGCCGTGTGCGTTTCCTGGCCGGCAGTATTGCCATTCACCTGCTGGATCTCGATTTTGTCGGCCGGGTGGCGGGCGCCGGAGGCGCCTTGCCGTTTCACCGGGCGCGCAAGAAGGTGCCCCACGTCGACGCGACCGGCGCGCCGGTCAAACCGGCGGAACCCAACGCCATCAAATTCGAGATGTTCGTCTTTGACGCTCTGCCGCAAGCCGCCAATCCCCTGGTGTTGGAAACGGCGCGTCAGGTCGAATTCAGTCCGGTCAAGAACGCGACCGGCGACGATTCCAGGGAAACTTGCACCCGCGACCAGTTGCGCCAGTTCGCCCGGTGGTTTCGGGCTGCCGGAGTCGAAATGGAGGTGGACCCTGAAGGTCGGCCTTCCGCGACGATCGAAGTCAGTCCGCTTTTCGCCGTCGATGAAGAAAGCTTCCGGGAGTCCTGGAACCGGCTTCCGGAAAAGCCGGAGATCCGCCCGGGCCTTTATCTCGAGTGAGGCGGTGTCTGGGTTATAACCACCAGGAAGACCGAGATGGCAAAAGGGGACCGGGCTGGGCCAAAGGCGTGCGACGTTTCCTCATTCACTTCAACCTTTTAACCACGCCCATTCTTTTGCATAACTGACACTCATGAAAGACGCCGCCATTGAAAAAGTCATCCAGGCTCTCAACGGTCTGGAAATCGAAATTCCCAGTTGGGGGTTCGCCGATACCGGCACCCGTTTCGGCAAGTACCTGCAGGACGCCGCCGCCATCGACCTGAACGATAAGCTGTCGGACGCCGGACAGGTCAATCGCTACGCCGGCAACTGTCCCCAGGTTGCGGTGCACGTGCAGTGGGACTTCGACGACCAAACGCGTCCCTCGGATGTTGTTGAGTTGGCCGGAAGGCACGGTGTGCGTATCGGGTCGATCAACCCCAACTTGTTTCAGGATCAATGCTACAAGTACGGTTCGTTCGGCAATCCCGACCCGGCCGTGCGCGAGAGGGCGGTCAAACACGTGGTCGATTCGATTGAACTCGGCCGGGAGGTGAAGAGCAAGGTGGTCACGTTGTGGTTCGCCGACGGCACGAATTACCCGGGGCAGGACAGCATTCGGGACCGCAAGCGCCGTTTCCAGGACTGCCTGCAGGTTTGTCACGAGAAACTCGGCCACGACCAGACACTGCTGGTCGAGTACAAACCCTTTGAACCCGCCTTTTATCACACCGATATCGCCGACTGGGGCATGTCCTATGTGCTCTCCAAAAAAGCCGGTCCGCAGGCGAAGGTGCTGGTCGATACGGGGCATCACTACCTGTCGCAGAATATCGAACAGATCGTGGCCTTTCTCCTGGATGAGGAGATGCTGGGCGGCTTCCACTTCAACGACCGGCGTTACGCCGATGACGACCTCACTCTCGGGTCCATAGACCCCTACCAGATCTTCCGTATCTTCAACGAGATTCTGGCCTATCGGACGGAAACGGGAAGTGTGCCCGATATCGCCTACATGGTGGACCAATCGCACAACCTGAAACCCAAGATTCAGGCCATGATCCAGACCGTGGTGACCGCGCAGGAAATCTTCGCCAAGGCGGCATTGGTCGATCGTGAGGCTTTGGCAAAGGCGCGCAAGGCCGCCAGTGAAATCGACGCCGAAGAATGCCTCCGCCGGGCGTTCTTCACCGACGTCACTCCGGCACTGCACACCTGGCGCAAATCACGCGGTTTGTCGGAAGACCCGCTCGGCGCGTATCGGGAAAGTGGTTACGAAGCTGCCGCCGGCAGGGAGCGCGCGCAGCGACGTAAAGACCTCGGTCTTGGTTCCGGCGGCTCCTACGCCTGACCGTCCTGACAGCGGTTCTCCCGGAAAAGCCGGATCGCGGTGGTCACGGCGATCACCTGGGCTTCGATACGGGTTTCGAGCGGAAGTGCGCTCGGAGTTTCGAAGGTGTAGGACAAATGAGGGTACAGAGTGACGTGATAGATCGCTTCGGGCCAGTTGTCCGGTTCGTCCGGATGGGGAGGGTGCCGTATGACTCCCGGCGCCGCGGTGCGATGGCTGTCAAGTTCGGACCGCTTTTCGGGCGGGATGACCGGGCTGACCGCGTGCACGATTTCCTCGCCGTAGCGCGGACGCCCGGCGCAGTCGATTTCATAGAGGTAAAACCCTTCGGTTTCCCAATCCTCATGCATGGATAGGTAGAGGTCATTGGGCGGAATGCTCCCCAGCCATCTGGCATGTTCGGCTGCCTCGACCGTCCTCAGGCTGCGGTAATCCCGATTCAGGTCGATCCCTTCGGGGGTTTCCCGGATGCCGGCGGCGTAGCCGCGGGGATTCAGCAGGGGACAGAGGGTCAAATGGACCGACGACGAAAGGGCGTCAGTGGACAGCAGGCGTTCCATCGCCAGCGGCCCGGCGGGCTCGTCGCCGTGAATGCCGGACGAAAGGTACACCCGCGGCGAGCCGGGTTCCGCGGGGCGAACGAGTCCCAACAGGGGCAGACCCCCGCTTTCCCCCCACTGGACCACATTAAAACCGCCCCGGCGAGCCAGGTTCGCCAGCGAAATCAGCCATTGTTCAACCGGTTCGCTCATTCATCTCTTCGAATAAGACATCGCGCGGAAAGGCAGGGCCGTGTTCAACCCGGAGGCCACGCCAGTTTTCGGCCTCCCAGTAGATGGACGTGGAGGTGAGGAACCGCTTCTCCTCCGTGAGGGCCGTTATTGACCACCACCCGAAACCCTTCATCCAAGCCGAGTTTTTTTGCGGTCCGGGCGGCGATCAAGAGCAGGTGACCCAGTAATTCGGCGTCTTCGGCCTGAGCCTCGGCGATTCGGGGAATCGGCTTCCGGGGAACCACCAGGACATGCGTTGGCGCTTTCGGGTCGATGTCCCGGAAGGCGATGCAGCGTTCATCCTCATACTCGATCTCGGCGGGAATTTCTCGATCGATGATTTTGCTGAAGAGAGATTTTTCGCTCATATCGCCCAGTTTGGGCGCGGCGCGGCGGCGACGCAAGTCCGGGAACGCGACAGGTCGAATTGGCGGACGGTGGCGTACCCAACGCGTTAAATTGACGAATATGAATGATTTGGGGATGTGGATTCGCGGGTAAATAATGATTGCCATGGTCATCCGATTTCCCTTTTCGTAATGCCGAGTTAAGGTTACAAACTTAGAAAGCACACTTTATGTCAGAATTAACAGGAAACTGCCTGGTGGCCCAATCCGGCGGCCCCACCTGCGTCGTCAACTCCAGTTTGGCCGGCGTGATCAATGAAGCCCTCAACTATGAGTGCATTGAAGAAATTTACGGGGGTCTGAATGGAATGCTGGGGATTTTGAACGAGGATCTGGTCGATCTCGCCGAGGAATCGCAGCAGACGATCCGCGGATTGCGCCACACGCCTGGCGCGGCTCTGGGCACCGGTCGATTCCGACTCCGAAAGCAGCAGGATTATGAGCGGGTAATCGAGGTGTTCGCCGCCCATAATATCCGCTTTTTCTTTCATATCGGCGGAACGGAAGCGCAGGATACGGCCGATAAAATCGCACAAACCGCCGCCGAAGGCGGCTACGATCTGCGGGTGATCGGGGTTCCCAAGACCATCGACAACGATCTGGTCCGTACCGATCATTGCCCGGGCTACGGCAGCGCAATCAAGCACATTGCGACCACGGTCCGGGAAATCGCCTGCGACAATCACGCGATGGGGCAGGGGGACTTTGTTTCCATCGTCGAGGTCATGGGCCGCAGTTCCGGCTGGCTGGCCGCCGGGGCCGCTCTGGCCAAGGGCAAGGACCGTCCACATGATCCGCCGCATCTGATTTATCTGCCCGAGGTGGCGTTTTCCCCGGAAAAATTCTTCGAAGACGTTCAGCGAGTCCTGAAGCGCGAAAAGTTTTGCCTCATCGTGGTGGGCGAAGGGCTGGTGGACAAGGACGGGAACTACATCTCGGTCAGTTCCGGACCGGCGGACGGCTATGGCAACACCACGCCGGGCGGCGCGGGCGATTACCTGAAGAATCTCCTGGACGAATCCCTGGGACTCAAGGCTCGGACCACTCGCCTGGGATACGCCCAGCGATCGGCCGCGACGCACGCGTCCAAAGCCGACAACGACGAGGCCTACCTCGCCGGGCAAGCCGCGGTACGGGCGGCAATCGACGGCCAGTCGGGTAAAATGATCACCCTGTTGCGCGGTGATTCCGAGCAGTATGTCTGCGAGACCGGCCTGGCGCCGCTGTCGGAATTGGCCACCGGGATCAAGGCTCTTCCTTTGGAGTGGGTGCATGAGGACGGAGTGAGCATGAACCACCAGTTCCACAAGTACGCGCAGCCGCTGATTCAAGGTGAAATCGCAGTTCCCTACGCCAATGGGCTGCCGGTTTTCGCCGAACTGAAGCGCCGGCGGGTGGAAAAGCGCCTGGAAGCTTACGAGGTGGCCGTGTAACGCGGATCCCTTTCTAATCCAATCGTTACCCCATGATTGTAAAAGCTCCGCCGGACGATTCCGGCGGAGCTTTTGTGTGTCCGATTTTTATTGTCGTCGGGGAGCCTCAATATATAAATATAATCTGTTGAGTTCAGCCTGTACTGTTTATGCTAGATTCTGATTTTCTTGCCCCGAGCTTGGCCAAGGCGCCAACCGGAATTCACGGTTTTGACGAAATGACAGAAGGGGGACTTCCCCGGGGGCGGACGACGTTGATTTTCGGAGGTCCGGGATCCGGCAAGACTGTTTTTGCCTTGCAGAGCCTGGTGAACGGCGCCCGGTTACACGACGAACCGGGCATTTTTGTCGCGTTCGAGGAGAAGTCCGCACGAATTTTGGAAAATGCGGCCAGTTTTGGCTGGAAGATGCCGTTTTTACTGGACAAGGGCATCTCCTTCGTCGACGCCCAGATGTCGCCGGATGAGTTGCGGGCTGGGGCCTTCGATCTATCCGGACTTCTCATGGCGCTGGACGCCCTGGTGGAACGCTCTGGCGCTCAGCGGGTGGTATTCGACGCCTTGGACGTGGTGATCTCGCAACTCGACGATCCGTCCGCCGAAAGGCGCGAGATTCATCGCCTGCACACGTGGCTTTTGGAACGCGGATTGACCGCCATTATTACGGCCAAAAGCACTCTGAACGCCGAGCTTCAGGACCGCCTCGAGTTCATGCAGTACATGCTGGATAGCACCGTTGTGCTTAGCCATAACGTGGTGGCAGGAGTGTCGCAACGCAACGTGAGGGTGGCGAAATACCGCGGCACCGCGTTTTCGGAAAACGAATCGCCGATGGTCATAGGACGGCGCGGAATGGAAGTGGCCGGGGTGGCGTCCAGAGCCGGTTCGGAACAGGTCACGCGGGAGCGCGTGTCCAGCGGGCTGCAGGGGCTTGATGACATGCTCGGCGGTGGCTACTACCGCAAGGCGGGGATCCTGATCTCCGGTTCCCCGGGAACGGCCAAGACCACGCTGGCCGGGGCCTTCGCGCAGGCTGCCTGTCAGCGGGGTGAGCGAGTGCTTTTTGTCAGTTTCGATTCGGACGCGGGCGAAGTGATTCGCAATCTCGCCTCGGTGTCGATTGATCTGACTTCTCACCTTCAGGCCGGAGCACTCGTTTTCCACACCTCGCGCACCACGGCCCGAAGCGCCGAGGCCCATCTGTTGCACATCAAATCCATCGCGGAGGAACTGGAGCCTCATTGCCTGGTGGTCGATCCGATTTCATCGCTGGGAAAACCGGGAAACGAGGAAACCGGACACGGAGTTGTTGAGCGCCTTATCGACTGGGCGAAAGAACGTTCGATCACCGTGCTCTGCACGAGCTTACTGGCCGGCACGGATCCGGAGATCGAGGGAACGATACTCGGAGTTTCCACAATCGCCGACACCTGGATTCATCTGAGTTACTCGATTTCGGCGGGCGAACGAAACCGTGGATTGACGATTGTCAAATCCCGCGGCACCGGCCATTCCAACCAGGTGCGGGAACTCATTCTCAGAGACGACGGCCTTTCACTGGCCGAGGTTTACACCGCCGGTGGAAAAGTGCTTATGGGAACCATGCGATGGGAGTGCGAACGGGCGGACCAAGAAGAGGAACGGACGCGCCGCGCCGAATTGCGTCGCCGCGTGCGCGAAATCGAATCGGCCCGCGACGAACTGTCGCTGCAATCGCGCAAACTGCAGGACCAGATCGAATGGTATCAATCCGAGTTCGAACGGCTCTCAGAAGATGAAAACAGCCGGCTGGCCGCCCTGGCCCGCACCAGGGAAACGGTTCACCGAATGCGCGGGGGCGGCGGAGCTTTCCACCCGACTGGAGGTCAAGAAGGACGGAAGGTGGGTGAGGATGAATAACGGAAACGAACAGATTTTCCGCTTGTACATCGCCGGTTCCGGAGCCAATTCCGTCCTGGCGGCGGCCAATTTGCGTTCCCTCTGTCGCACGCATCTGCCGGACCGGCACCGGATCGAGATCGTGGACGTTCTGAAGACGCCGGCGGCGGCGCTGGACAACAAGATTTTTCTCACCCCGACCCTGGTCAGGCTGTCACCAGGTCCCGAATTGCGAATCGTGGGCAACCTCTCGGAAACGGAGATGGTCGCCGGCCATCTTGGGTTGGTCGAGCCGGAAAGACGGAAATGAGCCGGTTCTCTCGACCGCTGGATAAACATGCCAGGCAAAGGATAGCCGACCTGGCACGCATTCTTTGCGAGGCGGAACAGGAACTGCGCGACCTGACAGGTGACGAAATCGATGCCGTGATTCGGCCCGATGGCGCGTCGTTGCTCCTTCATGATGCTCAACGGCGTCTGCGCGAAAGTGAAGCGCGTTACAAAGCGATTATCGATGCCCTGCCGGCTGAAATCGCCTATGTGAACGGGCGGGGTGAAATCTCCTCGGTGAACGAGTCCTGGCAGCGCCTGGCGGAGCGGTGGGCCCCCGAACTGAGTGATCACGGGGTCGGGATGCCGTTCGGAGAGGTCTATTCGGTCCTGTATCCCGGAGACCATACCAGTCACTTTTTTGGAAGAGTTAATGCCGTGCTTAAGGGGAGCATTCGTGCTTACAACGAAGAGTACCCTTGCGAGCGTCAAGGAAACCAGCGCTGGTACCGGGGCACGGCGATACCGGTTTCCGACGACGAAGCCGGCTGTGTGGTGATGCACGTTGATATCACCGAACGCAAACAACGGGAAACCGAACGGCAGCTTCTGGTGCATGAACTGGGCGAACGTATCAAGGAGCTGGGCACCCTGCACCGGGTGACCGACCTGTTTCGGAGAGAGGACCTCAACTGCTCCAAACTGTTGGAATCGGCAGTCGCCATCATACCGGAAGGGTTCACCCATCCGGAATTGACCGGCGCGGCGATAACCTATGACGGTCGAACATACCGGAGCGCCGGGTTTCCGGCAACCGGAAGTGAGCTCAATGCGGCGATGACCATCAACGGCGTCGACCGCGGGGAAATACGCGTGCGTTATCGCCCCGAAGGAAGCACACCGAATGAAGATCCGTTTCTCAAGGAGGAGCATGAACTCATCGGTTCCCTGGCGGACCTTTTGCAGGCCCACCTGAAACGAATTGAAGCCGAGGCTTCACTGGAGGAAAGCGAAAGGCGTTTTCGCCTGCTGGCCGAGTCCATGCCGCTGATCGTTTGGACCGCCACCCCGGAAGGACGGGTCGATTACGCCAGTCCGGCCCTGTACGATTACACCGGGGTGTCTCCGGGGGCCGATCCGGGAGAACGCTGGCTTGACATGTTGCATCCCGATGATCGCGAACGATGCATCGATGTTTGGAACGAGGCGGTCACGACAAAGGGTCATTACGAGATTGAGTACCGGATTTGGCATGCGGCGGAGGCAATCCATCGCTGGCAGAAGGTGCGGGCGGTGCCGGCGCGAGACGTGAAGGGCCGGGTGACCAAGTGGTTCGGCACCGCAACGGACATCCACGATTCCAAACTGATGGAGCAGGACTCACGTTCTCTTGCCGCCCGATTGACCGCTACCTTGGAGAGCATCAACGATGGGTTCTTCTCCCTGGATCGAGAGTTTCGGTTTACCTATCTGAATTCAACCGCCTGCGACATGCTCGACGCGTCGCCCGATTATCTGGTCGGGCGCGCTTTGGATGAGGGTTTGTCGACGGAATTGGGGAAGTTGCTTCGACCGGTGTTGGAGGACGCCGTCAGTTCGGAAAAGCCGGCGGGATTCGAAGGGCGAATTCGCGCGTCTCAACGATGGCTGGCCGGGCGTGTTTACCCTTTTGGGGAAGGGGTAACTGTTTACATGCGGGACATCGGGGAACAACGTCAACTGGAGGAGCAGGTCCTTCGAAATCAACGGATGGAGAGCATCGGAACTCTGGCCGGCGGAATCGCACACGACCTGAACAATCTGCTTACGCCGGTACTCATGGGACTGGAATTCCTGCGCGAATCCTCATCCGACACTTCGGTGGTTCCGGTTGTGCGACAGATTGAGGAGAGCGCCCGAAGAGGAGCCGGGCTGGTGCGTCAGGTGCTGACCTTTTCCCGCGGCACCTCCGGCGAACGCAAGGTACTTTCCGTAATCGACCTGATTCGCGATGTCGAAGCCCTGGTGAAGACTACTTTCCCGAAGGCGATTACTTGTCATGTTCGCGTACCGGATGACCTGTACCTCATCGGTGATCCCACGCAAATCAACCAGGTGCTGGTCAATCTGGCGGTCAATGCCAGGGACGCGATGCCTGCCGGCGGATCCCTGGCGTTCATGGCGCGTCGTCATACTGTCGACGCACAGGAGGTGCGGCATTTTGCCGGCGCGGAGGAAGGGGTTTATGTTTTGATTGAAGTGGTGGATACCGGAACAGGCATGCCTTCGGAGGTTGTCGATCGCATCTTCGAACCTTTTTTCACCACCAAACCCCAAGGGGAGGGAACCGGCCTTGGCTTGTCCACCTCGATGGGAATCGTTCGCAGTCACGGGGGATTTGTCAGGGTTTACAGTGAGCCGGGCGGTGGTACGGTTTTCAAAGTCTTTTTGCCGGCGGCGGGAAATGTGATATCGTCGGCGAATCCCGAGCAGGGAAACGAACTTCCGCGCGGAGCCGGGGAGACCGTGCTTCTGGTTGACGATGACCGAAATGTCCGTGAAATGACGTTGCGGACACTCGAGAGTTTCGGCTACCGCGTGTTGACTGCCGAAGAGGGCGGACAGGCTTTGGATCTCGTCCGCGACCATCACAGCACGATCGATCTTCTTCTGACCGATATCATGATGCCCGGCATGGATGGTCCGGCGTTGATTCGAACACTGCGCGAAGCAAACCCGGATTTACCCATTATCGCGGCGAGCGGACTTCCTTCCAACGAAACCCTAACCGAGAACCTTCCGGGAGGACCGCTCCATTTTTTACCCAAGCCTTATTCCACCGAGGTTCTGCTTAAACTGATGCGTGTCGCCCTGCGTAAACGACGCAAGGAATCCTGATCCGGATCCTGTGGACGTTACCGTTCATCTGAAATGACTTTCGCAACTCCCCAATTGAATTCGACCGCGAATTGTGGAGGGTAGAGCTATGATGAAAAAACCTGCGTTTCCGTGGTGTGTTTTTGCCTCCTTTCTCCTGTACTTAACATTGACCGGCCCCATCACAGCTGCCTCGGCCCCAGGTGATGCGGAATCGTGGGAGGTGGCGATCACAGTGGAGGAAAGATCCGGTTCGGAGGCGCGCGACCGGATTGTCCGGCGCGGCGTACCCATGGCCCCCGGGGTTTTGCGGTCGACCGGCAACCTTCAAATGCGCGATGAAAACGGTCGAACGATTCCGTTCCAAACCGATGTTTTGCTTCGGCACGCCGGAGGCGACATCGCCTGGCTCTCGGTTGCCTTCCGCCCGGAACTGGCTCCGGGCGCCCGGGAGGTCTTCACCTTGGAACCTGGCGGCGAGGGGCCCGATGCTGCCGCCGCGGAACATCGGGTCCGAATCACTAACGATTCCGAGGTTCGGAGGATGGAAAATGAGAGGCTCAGGGTTGAATTCGGACCCGAAGGGTTGGCACAGATCGTCTTTGACGATGTGCCACTTCTGAACGCAAAAGGAGTGGGGCTGGTGGTTGCGGTCGGGGAGGATTCGTACCATTCCTGGCGCCTGACCGGTTTTGAGATTGTCGAGGAGGGTCCGGTTTTCGCCACCGTCCGCATGTCCGGACCGTTCGACGGCATCGCGGCGGAAGCGGTGTGGGAGTTGACGTTGTCCTCGGGGTCGAACCGGATCGAACAGGCGTTTCGCCTGACCTCGAAGGACGATGTCGAATTGAACACCACGGGCATGGTGGTGGGTTTGCGACCGGAGTTTGCCGCCGAAGAGTCGGCATTGCCGGGTTTAATCCGGTCGCAGACCGGTCTCGATTTCCACGCTTCGGAGCTCGGGAGAAGAATTCACTTTGACGCCCCCGATATCGACCGCTTTCGCGGAGCGGTCCAAAACCCGGACCATCCGGAGGCTCCCGCCAACGGATTCCTGGTCGAACACGACGCTGATGACCACCGGGTCCTATTCGCTCCTATCCAGTACCGGGCGCCTTGGATCTGGTTGGATGGGGTCAGCCGAACCACCCGGCTGGATATGATTCTCGGCGCCAACGGTCCGCTTGAATCCAGCGGTCCGCCGGCGGTCTTCGTCGACCCGGAGCAGTTCGTGAAAGCCGGAGTGCTTCCGACGCGTGAACGCCCGCCCAGCGCCCAACGCGCGGTGGATTGGACCATGGGCGCGTTGAACGAACGAGACGGTCATTTCGAAGCGGGCGCTATTCCGCAGTCGATTGTCTTCAACGACGACGGCTCGGTGTGGGTCGGCGGCTCCGCCAGCCGCCCGGGAGAAACCGTTTACAATCTGTGGTACGTCCAGATGCAGGACGGGTGCCCGGATCTTTTTCGTATGCTGGTTGAGGATACGGAGTCCTGGGCCGATGTGGTGGTGTACCGGGGAAGCAACGAATTCTTCAATGGCACCGACCGTTACGGAACTCTGGAACAGTACGGGACGTTTCGCTCGCTGACCAGTCATCCGTATTATGGTGACACGAGTGGGCTGTACCTCTCGTACCTGATGACCGGGGAGCGGTATTTTCGGGATACATTTGAGTTAATGACCCGGTATGCGGTTCGAACGTCCAACGAGTATCCAACTTACGGAGACTACCGCGTTCCGCGGCGCTTCACCTGGGACGGCGAATTCGATCCCCGGCCATTTATCGAATCGCGCAACATGATGCAGGCGCGCGGTCTGGCTTACGCCGAACGGATGTTCGGTGACGACTCCTTCGGCGAGATCGCCGGACAACTGGCTCACTGGGCCCGGCATGTGCAGCATGAAAAAGGGTTTTGGTACCAGGCTTATTACGATCACGGAGGTCCGCTGACCCAGCGCGCGCTCGATCTTCCGTCGGCCAAAAACTACATCATGCTTTACGGTGTGCGAGCGGTGGTGTCTTTTTGGGATCACCTGGAGGACAAACGCGCAACCTCCGACGATGGCGAATTGGGTGAAGTGGACCGCGAATCACTGGAAGCGACGGAAACCGCGCTCATTCGTTTCGCAGACTACCTGCTTGAGGAACAGCAGGAGCATGGGTGGCTGTGGGACCCGATTTCCGATGGCGGTGATTTTGCCGCCAAAACAAACGAGGATATGCGACGGGGGCAAATGCCTCGTCAGGAAATCATGGCCATCGAAGTTCTTGAGGGGGTGTACCGAATGACGGGCGAAGAACGTTACCTGTCGGCGATGCTGGAAATGTTGCGGTACTACCTGGCCATTCAGCAGGAGCAGGGTGGCTGGTCCTCGAGAAACCAGCACCGCGAGCACGAGGACGGCACCGTCCAGGGGCCTTTTCTTGGCAATAACACGGCGCAGTTCCTGCGTATCGTTCCACGCTTGCAGCTGCTGATTGAAGCCGAAAGAGAAACCGTGAACGCTTTGGGTTTCCGTGATGTGGCTGCGGTTCTGTCGGCTGAGGCGAGGGATATTCGTTCGGAGATCGATCATGTTTTCGATAGCCGGGAGGTGGGTTTCAATGCTTTCGCGACTCCCGAAGGACGGGTGATTTATCTGGCGAACTACAGCGGATGGATGTCGGGCGACTGGGTGAAAGCAGTCGATTTGCGCGCGGCCGGGGAGCCGGTGCTTTTTGAGGGAGCCGACAACCGTATCACGCCCAACGGGGTTTGGTTGTCGGGCGAGCTCGATCAGTTCGAACGCTTGTACGCGCGGGAACTCCCGGTCACTTTGCGCCCGGAGAACCGGCCCATCGAAGCACGTGTCCTGGAATGCCGGACGAATCTTCTGGAGGTCGATCTCCGGGGCGAGGGCAGTCTCGATGTGACGATCGGCGACGGGCCTTTTTCGATTGAGGATGGAAAGGCGTACGGCGTCCTTTTTGCCGGACAAGCGATCGGATCGTTGCGGCCCGACGACGGAAAAATATCTTTTCGGCTGTCGCTGCCAAGCGAAACCAGGCTGGAACGCCTGACCGTTCGCCCGTTGGCGGCTCCGTCGGGTCCACGTTAGAACTGGTGGATGCTGACCCGAATTGCTGGGAATGAATGTGTCCTGCCCGGATTGGCACCATTGAGCGGCAGGTTTCGGCGGCTGCGCGGACGTTGTTCCAAGCCCGCCGGGACCGACGTTGCTTTCTTGATTTCGCCGCGATCGTCGGATTATTGTCTCAGGGGTACGCTTGATGAGAAACCGCGGCAGTCGACGTCCAGAGGTTGGAGCCACTGTGGTTGAGGAGCTCATTAGTCACTGAGGCAACGAAGCAAAAAAACGGTAACAAGAAAGGCAAGGCAGATGTTAATAAGGAAACTAATGACCAGGAAGAATATTGGCAGATCCGGCGGACTCGGACTTTTATGTGTTTTCGGTGCCGTGGCTTGCGTTTCGTCTTACTTGACGGCTCCCGATCTCGGAGCGGCCGATGCGGAAATCGGTCAGGGGCGGCATATCGTCTTTGTTACCGGGGACGAAGAATACCGCTCGGAGGAAACCATGCCGATGCTGGCGCGAATCCTGAAAAATCGTTATGGATTCGAGGTTACGGTCTGTTACGCGTTATCCGAGGAAGGCTACATTGACCCTAACCGGACGGATAATATCGTGGGTCTTGAGGCCCTGGGCGAGGCGGATATGATGATCGTGAATACCCGTTTCCGCAGGTTGCCTGATGATCAGTTGCAGCACATCGTAGACTTTGCGGAGTCGGGGAAACCGATCGCCGGGTTCCGTACCGCGACCCACGCGTTTCGTTATGGCGGGGATCACGCCAACAGTCATATGGATAACGACTGGCCGTTCGCCGTTTTTGGACAGCGTTGGATCAGCCACCACGGGGGGGCCAACTCGACCGACGTTCGAATCCTGGAGGAGCGGGCCGATCATCCGGTTCTCCGCGGGGTACAGCCGAGCTTCCATGTTCGCAGTTGGCTGTATCATGCCTTGCCACTCCATGAAAACGCGGAGCCATTGCTGGTGGGGTATGCGGTGGAAGGAGCGGAGCCCGGGGGGGATCGTTTCGGAGATCGCCATCCCATCGCCTGGACCCACCGGTACGACGGAGAAAACGGGTCCAGCCGGGTGTTCTTTACCACCATGGGGCACCCGCGTGACTTCTTCGATGAATCCATGCGCAAGCTTTCGTTGAACGGCATCTTCTGGGCCCTTGGTCTGGAGGACAAAATTCCGGACCAAGGCGTAAACGCTGACTTCGTCGGCGATTACGATCCGAACGACGCCGGCTTCGGCGAACGTTTCAAACAAAACCTCCGCCCGGAGGATATTCCATTGGCGGTCGATTAAAAACCAGCCCGATGGATCCAATCGTTTCCAAAGAACCCTTTTTGTTCGAATGAAGCTCGGTTAAGCAGGTTCGTCATTTGAGAGACCGGATCAAAATCGGAATCGCGCCTCTTCTTCTTGGAGGGCGGCGCTCCCGCGCCGCCGGTGCGGGCAGGATGCCCGCGCTTCCCAGCCGGCGGCCATAGGGGAGCATGGCCCTCCAAGGGGAGGGCCATGCGAGTTTAGCTATGCTCGTTGGGATTTTAAACGATAAGGTGCTCAACCCGAGCTCCATTCGGGTTGGGGACTACCATTCCGTGCGTTCGTAATCGAACCATTTGAAGTCGGCGGGCGCCTGACTGGCGCTGCCGTTACCGGTGGCGAACATTCCGAAGTACACGCCCGTGAAGCTCATCCCGCCGCCGGGCGACATGTGTTCGCTCGACAGTTCCCGGGTTGGCTGCGTACCTAGGGTGACCTCTTCCCCGCCATTCGCCTGATACCGGAATTCGTAGCTGAGAGGTTCGGCGCTGATCGAAAGAACCACGTCGCCCTCGGGCAGAGGATCGGACGAAAGAACTTCCGTGGCTTCACCGGCCTGCACCTTTCGCAGGAAAGCGTGGCGGGCGCCATCCACCAGCCGGATTCCGAACAGGGTGTGATGGCTTTCACGGCCGCGCAGCGCCAGACCGGCTTCCTCGTTGTCATTGCTCGGATTGAATGACATCAGCGTGGCGACCTCGCAACCCAGGGCGGTTTGCCGGCGGCCAAGGAAGGTGGGGGAGGCACGATCCGAGAGATTATGGGCCGATCCGGTCAGACGCAACCAGCCCGGACGCGCGTCAAACGAATAGTTATCCTCCACCGGGTTGCGGATATACTGCCACCAGGGAGGGAGATCGGCGCTGTCGAATTCCTGGCGAACCGGTTCATCCGGCCACGGATGTTCGGGCAGGCGAGGCGCCGGCATGACTTCGGATATGGGTTCGTTGTTATTGACCACCGGCCAGCCGTCCTCATTCCAGGTTACGGGCGCCAGGAAGGTTTCTCTTCCAATGTGGTGGTAATTGCCGCCCTGGGGCCGGAATCCGAGAAACACCATCCACCATCCGTCCGGGGTTTCCACCATGTCCGAATGGCCGAGCGCCTGGAACGGGTGATCCGGGAGATGTCTGTGGGTGAGGATCGGATTGTCGGGATTCGCTTCGAAAGGCCCCCAGGGGGAATCGCTTCGGGCCACTGTGACCATGTGCCCGTAGCTGGTGCCGCCTTCCGAGATTTTCAGGTACCAGGTGTCGTCAACGTGAAAGAGGTGAGGACCCTCGGGCCAGATGCCTCCGGTTCCTCGCCAGAGTTCGACCATCTCCCCCTCCAGTTGACCGGTTTCCAGGTTCAGAACCTGTTGTCCGGTGAACCCGCGCTCGCCGTCGACCTGCCGATGGTAGAGGACCGTTCCATCGTCCATGAAATACAGCGACGGATCGATGCCGGCGGCGTCCAGCCAAACCGGATCGGACCAGGGTCCGGCGGGATCCTCGGCGGTAACGTAAAAATTGCCGCCGCCCCAGACTGAGGTGGTGATCATGTAAAAAAGGCCGTCGTTATAACGAATGGTGGGAGCGAAAATGCCACCCGACGAGGGAACGTTTCTCAGATCCAACTGTTCGGTCCGGTGGATGGCGTTGCCGATTTGACGCCAGTTGACCAGGTCGCGACTGTGCATGACGAATACCCCGGGGAAATACTCGAAGGTACTGTGCACGGTGTAGTAGTCGTCGCCGACCCGAACCAGGCTGGGATCCGCGTGAAAACCCGGCATGACCGGGTTACGGAAGGTGCGCGCCTCCTCCATGCTTTGATTGAAACGCTGCGCGGTTTCGATTACCGCGTAGTAGGCCGGTTTGGGCTCGCCGTCATGATCGAAAAGCAGCGGATAGTTGGTACGCCCGCGAATGGGAAAGTTGTGCAGCCAGGTGTCGCGGTCGGTGACGCCCCAGAAAGTGACCCGGTCGATGACGTCCCGGTATTGCAAATACACTTCAAACAGTTCGGCGTACCGGCGGGCGAGGCGTTCCTGCATTTCATCCGGCAAACCGTCGGCGTAAGGATTGAGCGCGTCGCCTCCTTCTTCGCGGTGGGCGATATCGGCGGTCACCGCTTCCGAACGTGACGGAAGCACGTTGATGTCCAGCTCCGTAATCATGACCCGCATACCGAGGTCGGCGAATGCTTCGATGGTATCGGCGACAAGTTGCGGCGACGGCCAGTTGAGGTTGCCGTGCCCCTGGATGCCGACTCCGGTGATCGGTACGCCCGCTTCCTGCAGCGTCCTGACGATGCGGACCACGCCGGCCCGTTTGGCCGGATTTTCGATCGAGTAATCGTTGTAGTAGAGCTCGGCTTCCGGGTCGGCTTCGTGGGCGAACCGAAAGGCGTGTTCGATGTAGTCGTCGCCGATTATCCGGCGCCAGGGTGAATTTCGCAGGGTGCCATCCTCGTTCAGCGCCTCGTTGACCACGTCCCAGCCATGGACTCGTCCCTGGTAGCGTCCGACGACGGTGTGAATGTGGTCGCGCATGCGTTCCAAAAGTGCCTCACGGTCGAGCGGATTGCCGTCGGCATCCTGGAAAACCCATGACGGAGTCTGTGAGTGCCAGACCAGAGTGTGGCCGACGATAAACATGCCGTGGCGTTCACCGAAATCTACGAAGCTGTCGGTCGGCCCGAAATTGTACTGGCCGGGCTGGGGATGGATTGGCTGCCACTTCATCGCGTTCTCAGCGGTGATGGTGTTGAACTGGGAACTCACCAGGGGTTCCCGGGCCGGATTCGTTCGGGAATGATGGGATGTGTTCAGCGCCGCTCCGATAAGAAAATGCTCTTTATAGGCCTCCTTGAGCGTGGGAACTTCCTCGGAGGAAGCAGTGGAAACTGCTAATGGAACCAGCATCAGTAGTGAGATCAGGTATTTTTTCATGGTAGGTTGACGATAGATTTAGAAGGATATTATTGGCTGTTAATCACCACCTATTGACAGGGGCTGCGATCGGCGGTGCCGATTCGTACTTCATAAAACGGCGATCCGCATTCAGGGATCCATGCTCGCGGGGAATGTGCTGCAGAAATATGATGGTTACCGAAGCGTCGACCGCCGCGGCGGGAAATGCCGGCGCAAACCGTTCCTTTCCGGACACGGCCAGCGACAGCACACGGCCTGTTGCGACTGATTTGGACGGAATTCTCATTCGGAGGTTTCGGGTACGGTGGAAATAATTGGAAAGAAGTGCCTGATGGGCGTCGATGGCGGGATGAGTCTAACAATAGACTTTGCGAAGCGTTTAAGCTGAGGATGAATGGAACTCGGTTAAGGGCGGTGATCGAAACAGTGTTGTCCAACCGTGCCATTCAGGTTAACACCGACCGGAGCACCTCTTCACCCGGGCACGGCGACACGATCGGTTATTGACCTCAATCGCGGGCGGCGGAGGAACCGTCAAGCGCCGCCTGGGCGGCGGCCAGGCGGGCGACCGGGACGCGATGAGGAGCGCAGCTGACGTAGTCCAGGCCGATTCGGTGAAAGAAACAGATCGAATCGGGATCGCCCCCGTGTTCCCCGCAGATGCCGAGTTTGAGATCGGGCCGGCCTTTGCGGCCGCGTTTGACGGCCATTTCCACCAGGAATCCGACTCCGATGGTGTCCAGGGTGGCAAAGGGGTTGCCGGCGATAATGTCCAGCTTCTCGTAGGGCGCCAGAAATGTGGCCGAATCGTCGCGGCTCATCCCGAGGGTTGTCTGGGTGAGATCGTTGGTGCCGAAACTGAAAAACGCGGCATCGCGAGCCAACTCCTCGGCCGCGATGGCGGCGCGCGGGATTTCGATCATGGTGCCGATGGGGCAGTCGATTTTAAGCCCCGCCTGTTTTCCGATCTCGGTGGCGATTCGCCGGACGATCTCCGCCTGGTGCTGTAGTTCGCCGGGGAAACCGACCAGAGGGATCATGACTTCCGCCTTTGGTTTGATGCCGAATTCTTTGCGCACCGTGACGACTGCTTCGAAGAGGGCCCGCGCCTGCATTTCGGTGATTTCCGGAAAGGTGATTCCCAGGCGGCACCCGCGGTGGCCGAGCATGGGATTCTGTTCGTGCAATTCCCGCAGGCGTTGAGCCAGGGCCTGGTTGGAAAGTCCCAAACGGGAGGCGAGGGCGCCGTCCGGGTTGTCGTGGTCGGGAAGGAACTCATGCAACGGCGGATCGAGAAGCCGAACCGTGAGCGGGAGGTCGTTGAGCACCCGCAAGAGTTCAACGAAGTCGGCGCGCTGGAATTTCGCCAGACGCTTCAAGGCCCGTTCGCGAACCCCGGCGGACGGCGCCAAAATCATTTCCCGCACGTATTCGAGCCGCTTTTCGTGAAAGAACATGTGCTCCGTGCGGCAGAGTCCAATACCCTCCGCGCCGAGGGCCACCGCTTCCCGCGCCTGTTCGGGGGTGTCGGCGTTGGCCCGTACTCCCAAACGGCGTTCGCGGTCCGACCAGCGCATGACCCGGTTGAACGCCTGATAAGGTCCGCTGGCCGCGGGATCGCCTTTGCCGTGGATGACTTGAATGACCTCGGCGGGTTCAGTGTCCAACTCGCCGGCGAACACCTCGCCGGTAGTGCCATCGATAGAAATCGTGTCCCCTTCCTTTAACCGAACGTCGTCGGCCCGCATTTCGCGTTTGGCGTAGTCGATGTTGATCCGCGAAGCGCCGGCCACGCACACCTTTCCCAACTGACGCGCCACCAGGGCGGCGTGAGAGCTGACGCCGCCGCGGGCGGTGAGAATCCCCTCCGCCGCCAGCATGCCGTGGATGTCCTCCGGCGAGGTTTCGTGACGACAGAGAATCACCTTTTCACCTTTCCGCCCCAGGCGTTCGGCTTCCCGTGAACTGAAGACAATCCTGCCGGATGCGGCCCCCGGACCCGCGGGAAGTCCGGTCGCGATCACCTTAACTGTCCGTCCGCCATCCCGGCTGAAGACCGGGGTAAGGAGCGTCGATATGGAGTCAGCGGGGATTCGCTTCAGGGCCGTGGTGGAATTGATGAGGCGCTCCTTGACCATGTCGGTCGCGACTTTGACCGCGGCGAGGCCCGTGCGTTTTCCGTTGCGGGTCTGCAGCATATGCAGACGGTCGTCCTCGATCGTGAACTCGAAATCCTGCAGATCGCGAAAGTGGCGTTCCAGCTTTCGGGCCAGTTTCTCCAGTTGCCGATGGGCCTCCGGCATATCTTGCGCCAGTTCGGCGATCGCCTTAGGTGTGCGGATACCGGCGACCACGTCCTCGCCCTGGGCGTTAAGCAGGTATTCACCGTAAAGCGACTTTTCGCCGGTGGCGGGGTTTCGGGTGAAGGCAACTCCGGTTCCCGAGCGGCTTCCCCGGTTGCCGAACACCATGGCCTGCACATTCACCGCCGTTCCCCATTCGCGGGGAATGCTGTACTTCCTTCGATACACCACCGCCCGTTCGCTTTCCCATGACGCGAAAACGGAGCCAATCGATTCCCGCAACTGTTCCCAGACATCCTGAGGGAAAGGCAATCCGGTGATACGTTTTATCAGAGTTTTGTATCCTTCAATCAGCCCGGCCAGTTCCTCCGCTTCGAGTTCGGCGTCGGTTTCGACCCCGGCACGGGTCCTGGCTTTCCCCAGGATTTCATCAAATGGGTCTTCCGAATGATCGTCGTTCGGACGGACGCCCATAACCACGTCGCCGTACATTTGTATGAACCGACGATAGCAGTCACGGGCGAAGCGGGGATCTTCGGTTTCGCGGGCCAGGCCCTCTACGGTTTTATCGTTGAGACCCAGGTTTAGAATCGTGTCCATCATGCCGGGCATGGAGGAGCGGGCGCCGGATCGAACGGAGAGCAGCAACGGATTGTCGGGGTCGCCAAAACGGCGGCCGGTTTGCGCTTCGAGGTCGCCTACCGCGTCACGGACATCCCGATACAAGTCGTCCGGCAAGGTGCGACCGTTTTCATGATAAAGGTTGTAGACCTCGGTGGTCAGCGTGAACCCGGGCGGGACCGGCAATCCGATGCGCGCCATTTCGGCCAGGTTCGCGCCTTTCCCGCCAAGCAGGGCGGCTTGTGCGCCGTCGCCGTCGGTTTTTTTTCCGAAGCGGTAAATCAGTTTCGGTTTGCGGTGCCGGGCGGCGGGTTTTTTATTTTTGGATTTTCCCATCACTCTTGATTCCCAACGTTCTCGATATTGTCCGTTTCCGGTCGCGCGGAGGAGCGCCATTCTAATGTCTTTTCACCTGTTTTTCTCGTCTGATCAAACGTCGAACGGCGTCCAGGGCGGCGTCGAGATTGGCCGAGGCCACCGGTGAAAGCTGCTCTTCCCATCCAAAGCGTTCGCCGGGAATGGTGATCAGGGTGGCCGGCGGCGCCGTGCCGTTGACTTGCCGGGCCAGGGAGAGGATGCGCGAAGGATTGAAGTGGTGAGTCGTTGCGTCGCCGCCTTCAACCGGTTGCGAAACAGGCAGCCGGGTCTCCATTCGGCGTCCGGTTTCGGGGGTGGCGTCCACAAAGACCACGTGCTGTTTGTCGCTCAGCTCGGCGGCCACCTCCGGATTGAGTTGCCGCAGCGAAAGGGTTTTTACCCCATCCAGACGCCAGGACTCCACTTCGTCCGCCAGGCGGCGACCGGCGCCGTCGTCGCCGCGCAATTCGTTCCCGTAACCGATGATAAGGATGTCGCGGTCGGATTGTCGGGAAGAACTATTCTCTGGTCCGTTCATCCAGCTTCTCTCCTTTCGGTCCGAATAGAATCACTTGCAAGGGCATCTGTCCGAAAGCGTGGGTGGAACAGCTTAAACAAGGGTCGAAGGCGCGTACGCCCGCCTCGATACGATTGAGAAACCCTTCCGGGATCTCCCGGTTGCGGATGTAGTGACGGGCGGCCTGCAGGACGGTTCGGTTCATGGCCAGATTATTCTGGCCGGTGGCGATGATCAGATTGACCTTGAGGATGAGACCGTGCTCGTCGACCTGGTAATCGTGAAAGAGGGTTCCCCGGGGGGCTTCGCTCACGCCCACACCGCTGGTCCTGTTGATTCCCGCCTCGGCGCGGACGCGGCTGGAGAGCAGGTCCGGATCGTCCAAAAGGAGCGCGGCCGTTTCCACGGATGCGATGATCTCCACCAGGCGGGCGTAATGGTAGAAGAACGACGAGGTAACGGGTTTCTCGCCGGCGGTTTGGCGAAACTTCCGACGCGCCTGTTCCGCCAGCGGAGTCGGCATGCGTTCGCAGATATTGAGTCGGGCCAGCGGTCCGACGCGATAGGCTCCGTTCGGGTAGCCGTGTTCTTTGTAGTAAGGGAATTTTAAATACGACCAGGGTTCGACCGCTTCGCCTATCAGTGTGCGATATTCGCGCGGGTCCACCTTATCCGCGATGATGGCGCCCTCGGCATCCATAACGCGGAGCACGCCGTCGTAGTGTTCCCATCCCCCGTCCCGGGTGACCAGTCCGAGAAACAGGCTGGGGAAGTTTCCCAATGCATCGGCTTCCTCTGAGAAACGGCCGGAGATCTTCTGGAAGAGCTCCAACGCCTCTTCCGCGATGCGCATGGCTTCGGGAAGGCGCGCTTTCAGGCGATCGCGACCTTCTTCGCCCAGAGGCGCCCGGACTCCACCGGGAACCGCCCAACTCGGGTGGATCTTTTTTCCCCCGAGCGCTTCGATGACTTCCTGACCGAATTGACGCAAGCGGATGCCGTCCCGGGCGATCTTCGGCTCGGCGGCCATTAGGCCGAACACGTTGCGCTTGGCGGGATCGCTGTCCATGCCCAGCAGGAGATCCGGGGCGCTCAGATGGAAAAAGCTCAAGGCGTGGGATTGGATGATCTGACCGAGATTCATCAACCGGCGCAGTTTGTCGGCCGCCGGGGGAATCGCTACGGCCAGGATGTCGTCACCGGCCTTGGCTGACGCCAGCAGGTGGCTGACCGGACAAATTCCACAGATGCGACCGGTGATTCCCGGCATTTCCCACAAAGGACGTCCTTCGCAGAATTTCTCGAAGCCCCGGAATTCGGTCACATGAAAACGGGCGTCGGCCACTTGCCCGTCGTCATCGAGATGCAACGTGATCCTGGCGTGACCCTCCAGCCGGGTCACCGGGTCGATGGTCACGATTCTGCCTTTTTTCGTCATTCGGTTTCCTTCTCTCCTCCCAAAGCGTTTAGCAGCAACTCACGAATGGCGGCGGGGGAGGGCGGGCAGCCGCGGAGGTAGGCGTCGACCTTGACCACCTGGTGCAGCGGAAGCACCCGGGGAAGCAGTTCGGGCACCACCGGATGCTCCCGGGGAATGCCGGGCCGGGTGTCCGCTTCCTCCACGTAGGCGCGTTTCAAAAACGTCTCCGGGCCTCCGAGCGGATTGCGCAGGGCGGTGACATTGCCGGTGACCGCGCAATCGCCGAAGGCCACCAGGATTTTGCTTCGGGCGCGCACTTTGCGAATGAGTTCCAGATTGTCCTCGTTCGCGACCGCCCCCTCCACCAGGACGGCGTCCACGTTCTCCGGGTATTCCTTGACGTCGGCGATGGGGCTGAAAACCACATCCGCTATTTCCGCCAGGTCGAAGAGCCATTCGTCCAGGTCGAGGAACGACATGTGGCACCCCGAACAGCCGGCGAGCCATACGGTGGCGATACGAGGCCGGAAGTGTTTTTCTTTGCGACTCATGGAGACCACTCCTTTCTCGCCCGGGCGGCGGAGATGAAACGGATGCGGTCACTGCGGTGCTCCATTTCGCCAACCGTGGATCCCTGTTTGAAGATGGCTCCGGTCGGGCACGCTTCGGCGCATTTGCCGCACGAGGTGCAACTCAGGGCGTCGCCCCAGGGTTGATTCAGGTCGGTGATGACCCGGGCGTTGGTTCCCCGCCCGGCCAAATCCCAGGTGTGCGCGCCCTCCAGTTCGTCGCAGGCGCGAATGCAGCGGGTGCATAGAATACAGCGATTGTGGTCGACCCCAAAGCGGGCGTGGGTGATGTCGACCGGAAGGTCCGGATGCTGATAGGGAAGCCGAACATGGTCCATGCCCGCCTCGCGGGCCCGGTCCTGCAGTTCGCAGTGCCCGTTGGCCACGCACACCGGGCAAACATGGTTTCGCTCCGCAAAAAACAGTTCCAGGATCATCCTTCGGTAGCGACGGAGGCGATCCGTGTCGGTGGAAACCTCCATGCCCTCGTCCGCCGCGGTAACACAGGCCGGCTGCAGCCGGGGGCTGCCTTTGACCTCGACCAGGCAGAGGCGGCAAGCTCCGACAGTCGACAGGCCCTCAAGCGCGCACAGAGTCGGAATCCCGATGCCGTTTTCGCGCGCCGCTTCCAGCACGGTGGCTCCGGGCGACGCACTGACCAACTCTCCGTTAATTGTGAGGGTCGTAACCTTCATGTCAGGGTCACTTCTTTCTGGAGCAGTTCCTCGTATTCATGGCGGAAAAATCGGAGCGTGCTGAGAACCGGATTGGGAGCGGTCTGGCCCAATCCGCAGAGACTGGTGAATTTAACCACGTCGCACAGTTCCTCCAGCAGGGCCAGGTCGTCGGCGGTGGCCCGGCGGTCGCGAATTTTCTCCAGCAGACCGTGCATCTGCACGGTGCCGGCCCGGCAGGGGAGGCACTTGCCGCAGGATTCGTCCATACAAAATTGCATGAAGAAGCGCGCCACATCGACCATGTTATTGGAGTCATCCATGACGATCATCCCGCCCGACCCCATGATGGATCCCAGCTCGGCCAAGGACTCGTAATCGACCGGAGTATCCAGGTGCCGGGCCGGAATGCACCCGCCGGAGGGTCCGCCGGTCTGCACGGCTTTGACCTGGCCGTCGGGATCGCCGCCGCCGATTTCCTCCACGATTTCCCGCAGAGTGATTCCCATGGGAACTTCGATCAGGCCGGTGTTGGCGATTTTTCCCGCCAGCGCAAAAACTTTGGTACCTTTGCTCTTGTCCGTTCCCACCGACGCGAACCACTCGGCGCCCCGCCGAAGGATGGGGGCGATATTGGCGAACGTCTCCACGTTGTTGATCAGAGTGGAATGTCCCCACAGGCCGTGTTCCGCCGGATAGGGCGGACGCGGGCTCGGATTGCCCCGGCGACCTTCGATGGAGGCCATGAGAGCCGTTTCCTCACCGCAAACAAAAGCTCCGGCCCCGATGCGCAGGTCGACGTTGAAATCGAATGGGGCCTCGAAGATGCGACTGCCCAGCACCCCCAGGCGCCGGGCGGTGCGGATCGCGGTTTGCAGCCGGTTGATCGCCAACGGATATTCGCCGCGAATGTAAATATACCCCTCCGAGGCGCCGACCGCGTAAGCGGCGATGGCCATGCCTTCGAGCACGCGGTGCGGATCGCTTTCCAGAACACTCCGATCCATGAAAGCCCCCGGGTCGCCTTCATCCGCGTTACAGACGATGTATTTCTTTTCGGAAAGCGCCTTGGCCACCAACGACCACTTGATTCCGGTCGGAAATCCGGCCCCGCCCCGGCCGCGCAGTCCGCTTTGGGTGATGGTTTTGACGACCTCTTCCGGAGTCATGTCCCGCAACACCTTGTGCAGGGCGAGGTAGCCGTCGGCCTCGATATAAGACTCGATCCGTTCCGGATCCACCACACCGCAGTTTTCCAGGACGATCGGCCTTTGCCGGGTGAAAAATGGATGGGAAAGGTCGACCGTGGGCAGCTTGGCTGCTTCGCCTTCTCCGGCGGCCCGGATCAGAACCGGCGCCTGGGAAGGTTTAACTTTTTCGTAGAGGCGAGCTCCGTCTGCGACCGGACGACCGTCGGACGTATTCTCCACCCGGACCAGTGGGCCGCGGGAGCAAAGCTTCATGCAGCCGACCGCGCGCACTTCAACCTTTTCCGAGGTTCCGGAAGCGGAGAGTTCCTCGCGCAAACCTTCCAGGACGTCGCTTCCGCCGGCGGAAAGGCATCCGGCGGCGGTGCAACAGGAAACACAAACCGGTTTGCGGGCGCCACGTTCCTTCTCGGCGATAGCCTGGAGTTCACTCTTGTCCATCTTCGGCCTCCCAGCTTTCCAGTTTTTTCAATGCATCCTCCGGTGATTGTTGTCCGGCAACTTCCCCGTCATACACCACCGCCGGCGCGATGCCGCAGGCGCCGAGGCAACGTGCGGTGGACAGGGTCAGGCTTCCGTCCTCGGCCGTGACGCCGTCCTTGAGGCCTGTTTTTTCCTCCATTGCCATCAGAATCTCTCCCGAGCCCTTAACGTAGCAGGCGGTGCCCATGCAGATGGTGCAGGAGTGCCGGCCGCGCGGCTCGAGAGTGAAAAAATGATAGAACGTCGCGACGCCATAAACGCGGCTGGGAGGAAGTTTGAGGGCGTGTGCCACGTAAAGGAGGACATCGCTGTTGAGGTATCCGAACAGTCCCTGGGCGCTGTGCAAAACTTCGATCAGGGCATCCGGCTGATAGCGAAGTTTTTTGAGTGACGTATCCAACATTCGGAATCGGTTATCCCCGCTCGGATGTTCCGATGATTCCCCGCGACCTTTGACCCGGGTCGCGGTGTTGGCTGTCGTTTTCATAAGTCTGATCGACCCTGAAGGGGCCGGTGTTCAGGTTTGGGGCGGTGGAGCCGGGTGAACGAACGAAAGCATCCAAGACCCGGGTGTCGGAATCGACCGCCCCGGGAGGCGTTTTTCGACATTCGATCGAACAGACAACCGGATCGGCCTCTTTGCGCCGTGGTCGAGACTCTGAGCTTCCCCTGTCGCCATGGTTCTCCTTTCGGTCGTTCCCTTGACTACGTGGATACTACCCAAACCATACCCCGGCTGGCTCTGCGTCGCTTGCCGGAGACTTGGCATGAATTGTCCCCGGTCGTAGCGATTCGAAACCCGATGGTGGAAACGAAACGGCACTTCCCTGGCCGGAGCTGGTCGGCAGAGTGCGGTCCGCGTGTCTGAACTTGTACGACCGGGAAGGGGCGGAGTTTACTTGCCGCCTGATTTTCGCGGCGCCCGGCGGACCAGGACGCGGGTGGTGTCGGCGGTCTTTTGCTTTTTCACTTCGAAGGAATCGATGGCGTCAAACAAATCGCTCAATTTGCGGAAACCATAGTTCCGGGAATCAAACGAGCCCTGGTTGGCAATATGGGATCCGATCGGCCCCAGCGAGGCCCAGCCATCCTCATCCTCCACCGCTTCCACCGCACTGCGGAGGGTGTTCATCAGTTTGGCGTCTTTTTTCAACTGCGCGCTGCCGGAGCGCTTTTCGGACGGAGAAGCCGCCGTCTTTTTTTCATCCTCCAGGTAGAGGAATCGCGTGCAGCTGTTGACGAAAGGCGAGGGTGCTTTGTTGCCGCCGAAACCGATGACCTGCTTGCCGTCGGCGCGCAGGCGTAAAATCAGAGGGGTGAAATCACAGTCGGAGGACACCAGGCAGAAGGTTCCGATATCCTTGGTGTAAAGCAGGTCCATGGCGTCGATCAGCAGCGCCATGTCACTGGCGTTTTTCCCTTTGATGATATCGAAATGCTGAACTGGCTGGATGGCGTAATCGTGTAGGATCTTCTCCCAGCCGGCCAGGGCGGTCTTTTTCCAGTTGCCGTAGGCGCGGCGGATATTGACCACTCCGTAGGAAGCGAGCTCGGCGATGATAAAGTCAATCTTCGCCGCCGGCGCGTTGTCGGCGTCGATAAGCAGGGCGATGTTTTCGTGCGACGGTGCGGGCGCGGTCATTGGGTGCCACTCATGACACCGGGTCACGCGGGGTCAAGCGTGTACTGGGGCCGGTGCACGCCCGGCAGGGTGATTTTTACATTTCTGACTGTCCGTCGCCGGCGGCGTGGTGTCTTTGTGCAACGTCTGATATGCCCTTGAGATGAGATGGTCGATTCCTGTTTTCTGCACGGCGCTTGCCGGTGTGATCAGCGCTGACGCAATGGCCGACACCTGGAGATTTGTTTTCCAACCCGGGACGGAGAGTGACGGCGTCACCGTTGTTTCGGTGGATACGGAATTTTCTGATGGCGAACGGTTTGGATTTACGGGACCCGCGGTCCGGTCGACGGTGGGTCCGGGGGTGGTGACCAGCGCGGAGCCGTTCTTTTTTCATCTTTCGCTTCCTGAGGGGACGAGGCGATCAGCGACGACAGTCACTTCAGCACCTACGGCGGCGACCTGTTGGCGCGTTATGTGGTCGAGGGTATTCGGAAGCAGGTTCCCGGACTCGCGGAACACCTGCGGACCGAATTGCCGCCTTTCGATCCGGACAATCCTCCGCCGCCGTCCGACTGGAACCTGACGCCCAGCCCGCCCGCGGAATTCGTCCGTCCTGCCGGGGACTAGGCTTTGGAATCTTTGCCAAACGGCTAAGTTGCCATTGGGTAACATTCCCGATTAACCTTCCCGTTCAACACTCATGAAGTTCACAATCATCAATAGCTTTCTGCTGTTTTTTGTCATGGCATCATTCTCCGCTCAGGCCGACACATCGGAACGCCTGCCCAGGCTATACCTTATCGGTGACTCCACCGTTCGGGTCGGAACCCCCGGACAGCGCGGGTGGGGGGAGGAATTCGAGCGTTACTTCGACACCGGGCGTATCGAAGTGATCAACCGGGCCATCGGGGGCCGCAGCAGCCGAACGTTTCAGACGGAAGGTCGATGGGACGCCATATTGGAGGATCTGGCGCCGGGTGATTTTGTCATCATGCAGTTCGGCCATAACGACGGAGGCCCCATCAACGACGACAGTCGCGCCCGCGGGACTCTGCGGGGCACGGGAGAAGAATCCGAAGAGATTGAGAATATGCTGACCGGCCTTCATGAAGTGGTCCGTACCTACGGCTGGTATATGCGTAAGTACGTTCGTGATACGTTAGACAAAGGCGCCACTCCGATTGTCTGTTCCCCGGTGGCGCGAAAGATCTGGGAGGACGGAAAAATCGTGCGCGATCGTTACGGTCCCTGGGCAAGGGAGAGCGCCGAATCGGAAGGCGGATTGTTCGTCGACCTCAACGAAATCATCGCCTTGCGCTACGAGGAGCTCGGACCGGAAAGTGTGGAGCCCTTTTTTGCCGACGAACGTACCCACACCTCGGCGGAAGGGGCGATTTTCAACGCTGAGTCCGTCATCCTCGGCCTGGGCGGGCTGGACCCGAATCCCCTGGAGGAGTACTTGTCCGAGGAAGGCCTGGGTCTGGCAACCGAAGCTCGGGGCGCCGTTCAGGGCTAGGAGAAACAATGGCGTTGGAATTCTGTTTGCCATGGAAATTATCTTGATTACGCATGATTATGTAGTCATATAGTATCGCATGAGTGAAAACCAACCGTTGGAGCCGATCGACACCCGGCTGAAGAATTTACCGGTTCCCTTGTACGGGTCGGTCATGGGACTTACCGGTTTGGCGTTGGCGGTCGAACGCCTCGAGGAATTGCGTTTTGGGGGCAATCTGGGGATTTTGCTGCTGTATGGGGTCACAGGCTGGTTCCTCGTTTTGACTGGCGCCTACCTGGCGAAATGGATCCGCTATCCCTCCGCGGTCGCGATCGAGTACCGGCATCCGGTGCGGATGAATTTTTTCCCGGCGATTTCGATATCCCTGTTGCTGCTGGCGATCGGTTATCTCGATCATCAACCGTCCCTCTCCTCGATTCTGTGGCATGCGGGAACAGGCCTCCATTTGTTCTTCCTCCTGCGCACGTTTCGGGTTTGGTTTTTCCGCGGGCTGGAATTGCAGTCCTTCAATCCGGCCTGGTTTATACCGGTGGTGGGAACCATTCTGGTGCCGGTGGCCGGGGTGGCGCACGCGCCGGCTGAGGTCTCGTGGTTTTTCTTCAGCACTGGAATCGTGTTCTGGATTGCCATGCTGGGTATGACGCTTCAACGGGTAATCTTTCACCATGGCCTGCCCCCCAGGATGTTGCCCACGCTGTTTATCCTCATTGCTCCGCCCGCGGTGGGGTTTATCTCCTATCTTCGCCTGACCGGTGAGATCGATACCTTTGCCCGAATTCTCTACTTTAACGCGCTGTTTATGGTGCTCATGGTCCTGGTTTTTTCGGACCGCTTTGCCCGCCTCCCGTTTTTTATCTCCTGGTGGGCTTACACCTTTCCCATGGCGGCGGTGACGCTGGCCAGCTTTACCTATTTCCAGTTTTCCGGAGTTCAATTCTTCTTCTGGCTCGCCGTTTTCCTGCTGGGACTGTTGTCGTTGATCATCCTTGTGGTGGGTTGGTTTACGGGAAGGGCCGCCATGCGACGCGAACTCTGCGTTCCCGAGGGTTGAGTCACCGAGACCGTCTCAAACGCGTGGTCTCAACCCTGTCCGGAGCCATGGATCGGCCTTGATTCGTTAAGTCAAAGGTGATTGGATAATCACTCCGGCATTTTGAGACCCTAACGCCAACGAAAGACGCAACCGCCATGATGGAAAAAGCTTCGGAACCATACTCGAGACGGGAGTTTCTGCGACGCCTCTCGCTGGGAGCGGGAGCGGCGGCGCTTTTCCCCGCGGTGTCCTGCGCGACAAACCAGAACCAGAGTTACCGGAAGTACTTTGAGGATTGGCAGGAACGAGAGGCTCTGCCCGACGAGGAAAAGCTTGGGGTGGCGCTGGTGGGTTTGGGGAGTTACGCCACCTACCAACTGGCCCCGGCGTTGCAGCATACCAAGTGGTGCCGCTTGACCGGTATTGTGACCGGGACACCCGAAAAAAAGGAACAGTGGTATCGGCGTTACGGCATCACGGAGGAGCATGCGTACAGCTATGAAACCTATGATCGCATCGTGGACGACCCGGCGATCGACATCATTTACATTGTGCTGCCCAACAGCATGCACGCGGAGTACACGATTCGGGCGGCGCAGGCCGGCAAACACGTGATTTGTGAAAAACCGATGGCCACCTCGGTGGCCGACGCCGAAGCCATGGTGGCGGCTTGCCGGGAAAACGATCGCAAGCTTTCCATCGGGTACCGGCTGCATTATGAGCCGCATCATGAGAAGGTGATGCGATTGGGGAGGCAAGATGTGCTGGGACCGGTTCGGGAGATGCGGGGGGATTTCTCGTTCCGTATCGGCAGCAATCCGGACGTCTGGCGCTTGAACAGGGAACTGGCCGGCGGCGGCCCGTTGATGGATATCGGGGTTTACGTCGTGCAGGCCGCGCTGTACACGGTGGGAGAGCTTCCGGTGGCGGTGACGGCTCGAAAGGAAACAATTAACGAGGAGCTGTTTTCGGAGGTTGAAGAATCGATCGAATGGGATCTCGAATTTCCCGGAGGACTGGTTGCCCACGGGGCCTCCAGCTATTCACGCGGCGGCAACAGCCATCGCGCCGAGGCGACCGACGGTTGGTTCGAGTTGCAGCCGGCCTACGGTTATTCCGGGGTAAGGGGACGCACATCCAGTGCCGATATGGACTTTCCCCAGGTCAATCAGCAGGCCCTGCAGATGGACGCCTTTGCCGATCACATTTTGCACGGTGGCGAAAATCGGGTCCCGGGAGAGATGGGTTTGCGGGACACAAAAATCCTCTACGCGATTTACGAAGCGGCGGAAACCGGGGAAAAGGTGGCGCTGGAGTTATAAGCGCCTGAATCGCCCGTTGGTTATCGGCGTTTTCGGGTCAGGAGACCCACCACGATCACAAACGCGACGGAGCCGATGATCGACCAGATGACCGGAAACGCGTTTCCACCGATCTGAATATTGAGCAATTCCGGTAATCCGAGCTGAGAACTCATCCAGGATCCGAGCAGGGCGCCGATAAATCCGACGACCACCGAAACCAGAATGCCGCCGAGGGAAAAGCCGGCAATCGCTTGCCCGATGGCGCCACAGACGCCGGCGATAAGAAGAAGCAGCAATAATTCCAGGAAGTTCATGACCTGAAGGTTAAGGCGAACGGGATGAACTGTAAACCGGTTTTCCCGGTTTAGCGGGTCGGAAACGTTCGGAGGGTTGTGGTTTCACACCAGCGGTGTTTCCCCGGGAACGGCGACAATGGGAGCGGGAAGATCGGTGAATTCGTAGGTTTCCGGGGTCAGATCGAGTTGCGACGCCTGCATGGCCCAGTTCCAGCTCAATGAGCGTCCGGTATAAGCGCTCATTCGTGCCATGATGGCGGTCAGCGAACTCTCGGCGATGCGGACCGCCTCGTTCAGATGTTTGTTATTTCGAATGGCATCGATTTGATCCGCATGCTGTCTAATCACCGGGTCGGGAGAGGATCCCTGATACCGATAAGGATGTTGCCCCTTGATCTCGGCTTGTCCGAAGTCGAAATACGCCTCGCCCGCAGTGCCGAACAAACGCTGATCGTTTCGTCCGTGAATGCCATTCATCTGGGCTCCCTTGTAGCTTATCCTGATATCACCGGGATACACGTACTCTACCGCGATGTGATCATACGCGTCTCCGAAGATGGGATCGGTCCGGGCCTGGCGACCTCCGATGGCGGTGCACTGAATGGGATGACTATTCAGGGCCCAGTTGATCAGATCCAGGTTGTGGACGTGCTGCTCCACCGGGAAATCCCCTCCCAGCCAGGTATGAAAAAGCCATCGGCGAATCTGCCACTCCATATCCGACCACTCCGGTCTCCGTTCGGCGGGCCCCCAGGAAGTCAAACCGTCGCCCAGACGGGTGCATTGGCCGCTGGTGATCGTTCCCAGGTCACCATTGTGAATTCGGGGCATCAGTTCCACCAGGGGAGCCAGGCGTCGCATTTGAGTTCCCGCCACCACGGTGAGTCCCCGGCTATCCGCCAGGGCCGCGGTTTCAATTACCGAACGGACACCCGCCGGATCGACCGCAACCGGCTTTTCCACAAAGACATGTTTGCCCGCCTCGATGGCTGCCTGGAAATGGCGGGGACGAAAGTGAGGAGGCTGGGTCATCAGGACGAGGTGGACGTCGGTGGCCAACAGCTCCTGATAGGCATCAAAACCGGAAAAACGCGCCTCCGGGGACACTCGAACCGCCTCCGGGTGGCGGTCGCTCAGGAAATCGACAAAGGAGTCCAATCGCTCGGGAAAAAGGTCCGCCACGGCGGTGATCACCAGGTTCTCCGCCGATTTGAGGCACTGGTCGGCGATGTATCGGCCGCGGCCGCCACAGCCGATCACGCCGATGCGAAGGCGATCGGAGCCTGCCGCAAAGACCGCGGGCCGCGCCGCGGATACGGCAAGCGTTCCCGCGGCCGTTATCTTAAGGAAATCTCGACGAGACAGGGAGGAGGAAGAGGTGCTTTTGGTCACGGGAATCCTTGGTTTCTTTCTGAGAGCGCAGGATTGGTGTTAAAGGCAAAACCGTTCGGCGGCAATCGAAAAAACCGAAAGGAGCCGTGGGTCAGTGTTTCCGAACACACTTGTCGAAGCGTTGGGGGAATCGGTTTTTGGGATCCCATCGTTTTTTGAGTTCGCGACAGTGTGGCTCGTTGTAGAGGAGATCGAAAACTTCCGGCTCGAACCAGGACGTTGAATACAGCGATTTCCTTCCTCCCAGTTCTGCGGTTTTCTCTTCGACCATCCGGTCGAAATAGCCTGGAGGATGATTCGAAGGAACGCCTCCCCAGAACCCGAAATTGACGTACAATCTCGCGGGGTCCACCGGGTAGAGGGGAAACCGGCGACTGACATCCGGCGCGGCCGCCGGACAGATCCAGATGGGCAGGAGACGGACTTCCTTATGCATGAATTCAAGGAATGCCGGAGCGTGATCGATTGGTATCTCCACATCCTGGATCACATATTCGACCCCTCGACCAAGAAACGCGAGCAAACCAAGGCGCTGGAGCAGCGCCTTGATTTTCCAGTAGGTGGTGGAACGCAGCAATCCGAACCGGCGGTAAAGAAATCTGAGAACAGGATTCTCCGCCCCGAAAGCGCGGGAACACCAAAACCAGTCGGTATCCCACCGCCAAAGGTAGCCTGCGGTTGTAAGCCAATCTTCATCATGCTCTCGCAGGGACCGGTAATAGATCCGTTTGCCGGTGTAGTCGCTGACCCGGGGGGCGGTCTCGGCCCACTCGCCCGTAGTGAGAATGTACTCTCCTTCGGCGAACACCGATCCGTCGATGAAGGACAGGGCGGAACCTTCCGCGCGATGAGATCGACAGAGGCGTTCCATTTCTTCGAAGAAAGGGGTCATTTCTTTGAATCGCCGGTGGCGCAGTTTTACATAGGAATGCGTGGGTACAATCCGAATACGCGCTCGAAGACAGTATCCCAGGGCGCCATAGGAGCAGGGAAAGGAGAAAAAGAGTTCGCTGTGATTGTCCGGACGACAGGTCGGGCATTCTCCGGTGCCGGTGAGGAGGTCGAGCTCGGAAACCGTTTCATGGACGAATCCGTAGCGAAAGGACGAGGACTCGATTCCTCCGCCTGAAATGGCGCCGCCGACGGTGATGGATTTCAGTTCGGGGACGACAGCGGGCATAAACCCGTAGGGGAGGAGGGTGGCGACCACCGTTTCGTAGGTGGCCATGCCTTCCACGTCCGCCCAACCCTGTGCCGGATCGATGCACAAAACGCGGTTGAAGGAGCGCAGGTCCAAATAGCGGCGTGCGGCACCGGCGCGGGAACGAAAAAGATTAGAAGTGGATTTTTTCAGACGAAACGGCTCGCCCGCCTGGTCCAATTCGCGGAATCGTTCCAGCAAGGCGGTCTTGCGTGCCTCGTAATCGGCATAGGCGGCTGCGGAGGCGTCGGATCCGGGTGTGAGTGACATGGAAAAAGGGGATCCGTTTTTATTATCGGTTGAAGGTGGCCATGGCGAGTGCCGGATCAAGGGTCTCACCGGGGCGCGGTGTAACCGCCGGGGAGTCCGGATTTGGAGAAGACGAGTTGCCAGAGTTGGAGTTCCCGTGCGCGAAAGGCCCCGGCGCAGGAAAGCAGATAGTAGCGCCACATGCGGCGGAATCGTTCCCCGTATCGTGAGGCGAAGCGAGGCCAGGCGCGCTCAAAATTTTCGTACCAGGCTGTCAGGGTGGGATCGTAATCCACCCCGAAATTGTGCAGGTCCTGGATGAGCAGGTTCCCTTCCGCCGCCCGGGTGAGCTGAGGCAGGGAAGGCAACATGCCGCCGGGAAAAATGTAACGGGTGATCCAGGGGTCGCTCCAGGTTTTGGTCAGGGGGGTTCCGATGGTGTGAAGCAGCGCCAGTCCGTCGTCTTTGAGACATCGCGCTTTGAGCGCCAGGAACTTCCCGAGGTTTGCCAACCCCACATGTTCGCAGAGGCCGATAGAGACGACTTTATCGTACAGCCCGGATGCGTCACGATAATCCTTGAGGTGAAAGGTCACCGGTAGATCCGCGGCGTGTTTTCTCGCCCACGTCACCTGCTGTTCGGATATATTGTAGACCGTTACCGAGACACCGTACTTGGCCGCAGCGTATCGGGCGAAGCCCCCCCATCCGCCTCCCAGTTCGAGAACGCTTTCCCCGGACCGAAGGCGCAGCTTGCGGCAAATGAGGTCCAATTTGGCTTCCTGGGCGGCCTCCAGGGTTTCGGCCTCTTTCCAGTAACCGCACGTGTACTGCATCCATTGCGGGTCGAGCATGGCTTCGTAGAAATCATTCCCGATGTCATAGTGGATGTTAGCTACCCTGCGCGAGAGGCGCCGGTTCTGCTGATTCACCAGTGTCGAAAGCAGCCGCTGAACGATGGGGCGGCGCTTTCGCAGGGAGAGCTGCATGCGACACCGAATGATGCGGGCGAAGAACTCGTCGAGTGCCTCCACTTCCCACCAGCCGTCCATGTAAGACTCGCCGGCGGCGAGCGATCCCCCGGTCAATACTCGGCTGTACGTATCCGAATGATGGATTTTTATATCCCAGGGACGCGAACCATTGACTTCAATTTCCGCAGGTTCCAGCAGGGTGCGAAACGTCTTTTCGGCTTGGGTTTTCATAGTACCGCGAGTGAAAAGTCATTCTTAGAGCTCCCGGGACTCAATCACTTTGCCCCACCGAACGCAAGAGCGCGGAATCGCGATTGCCACCGGCAACGCGATCTCTCAAATTGAATTTGTCTTTGGAGCCACGAAACTAGCCCTGGTCTCTCGTTTCGTGATCGTTTTGCCGGGAGCGGGCCATCTGTTTGGCCTTGAATGCCGGACTGATTGCGATGAGAACCAAACCGACGAGAATGAGGGGAATTCCGAGAGGCAGGCCGATTAGGGTAAATGAGATTAACACTCCGGTGACCAGGCATGCGGCGCCAGCTCCCAGAATGAATTGAAATTTATTGTGACGTGATGATCTGGCAGGTTCGTTGGTCATGTGAATATAGAAAACCGGCCGGGACCGAGGGTTCCGGTGGAACGACATGAAAGAGCAGGATTACGAACCGGGAGCAGTCGAAAAAGCGCATGCCGCGGTGCTTGATTCGTTGTTCGAGGGGGCGGTCGCGTTGGACGCCACTGCCGGAAACGGACGCGACACCGTGTTCCTGTCACGGTTGGTGGGGCCGGGCGGCAAGGTTTATGCGCTTGATATTCAGTCCGAAGCCGTGACCCGGACCCGCGCCCTTTTGGAGGGCGAGGGACTGTCCGACCGGGTGATCCTGCGAAGGGGAAGCCACGCCGATCTTCGCGACCGCTGGCCGGAACTGCGGCCGGGAAGCGTGCAAGCGATCATGTTCAACCTGGGGTATCTTCCGGGGGGCGAAAAATCGCTGATCACTCGTCCGGAAAGCACTCTGGCCGGCCTGGAGCAAGCGTTGCCGCTGATTGCTCCGGCAGGCGTGCTGACCGTTGTCTGCTACCCGGGACATCCGGGAGGCGAGGCGGAAAGCGAAGCGGTTTGCTCCTGGGCCGAAGCGTTGCCGGAGCAGACGTTTTCATCCCGCATTGAGCGATTGGCGGGCCGGTCCGAAAAGGCGCCGTTTCTGGTGCTGGTGAGACGTCTTACTCCTGATGAAGGCGGCTGACGATGGTGGTGATCGATTGTGGCGCCAACTCGACGACGATGTTATTGCCGGAGACCCGGGCGACTTCCGCCGGGGCGACTGCTTCCTCGCCGGCCGTGCGATAAACTCGCGGATCGCCTTCGAGCCCTTCGATGCCTTCGAGAGTGATGACTTGATGCCGCACCTCCTGATCCGGGTTCACCAGGACCAGCACCACTTCGTTTCGGCTGTCCGAGATCGCCGCCAGAAGCCGCGCGGAACCCGAGGGGACGATGGTATCGCCGGGGCGGATGAAGCGGGTGAATTGACGAAGCATGTGAGTGTTGGGGTGCGGGGCAATGGTCTGGTTCTCATAGTCCACCTCGTAGTGGCGCCAGTGACGATGGGTGTCGAGTACCTGCCAAATGTTCCAAACGATCGGTTGCAGTTCGTTTAGATCCCGGATGAGGCGTTCGGCCATGATCAAGGTGATTTCACGGGTATTGCCGCTGACATTCAGCGGACCGGTTTCCGACTGCCACAACGGGAGGCCGAGTTCGGCGGTAAGTTGCCGAATGGGTTCCCGTTCGTTCCCGAAATAGGAATGGACGTTGAACTGTCCCAGGTGCCGGAGTGTTTCCTCGTCGTAAGAACGAAGGTTCCTCAGGCCGGCGCCCAGACTGCTGGCGTCGGAAGCGCTGACCACCGTCGGCAGGTCGGTTTTGGCCAGGGCTTCGCCCGCCAGGCGAATCAGGCGGGCCTGCTGGTCTTGCGGGATATGGCAACCTTCCTGGCTGCCGTTGGCCCGCCACCAGTTGGCGTTGGGTTCGTTCATCGGCTCCAGTGTCTGAAAGGTGATTCCTTCTTCGTCATGCAAGTGCCGCACCACGTCAACCAGGTATTCGATAAACGCCGCTTCGTATTCGGTCTTCAGGTTTGGGCCGCCGTCCTCCGCTCCGGAAGCGCAACCGCTTACGGTCATCCACCACGGCGGACTATTGGAAAACGCTTCGAGAATCGGGTTGTCGGCGCGTTCGGCCAGCTTTTTGAGCACACGTACCTGGCCGGCGTCCGCGTCCCACTCGTAAGGGCCGTCCTCCGCCGGCCGGTATCCGGGGACATCACCGAAGGGGCGCATGTGATCGTGATCGGGATGGTCGCCGCCCCCGATGTTGTAGCGGAAAACGTTCAGGCCGAGGCCTTCCTCGGGGTCGACGACGGCCTCGATCAACCGGTCGAGGTTTTCCTCTTCCCAATCTCCCACGCTGTACGCCCACCAAGCCAGCGAAGCGCCCCAACCCTCCAGGGTCTGCGCTCTTTGGCTCAGATCGAGAGTGGTCTCCTCAGCGCTGAACATTGCGGGCGCGGAAAGGAGACAAGCGTTAATCAGAAAGAGCTTTAAGGAACGGCGCAAAAGGTGGTGGAGACAGGTCGGCATCGCAGTGTTGTTGTGGGTTTGCGCTGATATGATTCCCGCGAATCAATGTTATGGGATAAGAAAAACGCCGTTTGGTTGGTGGAGGCAAGCCTAAGTGAAATAGGTGTCCCGGAAGGTCTTTTTGTTTTGCGGATTCGACGACTCACGGAGTAGGACTTAATTCTCTTATGGAGTCATCTGAAGCTGAAAACCCGGCATCCGCTCTGCCTTTTGTCCTGACCCCCGAAGAAGCCCGTGTCCTGGGCTGTCTGCTGGAGAAGGAGATCGCCACGCCGGAATATTATCCTTTGACCCTGAACGCGTTGACCAATGCCTGCAATCAGAAGTCCAATCGGCATCCGGTAATGGCGTTGGATGCGGATGACGTCAATGAGGCGCTGGATTCGCTGCGGGAAAAGAAGCTGGCCGTGATCGTCTCGGTCGCGGATTCGCGGGTGCCCAAGTTCAAGCGCCTTTCCGATATTCTTGGCGATCCCGGTTTGGCCCAGCGGGCGGTCTTGTGCGAACTCCTGGTGCGCGGTCCGCAAACAGCCGGGGAATTGCGCAACCGCTGCGAGCGTTTACGGCCCTTTGTCGATATCGCCGAGGTGGAAAAGGTCCTGCGGGAACTGGAAGAGGCTCCCCCGGGACCGTTGGTCAAAAAGCTTCCCCGGCAGCCCGGCCGCAAAGAGTGTCGCTATTGTCAACTCCTGACCGGTGAGCCGGACCTGGCCGAGGAACCGGAGGAAACCGCGGAAACGGTGGTCGCCTCAACGCGGGCTTCGCTGCAAAGCCGGATCGAAAGCCTGGAGAAAGACGTCGCGGACCTGCGGACGGAAAACGCGGCTCTGAAGGAGGAATTCGAACGCTTCCGGCAGCAGTTCGAGTGAATCGAGAGCCTCCGTCCGCTTATTTCCCCTTCAAACTCGAGCCGATCCCTTCGGGAGCATACCGAATGATTTCTCTGCGACCTTCCAACCTCTGCGGTGCCAAAAAACTTGACTCAACTACAACAACTTTTTCGGTTTTGGACTCTAGTGTGAATGGCGCTCGGTTAAGAATATTGCCCGATGCTGCGGGCTCTGGTCTATCAGGGGATTTCTGACCACAGATTGCGCAGATGACACAGATTCAAAGACAGTAGTGAAGATTAGTGGTAAAACCAACCCCGGAATTAAGGTTCCCAGTTCCTCTTTTTTCTCACTGCCCGAAATCTGTGGTTAAAGATCGATTTTTGGTTCCGGGTCATCCCTCGAGACGAGATGCCACGATCGAGCGCCTTAACCGAGTAGCATTCGTCTTAGGGGTCATTTTTTATGGGTGGGCTGCACTCGGCCAAGGCTTCGCGCAGGATCTCCACCGGATGCCGGGCTTGCCGGCCGACGGCGTCACGGATCTGGTGGCGGCAACTGGTTCCGGGAGCGGCGATGGTTTCGCCTTCCGGGATGTCGCGAATTTTGGGGAAGAGAACCAGTTCTCCAATCTGTTGCGACAGCGCGTAGTGCTCTTTCTCATAGCCGAACGAGCCGGCCATGCCGCAGCATCCCGAAGGAATCAGACGTACCTGGTGACCGGCTGGCAGTTCCAGCATGCGCACGGTGGGGGTTTGCGAGGCGAGGGCTTTCTGATGACAGTGCCCGTGCAGGTGAATAATTTTTTCGGAGGGGGCGAACGCGTTCCGGTCGATGCGGCCGGCGTCGATTTCCCGCGCGATGAACTCGTCGATCAGGAGGCAGTGCGCCCCCAGGGATCGAGCCCTTTTTTGCTCCTCCCCGCGTAGAAGATCGGGGTACTCGTCACGGAACGAGAGCAGGGCGGAGGGTTCGATTCCCATCAGGGGGGCTTCTTCGGAAACCAACGGCGCCAAACATTCGACGTTCTTTCGTGCCAGGTCTCTGGCGCGACGCAGCAGGCCTTTGGACAAGGCTGAGCGACCGCTTTCTGTGTGGGCCGGAAGATCGACCTCATAACCGAGGCCCTCCAGCAACTCGACCGCGGCGATCCCGATCTCGACGTCTTGATGGGCGGTGAATTCGTCGGCGAAAAGGTGAACCCGCCGTCCGTTGCCCGGATGCCGGGAAGAGGGGCGTTCGGCGAACCAGCGGCGCAGGGTGGTTCTGGCCGCCAGTGGAACGGTTCGATCCGGATGAAATCCCACCATGCGATTGGCCAGGCGGCGGAGGGTCGGGGTTCCGAATACGGCGTTCCAAAGCCACGGTGCTTTGGCCGCCAGGGAAGCCGTTTGCGCGAATCGTCCGATTAATCGCGAGCGCAATGGGACGCCGTGCGCGTCCTGATAATGCTGGAGGAATTCGGCTTTGAGTTTCGCCATATCCACGTTGGAAGGACACTCGGATTTGCAGCCTTTGCAGGAAAGGCAAAGGTCCATGACCTCGTGGATCTCGTGGCTGGCGAACGGACGGCGGGGGTCCGGGGGGCGGGTGAGGTGGTGCCGGAGGATGTTGGCCCGCGCCCGGGTGGTGTCGGTCTCGTCGCGGGTGGCCATGTAGCTCGGGCACATGGTCCCTCCGGCCAGTTCGGTTTTGCGGCAGTCTCCGGAACCATTGCATTTTTCCGCGGCCCGCAGCACACCCATGACCGGTGAAAAGTCGAATACCGTTTCGTAGTCCGGGGTCGGGTGTCCGGGGCCGTAACGGTGGGCGGAATCCATCGGCGGGGTGTCGATGATTTTTCCCGGGTTGAAGATGCCGTCGGGATCGAAAAGCTCTTTGACCCGCCGCATGAGACCGTAGCAGTGGTCGCCGGTCATGAAGCGAATGAACTCACCGCGCAGACGGCCGTCTCCATGTTCGCCGCTGAGCGATCCGCGGTACTTTTTTACCAGGGCGGCGATGTCCTGCGCGATGGCGCGGAACATCCGGTGACCTTCCTTGCTTTTGAGGTTGATCAGCGGACGGGTGTGTAGTTCTCCGCTGCCGGCGTGGGCGTAATAAACGCAGGCGATGCTGTATTTGTCGCGCATCAGGGCGTCGAATTCATCTATATAGTCCGGGAGGTCCTCGACGTCGACCGCGGTGTCCTCGACTACCTCGGCCGGACGGGTGTCGCCCACCACGTTGGTCATCACTCCCTGGCCGGCGCGGCGCAATTCCCACACGCGGTCGCCGTCCGCCCCCCAGAGCACCGGGAAAGCGTAACCCAGTCCGGCCTCGCGCAAGGCGGATTCCAGTTTCGTCATCTCGGCGGCGATTTCCTCGGTCCGGGATCGGCGGATTTCGATCACCAGGATGGCGCCGGGATCGCCCTGCACAAAAAACCGGTTTCGCCGCTGTTCGATATTCGCTTTGGTGCAGTCCAGGATGTGTTTATCGATCAGTTCACAAGCGCTGGGGCCGTGCCGGACTGCGATTTGGGTGGCCCGAAGCGATTCCGGAACCGAGTTGAAATGAGCGCACATGAGGGCGCCGGCGGGCGGCAGGGGTTCGCAGTTGAATACGTACTCCACGCCGAAAAACAAGGTGCCTTCGGAACCGGCGATCAGTCGGCAAAGGTTGAACGGGTGAGGGGAGGCGGGGTCGAAGACATCGGCATCCATCAGGAGATCCAAAGCGTACCCGGTGTTGCGGCGTTTGATGGATTTCTTGGGGAAATTCTCATCGATGGCCCGGCGATTGTCGGGATCGGCCAGCAGGTCGCGCAGACCCCGGTAGATTCGGGTTTCGAGGGTGTCCGGACCCTCGCATTTTTGCCGGAAAGCTTCGGGGGAAAGGGGACCGAAAACGGTTTCAGTGCCGTCGCTGAGGAAGCCGCGCACCGAGATCAGGTGATCGCGGGTGCTGCCGTAAACGATGGAGTTGGAACCGCAGGAGTTGTTGCCGGCCATTCCGCCCATCATGGCCCGGTTGGCGGTTGACGTTTCCGGTCCGAAAAACAGGCCGTGAGGGGCGAGTTGACGGTTGAGTTCGTTGCGAATGACACCTGGTTGAACCCGGACCCGGCGCCGCTGGCCATCGATCTCGATCACTTGATTCAGGTGGCGTCCGACATCCACCACGATTCCGCCGCCGACCACCTGACCGGCCAACGAAGTCCCCGCGGTTCGTGGAATCAAACCGATACCCAACTGTCTTGCGAGGGCGATCAATCGAACGATATCGCGTTCGGAATCGGGAAAGGCTACCGCGAACGGCTCTTCCTGATATTCGGATGCGTCGGTACTGTAGAGTTTGCGAGCGACCGGGTTGGTCCGGAGTTCTCCATCCAGGGAGGCCTTTGCCGCCTCGAGCCGATTCATCCGTTCCGCCCCGTTCATCGGCAGTCAGCTTACCGGAGTCGGGGGACGAAACGGAATAATGAAATTGGGAAAATCGCGATTACCGATCAGAGGTCAGAAACCACTTATCGTAGAAGGCCCCTCGATTATCCTGGAAAATAATGCGCCGGTCTTCGACTTCCCAAAGGGTCAACGGAAGGTTCGCTCCCACTGCCTCTCCCTGTTTTACCAGGGTCAATCCGACCAGAATGCGATTCTGCCGAGGATTGATTCCGGTAATGGTGAGCTGACCGACCGATCGGCTGATCTCCGGATCGCGATCCACCGCGACAATCCGGCGAACCTCGTTGCTGATTCGCTCCTCCAGGGACTCCCTTTCCCGGGCGGCAATCAATTCCGCCGGCTCCGGGTCAACCGGCTCAGCCTCCCGCGCAATTTCCACTGCGAGCTCAGGCTCGGGGTCCGGTTCTGGTTCAGGAGTTGGCTCTCTGGGAGTTTCGGGCGGACGAGTTGATTGCTGACGGGTCCCCCCGCCGGTGGCGGCCACCTGCATTTGGTTACTGGAGGCATCGAGATTAACCGCCACCAATTCCGACATGATCTGGTGATTGACCAGGCGAATGGGCTGTTGGGTGGTACTGAAGGTCAACTGTTCGATCGCTTCCTGGTCGCCGTAGTTGACCCGGTACATGAGCACGGTGTAAACCTCCCCGGGATTTTCCGCCGGTCCGAAGGTCTGTTGCCGGGCCTGAATCAGGGAATGGCGCTCGTAAGCGCCCAGAGTGTTTTCGACCTGCTGCAGGGTTTGGATCCATTGATCGCGGGAGACCCGCTGAAAGAACGGTTCCCCGTACAGCTCCGCGGCGGCGGGAAAATCGCCCGTTCCGATACGGTCGTAGAGGCGATCGGCCAGATCGGTGGTTTCCTTCTGATGGTCGATACCGCATCCGGCGAACAGAGTGACGAATAGCCAGGAAACGAGAGCCGAGCGAAGCCACCCCGCCCGGCGAAAAATGAATGATTTCTTATGCATGGATTCTCCGATGTTTTCGCGGCCGATGGTGGCGTCTATTCACTGAGGACCCATACCAGGTTCTGCGGTCCGCCCTCCAGCCGGAAACGACCGGAAAACAGGTCGCCGTTGTCAATCCGCTCGGCGATGGCTTGATAAAGCACAATTTCGCGGTCGGTGGCGCCGTATTCGACCGCCAGGCCGACCACCCCGGAGTTATACCACCTCCAGGCACCTCCGACGGCGTTGGTTTGCCCGAAGGTTCCCTGGCTGACATAACCGTCCACTTCCGGAGGAAGCTGTCCGGCCGGAGAGTTTGCGGGCCACCGGGCATTGGCGAAATGGTAACCTTCAAACTGGCCGGACATGCTGCGCAGATCGCTGACAAACTTGCTGATGTTTGCCTGGCGTCGCACTTGCTGGAACGCCGGGATGGCGATCCCGGCGAGAATTCCGACAATGACGACGGCCAGCATGACTTCTATCAGGCTGAAGCCCTTGCGTTTATGGGCGTATCGAACGGCCGCGCAGGGAATCATTGCCTGGTCGGATTGGTTGGAGGACGGGAAAAAGTGTCGGTTTGGTTTCATCGGAAAATTCTTGCGTAATGGAACTGGCGGAGGTTGCTGACCGCGGAAGACACATGCCGCGAGGCATGATCAGGATGCAAAGATGTGGTGAAGGTCGAAATCCGGCCCACAAAGAGTTGTCGCTTGCCGTTGAACGGCGCACCATACGATTCAAGAACTGCCGAAACCTGGGGGGAGGCAGAGGAAATACGCGCGTGCCCCGGCCTTAAAAGAGGGCCTG
Source organism: Opitutia bacterium (assembly GCA_050506795.1). Taxonomy (GTDB): domain Bacteria; phylum Verrucomicrobiota; class Verrucomicrobiia; order Opitutales; family T3Sed10-336; genus SLOW01. The sequence continues at coordinate 200,144 of JBJHCF010000001.1, forward strand.
CAGCGTTCCGGGAAGCAGCGGTGCGACCCGCTCGACGATAAACGTCATGAACTCCGGTTCGTTGCGGTTGGCCGCCCATGACACCGTTTTGATGAAAAAGGCGAGGACGCAGGTCAAAGGGAAGAAAACGCGGTTGAAGCGATTGGATCCCTTGAAATACATGTAGAGGCAGAAGATGAGCAGTATGAAAAGTGCCAAGTGCTCAACGACGTCGAGGACGGTAAGTTGTGAGAGATGTTTGATGAGCATATCCATAGCGACCTTTGGTTTGTTGGTGCCGAGTATAGGGAATTCGCCGCTTAAAATCTACCCCCCGGGCCCAAATATGTGTCAAAAAAGGTTAAAACCCGGATTATGGAAGCTGCTAGTTTTCACGGTTTTATAGGTTTTTTAAGAATTGATCGACGCTTGGCGGTTTCCGGTTGAAATCGAAACAAAAAAAGCCGCCCGCGGTTACCCGAGGACGGCTTTTTTGTCCGAAAAATCCGGATACTAGAATAAGACGCGCCAGGCACCGTAAACCGTGGTGGCTTCCAGGTCGCCATGCTCGGTGTCGTCGAGTTTAGACAGCTCCACCCCCGCCATGAGCTTGTTGGCGTCGCCGGCAAAGTAATAGTTGGCGCCGGCGTAAACCGCCCGGTAGGTGTCGCCCCGGTCGCTTTGGAGTCCCGGCGCCCGGCGAGCGTAGCGGGACGAGGCCCGAATGCCTGTGGCGTTGTCGGAGTGAGCCTCTTCGTAACGAATGACGCCCTGAAGTTTGTCGGTGATGAAGTAGGACGGCATGATGTACCACCCGTAGGTATCGTCTTCATTGCGGTCTTCCAGGAGGATGAACTCGGCCCGGAGATCGAAAGGCCCGCGCTGGTAGTGGCCGCTGATGGCGCCGCCGTTTTTAAAGGAACCGCCAAAAGCACCGCCGGCATCGTCTGACACCAGAACGTCCACCCGGAAGTCCAGATCATGACCGTTTCCGATCACGTCGCCGAGATCGATCCCGCCGGTAAGGTTGTACATGTAGCGGGCGGGCGTGTTGCTCGGGTTTACATTGGCGCGGTCGGTGTAGATACCGGCGCCGTAGGAAAAGATGTGCTGGGATCCTTCCATTGATACCCCGAGCTGAGCGCCGGGGGCGGCGATGTTGGTGATCATGCTTCGTTCCACCGTGAGAATTGAGGCCGACGAAGTGTTTTCCTCATGGCCGAATGTGGGTTTGTCCACCCCGACCTTGATGTGAGCCTCGTCGTATTCGCGCCATTGCAGGAATGCGGTTCGCATGGACAAACCGCTGCCCGGGACCAGGTTGGCTTCGAGTTGGGCCCTGACGTTCTGCAGGAGGTGCCCTCGAACCCCCAGCCGAACGCGGCGCATTTCGAGGGTGCTCCAGTCTTCGCTCACGTCGTCGTTACTGACGTTGGTGTATCCGAACTGGGTCTGGATGCGGCCGCGGATCCGAAAATCCCGGAAGTTGATCCCGGCCGGCTCGGCGGCGGGGCGGGCACGATCGATGCGTTCGCGCAACTCCCGCGCCTGTTCGGCGGAGATGGCGTCGTTTTCGACCAGTACATTGATGAGATCGGTCATCTGCGCTTGCGCGGAGCTGGCGGCGGCCAGCAACGCGAACATACCCAGGAGGTGGCGCCACCGTTTGGGTGTGAATCGTCTTTTTTTAACAGTGTTCATTTTGTTGTTTTCAGGTGAACTCAAGTTTGCTGAGTGCCAACTGCATTTCCCGAGTCGGCGGGTACTCTTTTAGCTCCCGAATGTTACAGGGTGATGGCGGTTGGGTGACGATTCCGAAGCAATCGTCATGCGCCGATGTTCGGCCGGGCCGACGACGCCGGAAATCGTGACCGAAACGGTTGCCGGGGGTAATGTTACGGGAACGTTGCGGTGTTGTCTCCGCGGCGTAACAAAGCATTGGCATCGTGAGCTATTAAATGGTTGACGGTGTTGACAGTGAAAACTCCGACCTGCCCGGCCGGCCGACGGTTCGCCACCCGAAGGCGTCACGGCTTGTTTCCAGCCAGCGAACGGGGGGCTTCGGGTCGACCGGGAGTTCGCGGGCGGGCAAAGGTTTTCGCTTTCAACAGAGTATCCGCCGTTTGATCCGATTCGCCCTGCGGCGCCCCGGGGAAATCTGCGACCTGGACGGCATGATCGGGCACGGCTCCATGCCTCTGAATCTGTGCGCCGCTCTGGTCGGAGCATTGGATTTTGTCAGTGACGAGGATGGCCTGTTGACGGGAGCCGATTTGGCGATTCTCGGGGTTCAACCGGCATTGCCATCACTTGCCCGCGTGGTCCTGAAGCAGGGGCGACAGCGGTTGCCGATGAGTGGCCGGGATGTGGCATCGTCGAAGAATTTCCGTGAAGCGTCAGTTCTTTTGCTCAAAGCCGAAGGTCTGGGCAGGGGAGAGCTCTTCCTTAAATGTTGGGCGCCGGAATCGGGAGACTTCGGTTCGGTCCGGGTCGGGGGGATCGATCCCTTTTGGCTGGCAGGGGAGAACCCGGGGCGGGTGTCTCAGGATACCATCCTGTTTGACCTCGATTCCATTGTGGCGTTTCCCCGTTTCGCTGCCTTGGAATGGGAGCTGCGAGCTGACAACGGACAGAACGACAAGGCGTGAAGCCGGGTTTTTCCTTGCCATCCGGCGGGTACCGGTGATGGCTTGATTCGATGACCAAGCGAAAAATGAAGTTTATTCTCGCCGGGGTTCTGGCAGCCCTGGTGTTGGTGTTGGTCTTGCAGAACAGTCACAATACCCCGGTGAGTTTTCTCTTCTGGAGTCGCTCGATGCCAACGCTGGTGGTGATCCTGGGCCCTTTTGTGATCGGATTTTTCGTTGGTCGTTTGCTTGCCTGGAGGCGTTGAATCGGTCCGTCTCGATCGCGTTTTGTTCTTACTCCGATTAAAGGGACACTCCTTCGACTGGCGTTTATATCCCTTTCTCTGGTTTTTACGGCCTGTAAAGCCGGCCTGAATTCGGAATCGCCTCCGGTTCGGACGGTTCCGATCAACGAGGGTTGGTCGCGTAATTCGGTGAACGCTGTTATTTTTCGCGCCCACGCCGTGACCACTCACGAAGAAACCCAATACGCTTCCTGCTGCGACGATGACGGCCGCGTGATTCTCGCCCGCAGGACATTGGGAGACAGCGATTGGGAGGTGCACGATACCGGGTTTCGCGGTAATACTCGCGATGCGCACAACGCAATATCCATCGCCGTGGACGGCGCCGGGTACGTCCACCTGTCATGGGACCATCGCGGGCACCCGTTGACTTTCCGTCCCGGAGTTCCCGAGTCTCCAATCTCCGCCTGAGTAAACCGATTTAGTCTTCGGTCTTGTGATGTTTCCCAATGCCGAAGGCCTCGAACCCGATTTCACGCAGGACTTTCAGATCGAGGATATTGCGGCCGTCAAAAAGAAAAGCCGGTTTCCGCATGCTCTCGTGGATTCGCCGGTAGTCCAGTTCGCGAAAGACGTCCCATTCGGTGAGCACCAGAATGGCGTGGGCGTCTCTGGCGGCCTCGTAAGGATCATTGCAAATTTCGATGCGGGCATTCCCCTTGGCCTCCTGAGCGGATTCGGGTGGGTGGTTCAGCGTGCGTCGAATTTCCTCGGGCGCGACTTTCGGATCGTAAATGGCGAGTGCGGCATGTTCGTCCAGGAGATCGCGACAGACGTATATCGCGGCGGATTCGCGGGTGTCGTTGGTGTCCTTCTTGAAAGCATAACCCAGAACCGCGATTTTCTTCCCGGAAACCGTGTTGAAGAGGGTTTTGACCACCTTTTCGGAGAAGCGCTTTTTCTGGTGATCGTTCATAAAAACCACCTGCTCCCAGTAGTCCGCGACCTCGGGCAGTCCAAAATGTCGGCACAGGTAAACCAGATTCAGAATATCCTTCTGGAAACACGAACCTCCGAACCCGACGGACGCCTTGAGAAAACGTGGCCCAATACGTTGGTCCCGGCCGATTGAGGCCGCGACCTCGTCCACGTCGGCGCCCGTGGCTTCGCAAAGCTCGGAAATGGCGTTGATGGAGGAGATGCGTTGAGCCAGAAACGCGTTGGCCGTCAGTTTGGAAAGCTCCGACGACCAGAGATTGGTGGTGACGATCTTTTCGCGCGGCACCCAGTTGGCGTAGACGGAGACCAGGGCCTGCACCGCCTCCTGTCCCTCGGGGGATTCGTCGCCGCCAATCAGCACCCGATCCGGGTTGTGCAGGTCGTTAACCGCGGTTCCTTCCGCCAGGAATTCCGGGTTGGAGAGGACCTGGAACCGGTGGCCGTTTGGATTGGCGCTGAGGATCCTTTTGATGGATTCGGCGGTGCGCACCGGCAGCGTCGATTTCTCCACCACGATTTTAGGGCCGTTGGCGACTTCGGCGATCCGGCGCGCGCAAAGCTCCACATAGCGAAGGTCCGCGGCCTTTCCGGCTCCGATGCCGTAGGTTTTGGTCGGGGTGTTGACACTGACAAAAATCAGATCGGCGTCCCGAATACCCTGGTCGACGTTAGTGGAGAAATACAGGTTGCGTCCGCGGCACTCACGAACCACCTCATCGAGACCCGGCTCGTAAACCGGCAGGTCGTCGGAATTCCAGGCCGCAACCCGTTCCTCGTTGATATCAACTACGGTTACTTGAATTCCCGGGGCCTTTTGGGCGATGACCGCCATGGTGGGGCCGCCGACGTAACCGGCACCTATACAGCAGATTTTCATTAGGGATATGACAGTGACGATTTATTTGCTGAGGAAAAGGCAAAAATCGGCGCCCGATCGAAACGCGATCCTTAGCGAAAGAGCGGCTTTCGGATCGCGGAGCAAGCGAGTCGGCTTGTTTCCATATCCCCAATGATTTTGAGTTTACTCCCGCAAGCGAAGGGTTAATGTCGGCGTTAAATCCATCCATAATCCCATGCGAAACCTTCTCCGTTCCCTCGTGCTTTATTCACTGGCAGCCTGCTGTGCGGCTGTTCCCGCCAACCGTTCCGGAGCGGCGGAAGCTTCCGGTGCCTTGCCCCGGGATGTAATCGCGGCGGTTAAGGCCGCCTCACTGAAAGAGCTTACCGACGATATCGTCGCGGTGGCCCGGCGAGTGGCCCCCGGCCCCCAGGTGGAAGCGATGCCGTTTTTGCTCGGGGCCATGCTGGGCGACCCCATGTTGCAGGGGTTGGAGGCGGGCCAGAATATCGGCGCGGCCATGGTGCGGGTGGAAGGCGATTATCAGCCGGTGGTCTTCGCCCGGTTGAGCGAGCAGAGCCCCTACCGCGATGCCTTGCGGGGCTACGGGATGGAACCCGGGGATCACCAGGGTTGGACCTTTGCCACCGTGTCGCCGCTGGAGCCTTCGGTCCTGGGTGACTTGCGCGATCACCTGGTCGAATGGGTGCAGGCGCCCCGGGTTCATGATTTGGAATTATACGTTAATGGTCCCGAAGCGGCCCGGTTGGTGGCGGAGAACGAGGACCTTCTTCGTTCGGAGATCCGCGGGATGGGTGCGGCGGAATACGAGGAGCCGATTTGGGCCCTGGTACAGACCGTAACGGGTGAGCTTAGAATCCTGGCTTCCGCCGGTATCGGCCTGGAAATCAGCGGCGAGGAAATTGTTCAACACGCCCACCTTCAAGCCCAGAACGATACCGCCCTCGGCCGGTTCCTGTCAGCCGACCACGCCGCCTCGCTGGCCCCGGCGGAGTGGTTTTCTCCCGAGGCTCCCATCGTTTACGTCAGTCGCATGAACCTGGGTGCGTTGATGGATTATTTCAGATATTTTCAGGCCAAAGCGGAAGTGGCCGGCGGGGACACGATTCGCAGTTGGTTCGAACCTGTCGTAGACATGATGGAACTTTTCACCCGCGACACCGAGGGTAACAATTCCGGCTATGTCGTTTTTTCCGATGCCATGCCGTCGATCGTTCAGATCTCCGATAGCACGGCGGACGATGATTCTTTGCGCGGGACACTGGAGGCCATGCTCGAAATTATGTCCCATCCGATACTGGCCCAATTTGGCGAAATGCCATCCACCGAGCTGGTTTCCGGCGAACACACCGTGGCGGACCAGCCGGTTTACACTTTGACCACCCGGGTGGGAGATGAGAACGATGTCTTTTTCGGCGAACCATTCTCATCCGAATCGCATTACGTGCGAGTGGGCGACTATCTGGTTGTGGCCGACCAGCTGGACGTCCTGAATACCATAGCCGGCGCCATCGTCGCCGACGAAAAACCCTCTCCCAATGCGGCGGAATTGTTCGATCGCGATTCCGGGGCAGCCTCGCAGGTGCGCATCGACGGCGGATTGCTCCTTGGGTATCTCGGGCAGATGATGGCTCCAGGTCACTCTATCGAAGCCAATCTGCCTCCCGCCCGAGGAGAACTCCAGGTCAGGGACAATGCGGCGCGGTGGCGATTTGAGATTCCGACGGATCTGATCGCCGGAATCTATCGCGAGATCCAGGCAATGTCCGAACAGATGGAGTCCCAGTTTTACATTGAGGAAGAATACGATTTTGGTGAAGACCACCCGGAGTGACCGCCGAACCTCGCTCGAATGACTTCGATGTCATTGTGGTCGGATCCGGTCACAATGGCTTGATATCCGCCGCTTACCTGGCACGGGCTGGAATGCGGGTGGCGGTCTTTGAGCGCCGTCAAATCGTTGGCGGAGCGGTTTGCACTGAGGATGATCTCATTCCGGGGTACCGGATTGATACCGGCAGTTCCGCCCATGTCATGATTCATCAGACTCCGGTTTTGCGCGAACTGGAACTGGATAAGTACGGGCTCGAATATATCGAGATGGATCCCTTCGCGTTCTACCCGGGAAACGACGGTCATCCTTCGCTGTACTTTTATCGGGATGTGGAGAAAACGGTGGAAAGCATCGCCCGTATCAGTCCCCGCGACGCGGAGAGTTACCGCCGGTTCGTTCAAGCCTGGGGGGAGCTTAACGAGAAGGTTTTTCAGGTTTTTCTCAACTCCCCCACGCCGTTCAATATCATGACCAGACTCGCTCGCGGATCCCTGCGGGGTACAGACCGGGTGGAAATGGTGCGGCAACTGATGAGCCCCTACGGCCAACTGGTCACCGAATGGTTTGAGCATGAGTCGGTTCGCACCGCCATTCTCTGGCTGGCGGCCCAGTCGGGACCGCCTCCCGGAGAGGTGGCCAGCGGTGATTTTGCCGGTTGGCATTCCATGTACCACCGGAGCGGCATGCATCGTGCCCGGGGAGGCAGCGGAGCGCTTACCCAGGCGCTGAAACGGCGTATCCTGGCGGACGGCGGGTCGATTTTCGAAGGAGCGCCCGTCGATCGTATTCTGACAGAAAACGGGCGGGCGACGGGAGTCGAACTGGAGAAGGGCGACCGTTACGGTGCCCGCGCCGTCCTGGCCGCCTGTCACGTGCAGACCACGGTGAGCCGGTTGTTGCGCGACGCCGAACTGCCGTCGGCTTTGCGACAGCGGGTAGGTAATCTTCGGGTGGGCAACGGGTTCGGTATGATCGTGCGTTGTGCCATGTCCGGATTACCGATCTATCCGGACGAACCGGTCGACGCCGAGGGGGTGAGTCCGGCCCACCGGGGATTGCAACTCCTTTGTCCCTCGCGTCAGGCCATCGACGATGCCTATGCCGATTACGCCCGGGGGCGGCCTCCCACCCGCCCGGTACCCCTGGCCATGACTTTCAGTGCGATCGATTCCACCCTCGCCCCAAAGGGGAAACACACCCTTTTTGTCTGGGGGCAATATCATCCTTATGAACTCCGGAATGGAGAGGACTGGGACTCAATCGCGGAACGTGAGGCCGATAAATTGCTGGCTTCGGTGGACCGTTTCGCGCCGGGCACCCGGGAAAAAGTGATCGACCGCGTCATCCAGACCCCGCTGGACATCGAGCGCCGGTTCGGCATGTTGCGCGGCAATGTCATGCACCTGGAAATGAGTCTCGATCAAATGTTTACCTTTCGTCCGACACCTGAACTGTCCGGGTACCGGATGCCCCTGCTCGGTCTGTACCTGACCGGCGCCAGCACTCATCCCGGAGGCGGCGTCTGGGGGGCCAGCGGCTACAACGCAGCCCGGGTCATGCTTCGAGACCGCCGAAAGTGGAAGTAGGCGACGAAATCTAGTACCGCAAAATCGCGGCGATGGGGGATTCTTCCGGCATGTTCTCCGGAGCGACCAGAAAAACCCTTCCATTGTGCTGCAGAGTGCGCAGGGCGGCATAATCCAGCAGATCTTTGCGGTCGGGACCATTGGAGACATCCGTTTCCACATCGAAACTCGTTTCGTCAAAGGTGCCCCATTGCTGGTGGTCCCGCAGGGCGAAGAGAGTGTCGATCCGGCCCTGATAGGCGGCAGGCAGAACGTCCTCGAATTGATCGAAGGTCTTGTTCTTGCCGTTGCCGCTTTGGCCCAAGGCAAGCTCCCGGTATCGCTCCGCGGCCCGATTCTGCTCCTTGCGGAAGTGGGGTTCGAGAATCTTCCATCCCTCGGCGTGCAGATCCTTTTCGTTGAGACTCCCGGGAGACCGTTTTATACCGCCATGCACAAGGTGAGGGTAGTCGCTGACTTCCTGGTAGATAGGGAAATAGGATTCGATTGCCGCCAGCAGAAGAGGTTTTTTCGATTCGCGGAGATATTCGTGCAGCGCTTTGTCGATCTGACGGAAGAAACGCAACAATTGATCGTGCCGTTGATCCTTTTCCCCGCCCTGTCCGTGGTAGACCGCGCTGTGCTGTTGCGCGCCGCTTCCGGTCGGACCCGCGACGTGGAAGTTGATCAGATTTTCGTAGTCGTCGTACTGAAGGGCCTCCGCCAGGGATTTGGGGAGCTCCGGTACCGTTTTCTTGCGAATACTGTATCGGTTTCCTTCGTACAGACTCACGTTTTTCTGTTCCAGCGCCAGGACGAAAAACTGATCGTCGCGGGTGTAGAGCGGCATCAACGGCTTAAGATGGTAATTCCGCGCCGCCAGAGCAAAATCCTTGACCGGGTAGGGGAGTTGGTAGTGGCGGAAGTCCCCGGAGGAGAAGAAAATCGCCAGGCCTTCGGACTGGTGCTGCCAGAAATCGTAATCGTCGATCAATTTGCGAACCGGTTGCAGCAACTTGTCCCTCTCCGCGTCGCTCATCTCGAAAGCGTCGAGTTGCTTCTCCACCTCTTTGAGGAGATTCTTCAACTTGGTTGGATTCTGCAGCGTTTCCGATCCCGCACGATGGGTGCTCATGAAAAGTGAAACGCAAGGCGGGGCCACATCTTTAAGGAAGTGGTCGATTTCGTTTTTAAAGACGATTTTCATAGTATTGCTATACCAGGGTTCTATTCGGAGCAAAGGCGTTCGGCAAGCACCGCCGATCAGTTTTTCCAGCAATTATCGAGGGTCACGATTTCCTCAAGCGAAAGGCGAACCCCACTCGCAGTCACGGAATCACGAATGCTTGCTTCCCGGCTTGCTCCCGGAATGGGAATAATATTGGGCGCTTTGCTCAGCAGCCAGGCCAGGACCAGCGCCTGCGGGCTCACTTCGTGACGAGCGGCGATATCTTTGATCTCGGCATGGCTTTCCCCGATCGACTTCGCTCCGTCCATGCCGTTGAGCGGGCTCCAGGGAAGGAAAGCGATGTTACGGGCCAGGCAAATGGCCAGGGAGCCGTCGGTCTCCGGTTCTCGGTGGGCCGGAGAGAAACGGTTTTGCACGCTGACGATTTCCACCAGTTTTTCCGCGTTTTCGATCTCGCTCATGGTGACGTTGCTCAGGCCGATATGTAAAATTTTGCCTTCCGCCTGCAGATTTTTCAACTCGCCCAGGCTTTCGGCCAGGGGCACATTCGGGTCCGGGCGATGGAATTGATAAAGGGGAATCGCCTCCAGTCGCAGATTCGTCAGGGAGGCTTCGCAGGCCTCCCGCAAATGCTCCGGACGGCCGTCTTTCTCCCAACGCCCTTCCGGCCGGACGAGTCCCCCTTTGGTCGCCACCAGCACTTTTTCGCGTGCCTCTGGAGCGGCCTCGGCAAGGGCTTTCCCGATAAGCCGTTCATTGTGTCCGGTTTCGGTATCGTCGAGGCAATAGGCGTCCGCGGTATCGATGAGATTCACCCCGGCATCCATGGCGGCATGGATCACCCGGATGGCCGCTTTCTCGTCCGGACGGTCTTCTTTGACCGAAAGAGGCATTGCTCCAAGCCCGATCGGGAAGAGTTCAATTTGCGTTCTGCCGAGTTTTCTAAAATCCATGTCGACACACTAATCGCTGAGGGAAAGCGAGGTCAAACATTGGGCGAATACGTCGTGGCGATTGGGAAACCGGTTCCGCCAAACCCCGCCATTAAAGGGCCGGACCGGGTTGAGGCCGCCGGCTGAGCCGGTCCCGGACGAATCCCGGACGATCCAACACGAATGCCGCCGCCAAACCCAGGAAGATAAGAATATCGCGCGTAAGCCACCAGAGGTAATTGGTTCCTTCCGTATCGGAGACGCCGAAGCAGCCGCAGGAAATGTTGAGTCCGCGAGCCCAGGCGGAGGTGATAAGCACGGCGAAAACAACGGTCAGCCCAATGAGGATCAAAAGCGAGCCGGTCCGGGTACGCCGGTTCCAAAGGCCCGCCCCGCAGAGAATTTCCAGCCAGGGCAGATAAAAAGCGGTGGCGACCGCCAATACGTACGGCAGCAACCGGTACGATTCGATGTCTATCAGGAACTGGGCGGGATCCAGCACCTTGACCACCCCGGCGTATACAAAAAGACCGCCCAGAAACAGGCGAAGCGCCCAGTTAATGGCGGTCATCGTGAAGCCTCCGTCCAGGTTTCCCAACCGCCTCTCAGGACATGAACGTCCGGCGATCCGATTTCCTCTCTGAGCCGCTCCGCCACCAGGTGACTCGCCCGGCACCCGCGACTGCCGCAGTAGACCACCACCGCGGGTTCATCAGCCATTATCCAGTGGTCCAGGAATTCAAAGAACAGATCTTCCCAATCATCCTCATTCAGCAGAATGGCTCCGGGAATGTGGTCTGCCTCAAACTCCTCGCGCGACCGGGCATCCACCCAAAGGGGACTCTGTCCCCATGCATCGACCATGGCCAGGGTCACTTCGCCATCGGTGGGCGTGTCCTCCGACCAGGACGGCGCCCCCGGATGCAACAGTGCGGTTGCCGCCGCCGGGAGGAGGGGCAAAAGAAGGAGCAGCAGGATTTGCTTCCAGGGGAAATCTCTTCGGTTTTGCCACGGTTTTTCGGGTGCCGGCTGCATTGCTGAACCAAATCTGGTTGAATTCAGGCCGGAATGCAAGATTGGGTCTAGCGAGGCGTAGCCTCAGACCCGAAGTAGTGCACGCATCTTGCGTGCGAAATTCACGCTGGAAGCGTGAGCTACTGTTTCTCCGCATCCATTTGAAAAACCTGACTTAACTACAACAACTTTCGAGGTTTTAGGATTCTAGCCGGAATGGCGTTCGGTTATGGAAATTGTCCGAAGCCGCGGGCTCTGGTCTTTTGACCACAGACGAAGCGGAGCGTAGATGGCGGAGCATTGCGCAGAAGACACAGATTCAAAGGAAGTCCGCGTGGCTTCAATCGGGCCGCGCTCCGAGGAGCGCGGATACAACTATTTTCCATCCGGCCCCATCCTCATATTCTTGCTTCAATGGGGCCGCGCTCCGAGGAGCGCGGATACGAGCCCGATGCCACAAGGAGGACTTTCTCCTGTATCCGCTTCAATGGGGCCGCGCTCCGAGGAGCGCGGATACATCGCCAGCGGCATCCAAAGCGCCCTGCAGCGTTCGCTTCAATGGGGCCGCGCTCCGAGGAGCGCGGATACGTTTTTTCCATCACCCTCTACTACCCCCTCCCAACCTGCTTCAATGGGGCCGCGCTCCGAGGAGCGCGGATACGTTGCCTCCGGCGCCTGGTTCAGCCCTCCGGACCGCCGCTTCAATGGGGCCGCGCTCCGAGGAGCGCGGATACTGCCGAGCTTTATTCTTGGAGATAACAAACCAACCAACGCTTCAATGGGGCCGCGCTCCGAGGAGCGCGGATACTCGTCCGAATTCGGCGCTTATGCTACAAAGAAAACGGCTTCAATGGGGCCGCGCTCCGAGGAGCGCGGATACCCAAAAACAGCCCAAGACACAGTCCCACAACAAAGTAGCTTCAATGGGGCCGCGCTCCGAGGAGCGCGGATACGGCAACTTCTTAAGTTGTTGAAAAGGAGGCGGATTCTCAAGCGTTTTCGCGCGGGGCTGGAAGCTGGATAGAGTATCGGTGATTTTGGGTGGATTTATGTCCAGGTTTAGGTTCGTCAAATAATTGAATGGCAATGATTGCGAGTGCCCACGGGGGCATTTTCACCACCAGGGCTCTCGCGGTTGCTGCAATCAATCTGTCAAAGAACGGCGAGGGCTTTTCTATACGACGTAGCAGGGGAGGTCCATCTTTGAATAGGTCACGCCGATCGCGGTGATCGTTCGTTCTCCGCGGACGTGGCTGGGGCCGAGATCGACGAAAAGAACCTGATCTTCATCGTGGTTGATAAGGCTGTGCAGTTTTTCTTCAAACTCGGCCTTCTCCTTTGCTGTGAGGTCGCATTCGAAGACCGAAAGCTGAAGATGAACGCCATAGCCCTTGCAGGTCTTGAAAACTTTTCTCAACCGCTTGGGGTCGCAGATGTCGTAGGTGACGAAGAAATTTCGGCGCATGGGTGTTGGTGGATTTGTTACCTATTCACAAACGGAATATACTGTTCGATTTCTCCGGTAAGCACGCGGGCCAGAAGGCGGAACTGGAGTTCGAGGGCTCGGCGGTAGCTGACTTGATAGCCGAAAACGGGATGAGTGATCGGGCTGTTGATCCGTTTTTCGTAGGCCAGAAAGAACGTTTTCCTTCCGTTGGCGGACAGTGTGACCGAATCGCCGGCTCGGATGAAATCGGATTGGCGAAGCATGCTGTTGTTGATCAGGGTCAGGACCACGGAATCGGCTATGAGGGCGCGGAACTCCTCGAGGATATCCAGCGCGAGGGCGGGACGCCCAAAGCGCGGCTGATGGTAGAACCCCACGTAGGGATCGAAGCCGGCGGAGAATGCCGCCAGTGTGGCATCGCGGGCCAGGAGGCTGTAGGCGAGAGACAGCAGCGCGTTGACCGGATCGCGGGGAGGACGCCGGTTCCGGCCCTGGAAATCGAAAGGGAACTCGAGTTGACTTGCCTCGTCCTGCTCCTTTTGGGTCGGAGACTCTTTGCGGCTCTTGATCATGCCCGCGAAATGCCCGAAATACAGGTTGGCCGCCGCGCCTTCGATTCCCAGGAGACTGCCGTTGCTGCTGGTGGCCAGGGCAGATCGGGCGAGATTCTTCATTTGCCTGAGAACGTCCCTCGGAGCTTCAGTATGGTTGCGCATCAAAAGTGTGCGCTGATTGCGGATCTTTCCGTGAACGAAAAGCCGGGCGTGGCCGACCGCCAGTTCCGGGTCGGCCGCGTGCCGGAACTGTTCGATGCGGGTGAAGACGTTTTTGAGGCTGTGACCACGGGTCATTCCGTAGAACCAGCCGCCCATGGAGAAATAGGTTATGGGGATGTCGCGTTCACAGAGCGCCTGGATGGCGCCGGTGGAGACCTGGATCGGACCGAAGACCGCCAAGTGGTGAATGTCTTTGAGGCGGAATTCGCCGACCGTTTTAATTTTTTCTTTGGCGACGAGGGTTTCGTCCTTCTTACCGAGAAATAGACCGGGTGTCTGGAGGTACAACGCGCGGGTGTCATCGGCCGGAGCGATCAGGCGCCTGATGTCCTGACCGTTTTTTAATGAAGGCATCCGGATCTCCGGGATGCTGACGAATGGCCCCTGGGAAAGTCGATCCAGAGGGTCATCAATCGGCATATCGAAGGAGAGCTGCTCCGGTTCGGGGGTTTCGAGTGGGCGAATGTGTTCGGCGAGGAGCCGGGTTTCATCCGGCAGACAAACACCGACCAGCGAGCACCGCGGACATTTCGGGGAATCATTCAAGGGTTCCGGAATCGATCCCCGCATGCATTGGCGAGCGGCCTCGATTCGGTCGTAAATCCAAACTTCGGCTTTTTCATCCAGTTCGAAAGTCACCCGCTGCCGGGTTTCCCGGTAAAAAACAATCCCCCGGGCGCACGTGTAGCCGTTTTCGCGCAGGAGAAGAATTTGTACACCAAGCTGAATTTTATCGGCGTCCCAGAGTTCTTTTCCATCGTCACTTTCTCGGGGGCGGCCCTTTTTGTATCCGACTGGCTGATACTCGATGCTGCCGGATTCTCCGACGGCGCCCTCAACCAGATCCAGTTTCGCCGAGACACCCATGATGTCCGAGAAAAGCGAAACAGAGCGGGAGTAGATGGTTTCGGGGGGTGGTGGAGTAGGGGAGTGGTGGAGTTGTGGAGTGGGGGAGTCGGCGACCTCGGGTGTGGGAGACTCGGGGGATGCCAGGTTGGCGGGATCGGACTTCGACGGAGTTTTGGCTACCTCATAAGCCAATCATTTGCCGGGGTGGTCGCGGGCGTTTTCCGGGAATGGTTTACAATTTCCACTGCGAGCCACCGAAGCGCACGGGCTTCTTTCCTTTAAAAAACCTGGCGGCGTCGCTCGCCCACTGGCAATAACGCTTCCGGGCCTCGGCGGTTTGTTCAACGACGCGCGGACTGCGTTCCACAGGCGATTGTTTCCATCCGCGTTCGGTCAGTTCGCGGAAGGCGTTCCGATCATTGTTTGTCAGACGCTTCATACCATTCCTTCATAGCGTCGAGCTTAGCCTCCAGTTGGAAGATTTTCAAATAGTCTGAGATCAAGTCCCAGTTTGGTTGACGATTCTCCTCGTAGCAATGTTCGAGGAGCAGACGAATATCCGCCCAGTCGGAAGTATTTCGCTTAGGGTCGTTGACAGTGGCTTGAATTTTCAGGCCGATGATATCTTCGATCGCAACTACGGGAACGCGTAGGGATTCGGTGATTTCGAGGCGTTCCGCCCTGTCGAGCATACTGAGTGTCGGACTGCGAAAGGCGTGAAGAAGATCGATGCGTCCCAGGTTCGCATCGTCGGAGACATAGTGGGAAACATTCTCGCTTTTGAATCCGCGACGGTACCCAAATTTTTCCAGAACGGCATGTGTTTTATCCAGATCCTTCAGCAACAGGATAAAGTCCAGGTCCACAGTCGCTCGCTGTACGCCCCTCAAGGCCATAGCGAAGCCACCGATGAGGGCGTATCGGGCTCCTTCTTCATCAAGCGCGCGGGTGAGCTGGTCGAGGACAGTGATGAAATTCATTGGTATCAGGAATGCTTGACGGACATCTTCATTCCAATCGATTTACCGGAAGATTCGCTCGCCTGTCGAGTTCGGCTTTAGGCTACGGCCTTTACTTCAGCGGATTCACTCGCCTGATGCCTTGAAAGCGATCGAAGTCGCGATCATTGCTGAAAACCGTGGCGGAATGCTCCATCGCGTGGAGAGTGATCAGGGCGTCAGTGGAAAGGTTGCCTCCTGTCCCCGCTTCCTCCAACAAATCAAAGAATCGTTCGGTCGCGTTTTCAGAAGGATTGAGCGTGCGGACGTGGGGACAGGACCACCAGACCGTTGTGATGGCGCGAACCTGATTCGTCGAAAGGGGATCCTCGCAAAGCTGGGGGTGAGTCATCAATCGTGTGAACGCCAGCAGCACGACCCAGGGAATGCCTATGGATTCGCCGCCTGACAAGGCGCCTTCCCACCAGGCCCTTGCTTTTTTATGGTACGGCGAGGTTTCGTCGTAGGCGTAAATGAGAATGTTGGCGTCCGGGAGGATCATGGTTCCGCCACCCTCTGATTGGCTTCAGCCTCCACTTGGTCGTAAAGCTGATTCATGCTCATTCCCCGGTAGGCGGGTTTGATGCCGACTTTATGGGTTTGAATTCGGATTCGCTTGCGGGGCTGAGGGTCGGCGGCCAGTCCGCGTTGCAGGGTTTCCTCAAGAATCTCGCGCAGAGGCCGATTCCTCTCTTCCGCTCTGGCTCGCAAATCGCGTAGAATACCATCACTGATGTTGATTGTTGTCCGCATAATAGACATCATGATGCCTAAACGCGAAAGGTCAAGACGCTCGTGCCTTTTCCCGGGTCGATCATTTCCGATCAGGGTCGTCTCGTGGAGAATCCGTGGGTGGAGCGCTTGCCGCTTCGTTTCAGGAACGCGACGAGCGGTCTTCACCGGACGGGGGAAGGCGGAGTGATGCCTCTTTCGCCGAGGACTGCTGCAGCGAACCGGACGCCGTTCCGGAGCCGCCGGTCCTCGCTTCCCTTTTTCGGATTTTCGAACGAAACAGCAGGTAATGCTTTTTCAGTCGCTCGACATAGGCGGCGTCTTGCAGGACTACGGCTTCAAAGAGACGCAGGAGAGCGCCGGCGTACTCGGATTGCGGATTCAGCGGATCGAGGGTGGCGCCGGCCATATCATGAGCGTCGTTCGAATTACCTCCGAGCCAACGCGTGTAGAACGCCTCGTCCTCCCAACCGTAGTTGATTGTCGCCAGAACCGTCTCCGGTCGCTCGCTCGACCGTACCTGGATAAGGACGCGGCGGCAGTCGCATTCCGGATCGACGCAGTACAGTTCGATGAAACCGTAATCCCCGGCGGGCAGACCCGATTGCGGTTTCTGAAGCCTGACACCCCGCGTCTCGTTCGCGGCGAGTTCCGGAAATTCGCTCGCAAACGAAGCCATCGCCGCCATCGGCCTTTCCTCGGGGAATGCATCGTTTGTTTTCGGATCCGACTCGAATGAATCGTCCGTCTCGTCGGCCGGAAGGGGGAGATCGAGATTGAAGAAGAGGTCTCCGACGGCCTCCATGTTCTCGGTGGAGAGCGTATAATAAAAACCTTCCCAGCCGAAGCGACGGAAGAGACGGAGAATCGTGCGCGCGACAACTTCGGGAGGGTCATCCGGGTCTTCCCGATAGTGCGGTTTGCCGTCGCAACCGAATGTGAACTCCTCGGAACAATCCGATGCGCGCACACCTCCGAAGACGCGCATGGCTTTCTTGAGGTTCCGATTTGGAGCAAAGCCCAACGCGCGGGCGTACTCAACGGCGCCCTCGATGATCTTTCGCGCGCACGCCGGATCGATCTCCGGGCACTCTCCGATTTCTTGGATCTCGCCTCGCCGCTGCTCGTCGAACTCTTCCTCAGAGATGACCCGGTAGACCGCGCTCATGACGCCCCGGCAGTGAACGTCGACAAAAACGATCCCGACCTCCACCATGCCGCCTGATTTGCGCCGCGCTCCCAAAATACGTCCCCAGCCAATCTCGAACAGGTCGGCGTTCATATCGGCGATAAGTCGCTTCTTTTCGGACGATGCCTTGTTCCCGGTCATGAAGGACATTAGGACAAAATCACCCCCGAGACGGCAAGACCGGACGACTGACCGCAGCCATTTTGTCCGGTCGAGGGGCGTGGGACGAGAGGGGTACTTCAATGAGGCAGCGCTCCGATGAGTGCGGATGTTGCCGTCCGTAGCGCCGTGCTTCAGCCGGCGTCGGGATCGGGGTTGCAGCTGAAACGGACTCTCGAAACACCGGGAGATCCCGCTGAGGCGGGGACCTACGCGAGAACCCGTAGCTTGTTACCTCCAAATGGTATCGATTCCGAAGGAAGCGAAAGCGCCGTCACGAGTGATCAGCGGGAGGTTTTCCGACTTTGACTGGGCGGCGAGCAGGCGATCGAAGGGGTCGCGGTGATCGTTCTCTATCAAGCCGGCGCGTTGCGCGTGAATGACGTCGAGGGGGAGGTGCAGCCAGCTTTCTTCGCGGGCGTTGCCCGCCAGATCCTGGATGAGACGTTCGGGAAGAGAAAGGCGGCCCAAGCGGTGTTTGTAGGTGATCTCGTAGGCCGAAACCGCGCTGAAGAAAATGCGGTTTCGCGGATCCCGGATCAGTCGTTGTGCTTTGCGGCTCAGGCGCTTTGGCGCACACCACCACCAGACCGCGGCGTGGGTATCGAGGAGGAAATTCATTTCTCCGGGTCAATCGGCTGTTCCCATCGCGCCTGTTGGTCGTCATCGAGGGGCTCAAAGAACGCCTTGTCCGAAACGGGAGGCGCATCCGCGAACCGGCCGGGCGTGCGCTCCCGGGGAATTTCGGGGCTCAAACGGGCCACCGGCTTGCCGTGGTTGGCAATGACGAACTCTTCCCCCTGTGCCACTCGCTTGAGAAGTTTGCTGAGCTGGGTCTTGGCCGCATGGATGTTGATCGTTTCCGCCATACCCTAAACAGTTAGTTTAAAAATCGGACTAGGTCAAGCGTTGAGCCGGTCATTCTGGCTAGTCGGTTTTTGGAATGACTTCCCAAACAATAACTCCGTCAGTTTGCCCAGGCTTAATGGTCCGGCTCAACGACGGACCTACACGGCGAAGGACAGACTTAAGAACTCCCGGTGCTGTGCGAACCGGTGGCCCTTCCATGTTGCCGCTGCCCACACCTCGTCTCCGGGGGTCATTCTTCGCGGTCATAGCTCTCTTTTTTCATGGATTCAGACCGCTTGTGACGGAGTGAAGTTGCGGAATTTGCCGGTGGTGATGCGCTGGCTGCGGAAGACGGCGGCGATGCCGCGGGCGTGGAGTTCGGCGGGATCGGGTGAACCGGGCTGTATGTCTCGCAGGGCGAGGAGGGAACGTCCGGTGTCGAGGGTGATGGAGGGCATCCAGATCGGCCAGGTCCAGAATGTGTCGTTGCTGCGGTGTCCGGTGAATCCGGTGGTTTTGAGGTGAGTGCCAACCGGAAAAGTCGGCAGCAAGGGAAGGGCTTCGATGGCGAGGCGGTTCGCGCCGTGTTGGGTGCGGGTGGGGTCTTGACTGGGATTTTTCCATGCCAGCGCATAGCGTTTGTCTTCGGCGGGATCCCAGCGAAGGCCGATTTTTTCATCGGGGTAGGTCCAGGTCTCAAACAAGGTGTTCCGGAGTTGCTCCTCGGTGGTGATTTCCGCGAGGTCGTTCATGGTCTTGAGGAAGTGTTGGTGTCCCGCTCCGCTCATAGTGCGCAGGGCGGTGTCCTCAATGTCGCCTTGCTCGTTGATCGCCACAGAGGAGCCGAAAGCGGCGAAAAAGGCGGCGGAAATCCGGTCATCCTCATCAAACCAACGCTCCATTGCCGCCTTGGCTTCCTTTTCGAATTCGCCGGGTTTGAGTTTGAGGTTTTGTGAGAAGGTGAAGACCCGGTGTTGGTGCATTTTCGCCAGCTCCGTGTGGAGTTGTGCAATGAAGGCGTCGCGTTCCAAGGGCTGGTGAAGGGAAAGCACCGGCGCCCAGTGCCCGGCGTGGGGTTTCCAGTGGAGTTTGGTGCCGGACTGAATCTGGTCGGCGATGCGCCACGTGCCGAGGACGGCGAGAAAGCCGAGTGGGTTGGCGCCGTCGAGGCCGGGAAGGGGAAGCGGGTGGAGGTCGTTCATGATGCGGCGGTGGTTTCGAGATTGGCGGTGTCATCGGTATACCATCCTTCGGCCTCGGCTTCGCTGGCCTGCTGGTCCGCGAGGCGCAGGATGGCTTCGAGGAAGGAGAGTCCCCAAGGTCCGTGTTGGCGGAGCAATCTCCAGAAACGGTCGGGGATACCTGAGTCGAGGCGGTGGGCGGGTTTGTCCTTGCGCTCGCTTCCGGAGATGGAGATGGCGGGTGCGCCGGGCAGACTTTGGGTGCCAAGCGGTGGCGGATCGGGATCGTCGATGACCGGGGCGAAGGGGCGGGCGTGTCCGTGGTGGGCGGCGATGAGGTGGAACGCGAGATCGCGAAGGCCGGCGGCATCGGGCAGAAGGTCCGCCGCGTCCGGGTGGGTGGCAAGCGGGAGCGAGCTGAATTCGTGTCGGAAGCCTTTGGGCAATGCGGAACGTCGGTGCGCGAGTTCCCGTTCGCGGAGGCTGGCGGAGAGGCGGTCGGATTTGGCCAGGGGCTCCGGAAGGGCGTAGGCGGCGTGTGGGTTGCCGCCGAGGAGCAAGGCCTGAAAGCGCGGATCGAGTTTGCCCCAGTCGTGCAGATCAGCGGCGGCGGCGAGGCAATTCCGGATGTCTTCGCTCAGTCCGAGAGCCCGGGCACTGGCGACGACGAGATCCCTGACGTGATCGGTGTGTGCACACAGGGTCACCGGACCGGTGCCGGTGGCGCGGCTCCATTCGTCGGCTTCGTCTTCGGCTTGAGTGATAACTTGATTCTGGCGGAGGCGATCACGGAGGCGGCGGCGGGTGGTGAGAACGATGCCGCGTTCGTCGGCATAGCGTGCTTGGGTGAATCCGAGTTTGTGCAGGGAAATCAGTAATTCCTTTAGATGCTGAAAACGGGCTTCCTCCTGCGAAGCTTCTTTAAGTAGGTTTCGCAGCTCTCTCTGGTTCAGACTTGCGTCCGGATCGTCGGCATACTGGATGAGTTCCTGCCAGGCTTCCCTGCCGCTTACGCCGGGAAACAAGTCAGCGCGGAGGCGAAGCAAGGCCCGGTCGTGGGTGATGCGGAAGGCCTCTTCCGCACGGTCGATGGGAAGAAGTTGGTCCAATGGGAGCGGCTCTTCTTTTTCTTTAAGACTCCCCGGATCGGTTGGGGCACCTGGAATGTGTCCGAGCTGGCTCCAGCCGCCAAGGGTGAGGGGAAGGACAATGGTGTCGCCGGGGTAAAGGTCTCCCGGTCGCTCGATCACTTTGCTTTCGGAAGCTCCTCTCCACAGGAGCGCGGTGCCGATTGGCTCTTTTGGGTCGTTTCGACCTGCCGGTGCGTCGGCGGAGGCGGCCGCGTCGAGCACGTCGCCGGTGTCGGCGAGGACGGCGGTCTTCGCGTTCGACTTGAAAAACCAGTTCTGGAAAACGTGCAGGGGAACGGGGAGGGCTTCGACTTGCGAGGGCGGGCAAAGGCTGAGGTTCTGAATCGCGGCATCAGGATCGGCATTCTCCGGAAGGTCGGCCCGCCAGAGAACGAGAACATCCGGGCGGGCGGTCTGCTTACCGTGGAGGAAAAGCGCGGGATCGGGATCTGGCCAGGGGGCGGGATTGGTTTGCGCCCAGGCGTCGAGGTAGGCGGGGAAGAGGGGCGGCGCGGACGAGGTCGGAGCTTGGAGGCGGTTGAGTTCCTCCTCGGGAAGATTCTTCACGAGCTCGCCCATGTGGGTGAGTCCGAAGTCGACCGAGTTCCCGGAGGCGACGGATTGGAGCCAGTTCCAGGTTTCCGACAAGGCGTTGCCGTAGATGGGGTCGAGCGGTTGGCCGTCGGCGGCGAGTTTGTCCAATTTCTTGCGATCGGTTTCGATCAGGTGGCCCGGCATAACGATGCACCCGGTGGCCGGGATGTCGCGTCCGGCACGGTTGAGGCGGCCGAAGCGTCGGCGGAGGGCGTCGAGGCTGGCGCATTCCGTGACGAGGCCGTCGAAGTCGAGGTCGGCGCCGACCTCAAGGCACTGAGTGGCCACGACAACTTCCACTGGGGGCGGTGTTTCGCCGTCGGGGATTGGTTCGCGCCGGGCGGCGGTTTTGAGGGCGGCCTGGATGCGTTGGGTTTCGGCGTCGCGGTCGATGGGGCGCATCCGCCCGATCAGGAGAGAGGTGTTCGCCTGAAAGCGGGCCTTTTTTGATTTGGATTCCTTTGCGACCAAGTCGGCGACCAGGCGGGCGGTGGCCACGCGGTTAACCATGATGGCGAGCGAACGCGGCGTGGTTTCGGCAATGATGGCGGCCGCTTGGTCGAGGAGGTCGGCGGCGAGGGTTTCCTGCTCCCTGGCCTTGGTTTTTGCCGAAGAGATTGTCAGGCGAACCGGCTTGGTGGCGTTCAGGCGTTTGGTCAGCACCGGGTGCTCGCGGTCGGCGTCGGTGAGGGCGATCGTGTTTGTGGCACCCTTTGGAGGCGTGGCGGTCATCTGCACCCAGCGCAGTGGCGGCGGCTTTATGGAGTCCGGGTTTTGGGCGATATGGTGTTCGCGAAAGCGTTGGAGCGCGGCCACGGTTTCGGCGAAGGGGCGGCTGATGTGGGCTTCGTCGAGAATCCACAGCGCATCCGTTGCGACCAAGGCGGCGTGGATGGGCCTGGGCGGCAAGCGCATAGACCGTCATTTCGAGACAGGCAGTCTTGCCGCTGCCCGTAGGCGCGGCGATGAAATCGGGCCAGTCCCCGGCAACCGCGCGTTCGGCAAGCTTGCGTTGCCAGGGGAAGAGAGTGTGGCTGTCGTTAAGTTCGGCGAAAAATTCAGCGAAGGTGGGGAGGGTCATGACGATGGAGAGTTGAAAATGAAAGAAGAACATCAGCAAAACCGGCTGACTCGCATGCGCTCGCCGACGCCTTCCGGCAGATCGCCTGATGCAGATTATGGGTCATGTGTGATCAGGACAGGTGGTAGCCGAAGAGCGAGAGTTTGTTTCGGAGGATCCTGTCGAGGTTTGGTTTGTCGCGAGGGGAGATTGAGATGAGGCGTTTGCCTTCCTGTTGATAGAGTTGCTGTTTCTTCAGCATGCCGATCTTGTAGTCGGCGGTATCAAGTCCCCAATATTCGATGTAGATGTCTAGTTCCGGGAGATAGAAGTCGGGTCGGATCGCATGACCGTTGAGGATGCGGTAACGTTCGTCGTAGCGGTAGGCGATATTGTTGGCGCTGAGCCAATCCGCGATTTTCCGTTCGCCGTCGGACTGCACCAGAGTTCCGGCCTTGGCGGTGATTTGTTTGTTGAGTTCGACTTTGGTTTCAAAATTGCGTCGTGCGAGGAAGACCTCATCAAAGCACGGATCGCAGTAGTTGCGTTGGAATGCCTGTTGGCTTTTTGTATGCTCTTCCGGGGAAATCTCGCGTCGGCAGCGAATGCATTTGTGGCGAGCGTTTTCCTGCTCTAGACGGATGGCTTCACGAATCGCTTCGGCGGCGGAATGGGCGGCCCGGCGGACGTAGTCCTTGATCTGTTCGTTAGAGGAGAGATCGTCGAGGTCGGCGAGGTGGTCTCTTGCGAACGCGCCGAAGGATTTCATGGCCTTGAGGGCGTATTGTTGGACTTGGGGGTGAGGGTCGCGTAGGGCGATGGGCAACAACGCGGGAATCGCCGTGGAGCCATCGGCTCCGAAGGGAGCGAGCTTGGCGATGGCGGATGCGGCGAGCCGGCGGACTTCGGCGGACGGGCTGCGAAGAAAACGGATCAGTTCATCCAGTGCATCAGGATCGGCGCTGCGTCCAAGTTCAAGAGTGCGCTGAACGTGTTCATGATGTTGCCGGCGATCCATGTGAGTCTTCATTATTGAGCCTTGAAATATAGCGTCGGCGAACGAAAGTGAGTTAGCGGATATCGGTGCAGCAGGTTTGTTTCACTCGGGCACTCCCTTCCTCCAGGGTTTGCACAAGCCATACCCACGGTAGCGGCCGGCTCCAAGGAGTACCGGACCGAGGACGGGGCGGTCGAAGCGTAGCCAGACGTGGGCCTGGCGGCGGTTGGGGCCGCCGGGGCGGGTGGGCATGAGGGGATAGCCGTCAGGGCCGGGCTTGGTGCGCGGTGCGCCGCGGTGCGGGTGTTCCGAAGGTTTGCCGTCAGATTGGTGGCCGTTGACCCATTCCGGGGTGGGGGCGGTATGTTTTTCAATGGCACCGCGCAGGGCGGTGAGCAGTTGCCAGGTGGATTCGAGTCCAAGGTTGGGGCCTTCCCGTTTGTCGAGAATGAGGAGGGCGTCGTCGAATACGGTGGAGACGGGTAATGCTTCGTCCGGGTTGTTGGAGAGGCGTTGGTAGGCTTGGGTCATGCTGAGGACGGGGCGACGGGAACCGGGTGCGGCGAGGCTTGCCTTCCACGGAACTCCGAATTCGGCTTCAAACTCGGCCTTAACCGTTTTTTGCTCTTTCCCTTTGGTTGATTGGATGCGGGTGTAGAAATCGTAGAACCGATCCACCGCTTCGCCGTTGTATTGTTCGCGGAGGTAGTCGAGGCAGCCGGGGCCGGGCATGCGGAATCGCTCTAGAGATCTGGTCCCGCTTTCTTCCTGAGTGGGCACCCAGCCGGATGGTTCGTCCGGGGGATTCTCGCTCAACCACATGCGGACCAGGGACGAGGAATGCCCGATGCGGATGACTTTCGCGCAGATCCGCTCCAATGCGTCGCGTTGCGTATCGGTCGGTTCCGCCGCAGGCCAATGAAGATAGAGCATCGACTGGTGGGGACGGACTTTCGGGAAGGTGCGTGGCTGGCGGTTGGTGCGGTAGGCCGGAATGATCGTCCGTTTGGTCGGCCCCATGTCGTTGGGCGGAACAAATACGTCCACGACATCGCGACGGTCAATGGTCTCCGAACCGAAGATCAGCGGTGCTTCGAGCTTTTCCAGCCAGCGCAACGCCTCTTCCTCATGTTGCCATGACTGAATGGCAGCCGTTTCCGAAGGGGTTGGACGGGATTCGAAATAAGCCGCCGCCATGGCCATGAAGACGCGCCCGGGGTGGGGCGGCCACTCCGCCACCGCACGGTCGCCCGTGGATGTGGCGACCGCGTAACCGGTGAGATATTCGATGCCGAGGGTGAGCATGGATCAGTCTCCGTCTTCGTCGGTGGCTTCGGCGGCGGCGATTTCCTGACTGCGCTGGAGAAGCTCGACCAACTGAGGAGCTGGTGTGAGTTTGAGGGGTTCCTTGCGCCATGTAAGGCCAACCTTTTCGGCAGCGGCGACGGCCGACTTCAGCGTCCGGATGGCGGAGTCGGCATCAATGGTCAGAACGGAAGGTTTCGCGCCCGGCTTTTCGAGAAGCTCCCATTGAAGTTCTGCTTCTGGCCAGAGGAGACAGCGGGAGCGAAGATCGTAACCGTTTTCGGCGGCGAGGGCCGAAGCGGTCAGAGCGAGGGCCGCAAGGACGGTTCGCCCGGCGGCATCGGATTCGGTGGTGGGAGCGCCACCATTGATGGGGAAGCGTAGACGGCGCAACGCAGGGAGGGAAAGGACCGTGGTCTGCTCGGCGTAGTCGATGGTGACGCCGCCTGTCTTTCGATCCACATCCGGAGGAATATTGCCGTGGTTGACTTCCGAGGGCGACACCGCGCTCTTGGCGGAATCGCTTTTCGCCAAAGTATATCCATCTTTCGATTTCATGACCTTGGCAGCGGCACGAATTTGCATTGGGTCGATACGGCTGCTGGTTTTGGCGCCGGTTTGTGCGTTGATGCCCACAATCTCCGAAACCAGCGCCCGCTGGAACTTCGCGCCCAAGCCGCCCTTCGGGCCGGTGGAATCCCAGATCCCGAAGATCAGGGCCGTCGGGCAGATTTCGTAAAGCGGGGTGGCGTTGTTGAGACTGGCGTAGTCGAGCTTTTTGCCAATGTCGGATTTGCGGAAGGGAGTGTTGTCGAGGAGACTGTCGCGCAGAATGGCATCCGCCGCGCGGTGGGGGGCCTGCAGACTCGTGATCCGCCCGATTTCGTCGATGAGTTTAAGGCCCGAGAAATCGACTTCGATGAGTGGAATCGGGCAATCGTCGAAGCGTCCGGCATCGATGGCCAGTTGGAGCGCTTCTTCGAGGCGGTTGGCCTGCGACTGAACGGAGTCCATGAGGACGCACGGGATGGTAGCGCAAGAGCCGTCCGGTTGTTTTACGCGACGTTCTTCGGTGGCATAGACCGCGCCGGCATAGGTAGGCGGAAAGGCTTTGTCGCCTTCGCCCCCCGCGGGTTGGAGGCGCGTGCGGGCGCGGAATGCCGCAGCGGAGCCTGAGACGGCGGATTGGAGAGTCTGGAGGTCGATTAATTTCATAGCTTTTGTATTTGGTGTATTTATTATTTGTTGAGGGATTTCTAAACCGAAGGGGGGATAGATTCTTCAAGCGTTGTTCAACCCGGCCTGACTCTTAATTGTGGCGAATCCGCCTGAATTAAAAGGGGGATTTAAGACGGTTTCCCGAATGCTGAGCCAGGCGAGGACCACGCCGGCGGTTTTGCCGAGGCCGGTGGGGATGTCGATGAGGCGGGACTGGCAGGCAGGGTCTTCCGCGAGGCGGCGTTGCCAGTCGTAGGGTTCCGGCGCGCCGGAAGCGGCGGCTTGAAAAAAGCCCGGGTAGGAAAGCTTCATTGTTCGTTCAGGAAAATGGCCGGGTTCTTTTTTGGCAAGTTGGTTCGACTGCGTGGCTTGGGTATTTAATTTGGAGGGGCGGCATCATGCTGCCCCTTCGACTTGGCAGTCTGGCTGTTGTTTTTCATTCATTTTGAGGACAGTGTAACCGCTGAGGTCAGACATTTACGGTCCTACGTCTGGAGAAGGTTTTTAGACGGGCAGTATTATTTCTTCCCACGCTGAATGCACCACACACTGTGGCTCTCGTAGTGTCCGTGCCTCGCCGTAAGCCCCTTGGGAAAGTTGATCGGATGAGTCGGGTTGCAGCCGTTTATGGGAATTATGTCATCGCGAAGAGGGTGTCAGGCGGTCTTTCCAGATTTCCACCAGAGGTTGCCAGTCCGAATGATCGGCCGCTTCAAGTGCGCGAAAATACACTTCTCGCTTTTCTTCTGTCCGGGGAGCCAGTACGACTCGTGGCAGGTAGAGACGGCGGTGAAGGTCGAGGAGAAGCGCTTCGTCGAGCGAGGCATCCCGGAAAACCTCCTCCTCATACAACACGAGCTCGGTTTTGGCGACCCGTTCTGCGAGGAGCGGGGCCAACTCCGTATAGCTCAGGACGCCTTGCGTCGTTTCGACGTAGCGGGTCGCTCTGTCCGGTCGAGTATCTCGCGAATCTTCTCCACCGGAACCAGTTCCCTCTCGAAGGCCATGCTATCGGCCACGTCGTGCGGGATCGCTTCCTTCCGAATCCGTAGCTTGCGCTCGGATGGCAGGGACCGCCAATCTCGAATGTTCTCCAGCCAGTTCATTTCCGGCAATATGCTCGTGAATCGACTGTGAAGCAAGCCCAGAGGCGCGACCATCCGCGCTACAAAGACCTGTTTTGGTATTGCGTTATGTCGGGATAGGTAATACTTTGTGCCCCATGAAAACGATGACCGTGAAGTTACCCGACGAGCTGGCTGTCCGCTTGGAAAAGCGGGCGAAGCGGCTGGGTGTGTCGAAATCGGCGCTGCTACGGGAGTCGCTGGAGAGGGGGTTGCACGAGGCGGATTCCGTGGAGGAGGAGCCGTCGATGTATGATTTGGTTAAAGACGATCTTGGTTGTTTCGACAGTGGATTAGGCGATTTATCCACAAATCCCAAACACATGGAAGGCTTTGGGCGGTGAGGGAGCGCGTTATCGTCGATACGGGTATTTTGGTGGCGGCTTTCGATCGAGGCGATGCCTGGACGGAATGGGTCGCTGATGCGATGAAGCAGGTGCGTCCTCCGATGGTCACCTGCGAGGCGGTGTTGGCGGAAACGTGGTTTTTGCTTCAACACCGACCCGATGGATGGAGTAAAGTCGTTAACTGGCTTGAATTGGGATTCCTTAAAGTGGATTTTTCCTTGGTGAAGAACCAAAACGGGGTAATCGGCTTCATGGAAAAATACCGTGCCCTTCCCATGTCCCTGGCCGATGCCTGCCTGGTGACGATGGTGGAACAAGGGATCGGCGCCCGCGTTTTCACCCTGGATAGCCATTTTCGAATCTACCGCCAAAGTCGCCGGCGCGTGGTGCCGGTGCTCATGCCGGAGTGAGGGTTGGAACGCTTGGTTCATACCGATTGCCGACTCATTCTCCGTCTCCTTTCGCGTGAAAACCGATGGATCTTTTTGGCTTTTCGGGCGGAGGCTGGAGCAGGGGCAGGAGTTTCTGGTAGAGGTCCCAGAGGGCTTGGTCGTGTTGCATGAGGGTTTTGTCGATTTCAGCCAAGCGTTTGAGGATGGTGGTATTGGCCATGAGTTCCTCGCGCATCTTCACAAATGCCCGGATGACGTAAACGCTCATCGCAACCGCCCGCTCGGAGTTCAGGGTTGTCGAGGCCATGAGCGCGCCGTGCTCGGTGAAGACCCAAGGGAGTGTGCGTCGTCCTCCATGGGAACTTGAAATCACAGATTGTGATATCAAGTTTGTAAACTCCTCTCGATTAAGCTGAAAGGCGAATTCTTCAGGAAAGCGTTTTCGGTTGCGCTTAAATGCTTGGTTGAAAACCCGGGTCTCTACGTCGTAAGCGGAGGCGAGGTCGCTATCCACGATAACGTGAGTTCCGCGAATGTAGTGGATCCGAGGGTTTTCAAGCATGGGGGAAGAAGGTTTGTCGTTCATTGTTTATGTTCGGGCCAGGGTTTGCAGAGGCCATACCCACGGTAGAGCGGCCGGCTCCGAAGAGAACCCGAGGCCGGGGCGGTCGAAGCGCAGCCAGACGAGGACCAAGCCGACGGTTTTCCCGAGGCCGGTGGGGATCCTCCGCCACGCTTTGCCTGCTTTGGAGGACAACTTGCCGATGGGGCGGGATTGGCAAGACGGGTCTTCCGCGAGACGGCGTTGGCAGCCGCAGGGTTTCGGCGCGCTGGAAGTGGCGGCATTAAAGAAGTCCGGGTAGGAAGGCTTCATTGTTCGTTCAGGAAAAAGTCCGGGTTCATTTTTGGCAAGTTGTTTCCGTTGCGTGGTTTGGGCTCTTTGCGGATTCGGCCTGATTTTCACGGTTGACAGAAGGGGGGCGATGGGTTGCGATTGCCTGTTTGCCATTTTGACTTAACCGCAGAATCGTAAGCCATGCCTAGAGAAACCGTCATTATCGAATGCACCGAAGCGCGCAAAGAGGGTAAATCGCCTTCCCGCTACATGACTTGCCGCAACAAGCGAACCCAGCCGGACCGGGTGGAAAAGAAAAAGTACAACCCGGCCCTGAAGCGTCGCACGGTTCACCGCGAGATCAAGTCCTGAGCGCCGCCGGCGCCAGGGATTGATTTTGTATTTCGAACGCCTCTCAGCAGGCGTTCTTCTTTGTTGTGTCCTTTGGGCCTCCCCTGCGCGCTCAGGATGGGGGGAGGATCGATGACAGCGAGTTGGCGATGGTCTCTAGAAACAGTCCCGGAACCGTGCCGAGGCCGATGATGGCCGCGATGAGCAAAAGGCAGAGAACGCGGGCGGTGGGATCGAGGTGAATGGGCGAGGTATCCGCGTCCTCCGGCGGGTCCGCCAGAAAGGCGGCGTGAACCACCCGCAGATAATAATACACCGCGATGACAGTGTTGAGGACCGCAATCAGGACGAGCCAGAGAAAACCTTGCTGCAGGGCCGAGGTGAGAAGGGAGAATTTGCCCATGAAGCCGACAAAGGGCGGTATTCCGGCGAGGGAGAAGACCCCGACCAGCAGGGTCGCGGCGAGTAGCGGGGAACGTTTGTGGAGTCCGGCGAGAGCGCTTATCTGGAGATTCGCCCCGTCCCGGGATACCCGGGTGATGACCGTGAAACAGGCAAGGATCATGAAGAGATAGCCGGTCACGTAATACAGGGAGGCGGTGAAGCCGGCTTCCTCGAGGGCCACCAGTCCGATGAGGGTGTAGCCGGCGTGGGCGATGGCGGAAAACCCAAGCAGGCGCTTGAAATCGGTCTGGGCCAGGGCGAGGAGGTTGCCGTAGAACATCGAGCCGACCGCCAGCGCGGCGAGCACGACGGCGAGGGCTTGGGCCTCGGGAGTGGCGGCCCCGGCAAAGCGCAACAATAGGAGGACGGCGGCGACTTTGGGGAGGGAAGCAATGATGGCGGCGGTTTCATTGGAGGCGCCCTGATACACGTCGGGGGTCCAGAAGTGGAACGGGAAGACCGCCAACTTGTAGAAAAAGGCGGCCATGGTCAGGATGATTCCGGTGATGGCGAGCGGGGTGTGCATTACCGGTTGAAGCCGTTCGACCAGGATCGGCAGGGAGGTCGTGCCGGTCAGTCCGTATAGGTAGCCCATTCCAAATAGCATGATTCCGCTGGCGGCGATTCCGAACATCATGTACTTGATGGCGGACTCCATCTGGGAGCGCCGGCCATTGGTTTCCCGGCGCATGGCGATGAGCAGGAAGAGCGGGAATGAGGAGAGTTCGAGGGCGACGACCAGGGTGATGAGATCGACGCTGCTTGCCAGTAGAATCAACCCGGTGACGCTGGTTGCGAGGAGGAAGAAATACTCGGGGCGGATGTCCGCGCGGATGTCCTTCAGGTGGTTTCCGATGACAGCGCAGCCCAGGTAGCCGAGCGCAAGGACGAGTTTCAGCCATTGGGAGAAGGCGTCCACGCGGTAGGCGCCGTCGAATAGGACGGCTTCGGTTTTTAGAGTGACCGCGCAGGCGAGCGCCACCGCGATCGCGGTGGCCAGGGAGAGGTTCCGGGCCGCGCGAACCCGGTTCGTTCCGAGGGTGACGCCGAAAAGCGCGAGGATCCCGAGAAGGAGGATCCCTTCCGGAAGAAAGGCGATGAAACTGGTGGTTTGCGCTTCGGACATGAGTGCGTGCGGAAAAGATCTGATCATTCAGTGCGTCAGGGCCTCAAAGCGCCCGTGGAGCGCGCGACGATGTCGAGGATGTTCTGGATGCTGGCTTCCATCAGACCTATGAACG
Source organism: Opitutia bacterium (assembly GCA_050506795.1). Taxonomy (GTDB): domain Bacteria; phylum Verrucomicrobiota; class Verrucomicrobiia; order Opitutales; family T3Sed10-336; genus SLOW01. The sequence goes on from JBJHCF010000001.1 coordinate 230,605, forward strand.
GGCCGGGCTGGAGACCGATCCACAGAATGAATACGAGAAACGGCGTCAGGAGAAGGATCTCCCGCGCCCCGAGATCGGCCATACCCGAGTGATCCGGGTTTTTGGTGCCGCCGTAGGCCACGCGCTGGAGGATGCGCAAGTTGTAGGCCGCCGCGACGACAATGCCCGGAACGATCGCCAGGGCGAGGATCAGTGAACTCTCGAAGGCTCCGGCGAGGACGAGGAACTCGCCGATGAACGTGTTGGTGCCGGGGAAGGCGAGTGAGGACAGGCAGAAGATGCCGAGGAAAAACGCGAAGATGGGCATCTGCCGGCCCAGACCGGCGGCGCGTGCGAGGTCGCGCGAGTGGACGCGCTCGTAAACGATGCCGACCGCGATGAAGAGCGCGCCGGTGGTCACGCCGTGGTTGATCATCACCAGGGCGCCCCCGATGGTTCCGTTGTGGACCAGGGAGAAAATGCCCAGGGTGGCGAATCCCATGTGGGCGACGCTGGAATAGGCGACGATCTTCTTGAGATCCGACTGCGCGAGCGCGGTCAGGCCCCCGTAGAGGATGGCCGCGACCGAGAGCCAGAGAATCGCGGGCGCGAAGTGGATCGTGGCCAGCGGCGTAATGGGCAGGCAAAAGCGAAGAAAGCCGTAGGCCCCCATCTTCAGGAGGATGCTGGCCAGGAGCACACTCCCGGCGGTAGGGGCTTCCACGTGCGCGGCGGGCAGCCAGGTGTGGAAGGGGAACATCGGCACCTTGATGGCAAAGGAGATGAAAAACGCGCCGAAGATCCAGAGCTGGAAATTGCGGTCGTAGGGCTGGTCCATCAGGCCCGGTATGCTGAAGGTGCCCGTTTCCAAACGCAGGGCGATGATCGCCACGATGAGCAGGACCGATCCCGCCATGGTGTAGATGAAGAACTTTAGCGCCGCATAGACGCGCCCCGGTCCGCCCCAGACGCCGATGAGGATGCTCATCGGAATCAACATGGCCTCCCAGAAGATAAAGAAGAGGACGAAGTCGAGGGCGGTGAAAACGCCGGTCATGGCCGTTTGCATGATCAGCAGGCAGATCATGAACTCTTTCGAGCGGAGTTTTACGACGGTCCACGAGGCGATCACGCAGAACGGTGTGATGAGTGTCGTGAGGAGGACCAGGAGGAGGCTGATTCCGTCGATTCCTAGCGTATAGTACATCCCGAGGTGGGGAATCCATTCGCGGTGCTCGACGAACTGGAACTCCGCCGTGGAGGCGTCGAAACCGCGAAGGAGGAACAGGGAAAAAACGCCGATGGCCGCGGTTGCCAGGAGGGTCCATTGGCGCACCTGCCGTTCATCCCGCAGCGCCAGGGCGATCGCCGCCGCCACGAGGGGCGCGAAAACCAGGAGGCTGAGGAAGGGAAACGCGGTGCTGGATTCGGACAGGTTCATCGAGTTTCGGTCATCGGGCGAAGAGGAAAAACACCAGGAGCATTACCGCCAGGGCGGCGAAAACCAGGGTGAGGCTTTGCTGCAGGGAGCCCCGCTGGAGCGGGCGCAGGCGGGATCCGAGGTCGCGCACGGAGTGGGCGGTGCCGTCCACGGCGCGATCGATCACGTGGCTGTCGAAGACGGCCATGAGCAGGGCGGAGCGCATAAGCGGGAGGAGGCCGCCCTTCTCGTGGAGATTGCCCCAGGCGCGGTCGAAGAGCTGGAGCGGGGTCCGGGCGAAACGCAGGATGGCGTTTCCGGTCACCCGGTAGAACCGGTCCAGGTCGAGCGTGACCGAGGCCGTCGGCGCCAGCTTGTTCCGCAGCAGAGCGAAACCAAGGGCGGCGGAGAGCAGGAGCAGGAACGTCTCCGAAAGATGGTAGGAGGTGTAGGGCTGGTAATCGACTGTGTAGGGGAGCAGCCGATACAGCGATCCCGGAAAGATTCCCATGAAGAAACAGAGGAACGCCGTGGCGCCCATCGCGGCGTTCATGTTCCAGCCCGGGTCGGCGGCCTTCCTCCAGGTTTCCTCCGACGCGCGGCGCTCGCCGAACCAGGTGAAGTAGATGAGCTTGAGCCCGGTGTGAAGGAACGTGCCCACGGACGCGATCATGAGCAGGTAAACCGCCCAGTAGTGGTGCGCCTCGTAGCCCGCGGCGATGGTCATCGATTTGCTGATGAAGCCGCTGAAGAACGGGAAGGCCGAAATGGATAGCCCTCCGATGAGGGTGAAGAACATCGTCCACGGCATCCTGGCGTACAGCCCGCCGAGTTCTGTGAACTTGCTCTTGCCGGTCATGAACAGGACGGCGCCCGTTCCCATGAAGAGCAGTCCTTTGTAGAGAATATGCGTGAAGGCGTGGGCGATGGTTCCGTTGATCGCCATCGCCGTGCCGATACCGACGCCGGCCACCATGAAACCCACCTGGCTGACGATGTGGTAGGAGAGCAGGCGCCGGGGGTCGTTGGCGAGAAAGGCGTAAACGACGCCGTAAAGCGCCATGATGACTCCGAGGACGATGAGAATCTCAAACCCGGCGAATCCCCGGCAGAGGGCGTACACCGCTGTCTTGGTCGTAAAGGCGCACAGAAAGACCGAGCCGCTGAAGGTGGCGGCGGAATAGGCGTCGGGCAGCCACGCATGCAGCGGGGGCACCGCCGCGTTGAGGAGGAATCCGACCAGGATCAGCCACACCGCGAGCGAGGGGTCCTCGGGGGAGAACGCGTTGAAACTGAAATCGCCTCCCTGCGCGGCGCCATGGAGGACGATGCCGGCCAGGAGGATCACGCCGCCGGCGGTGTGGACGAGCAGATACCGGAAACCGGCCGCGAGGGACGCCGGCGTTCGGCGCGCCCAGATGAGGAAAACCGACGAGATCGCCATCAGTTCCCAGAAGAGAAAGAGGACCAGCAGGTCGCCCGCGAAGATCACGCCCAGCGAGCCGGCCACGTAGGTCCAGGCTGCCACGTGTTCGCCGGTGTTTTCGACCTTCAGTGCGTACAGGGTGCCCAGTAGGCACATCAGCGCCATGATGATGGCGAAGACCCGGCTGATCGCGTCCACCCGTCCGAACTCGAGGGTCCAGTCCAGGAAGCGCACGTTCCCGAACTCGCCCATCGGCATGGTCGCAACGAGTGCGAAAACGCCCGCGGGCACGGCAAGCAGCCAGACCTTTCGGAACGCCTTCGGCAGGATCGGCAGCAGGGCGGCGCCCAGGAGGAGAAGGAGCGAGGGATGCAGCCAGAGTTCATTCATCGAACTTGTCCTCCGGCTGTTGGATGCCGAGATTACCGGCGGTTTTGGCGAAGATCACAAGCAGGGCGCTCGCGGCGAGTCCGTAAACGGCCCAGAATCCGGGCAGCCGTTCGGCGGCGGTGTGGGCCTCCGATTTGTCCACCAGAAAAGGGAGGGCGTCGAGCACGACAAACAGCACCAGCAATCCCCACCCGGCCTTCAGGAGGAGGCTGGAACGCGCGCGCAGGAATTCTATGATGCGGAGAAGAATCATGGCAGGACGAGATGGACGAATTGCATGAAGAAACCGGGAAAGATCCCGATGGCGACGGACAGCAGGGCCGTGATCATGAGCGGAACCACGATCAGAGCGGAGGCGTCCCGCACGGGGCCGTCCTTTGTTTCGGCGGAGCGCTCTCCGAAAAAGCCTTGATAGACGATCGGGCCGAAGTAGGCCGCGTTGAGCACTGTGCTGGTGAGGAGGATCAGGATCACGGTCATCGATCCCGCGTCCCACGCTCCCAGCAGGAGGTGCCACTTGCTGATGAATCCGGCCACCCCGGGAACGCCGATCATGCTCAGCGAGGCGATGGCAAAGGCGGCGAACGTCCACGGCATCGCCCGCCCCAGGCCCCCCATCTCCGAGATCTTTTTGCGGCGGGCGACCACGTAGATGGCGCCGGCGCAGAAGAACAGGGTGATTTTGGCGAACGCGTGATTGGCGATATGGATCAACCCGCCGGCGATCCCGTAGGGTGTCAGCAAGGCCACACCGAGCACGATGTAGGCGAGTTGACTGACCGTGGAAAAGGCGAGCCGCGCCTTAAGATCATCTTTGCCCAGGGCGATGAGCGACGCCGCGATGATCGTGATCGACACGAACCACGCCGTCGGCAGACCGAGATTGAGGTCGGCCATGGTCTCCGTGCCGAAGACATAGAGCATGACCCGCACCGTGGCGAAGACCCCCACCTTGACGACGGCGACCGCGTGCAGGAGGGCGCTCACCGGGGTGGGCGCCACCATGGCGCCCGGCAGCCAGTGGTGGAGCGGCATGAGGCCGTTTTTCGCGAAACCGATGAGGAAGGCGATGTAGAGCCCGATCACGAGCCAGCGGTGCGCGCCTTCCGAAAATACCCCGGCGGCGGCGTCGTGGGCGAAGTCCAGGTTGCCGTTGAGAACGTAAAGGAGAACCATCGCCGGCAGGACCAGCGCCTTGGCAGTGACCGTGAGGTAGGCGAGGTACTTTCGCCCGCCGGCGTAGCCCTCGCGATCCTGGTGGTGCGCGACGAGCGGATAGGTCGTGATGCTGACGATCTCGTAAAAGAGATAGAGCGTGAGGAGATTGTCGGAAAAGGCGCAACCGATGGCGCCGAAAAGGGCGAGGGCGAAACAGGTATTGAAGCGCGTCTGCGATTTCTCGCCGAGACCCCGCATGTATCCGGCCGAGTAAAACACCGCGAGAATCCAGAGAGCGGCGGCCGTGAGCGCGAAGACCATCGACAGCGGGTCGGCCCGCAGGGTGAAGCTCAGTCCGGGCAACAGTTCGAAGATCGTCCATTTGAAGGTACGCCCTTCCAGGATGTCGGGGATGAAGGAAACCACGGTTCCGAGGAGCGCCACCGCGGCGAGCAGTGAGACCGCCTCGCGCAGGTTGGGGCGCTTGCCCGCGACCATAATCAGGCCCGCCCCGAGGAGCGGAATGAGGATTGCGATCAGCAGGCGCGGTTCGGCGATCGGCTCCATCGTCTCAGCCCTCCATCTCCGAAAGCTCAGCGGTCCGGATGGACCGGTAATTGCGGTAAACCGCGATGATGATGCTCAAGGCGATCGCCGCCTCCGCCGCTGAAAGCCCGATGATAAAGAGCACGAAGACTTGACCGGTCGCGGGCTCGGTCACAAAAAACCGGCTCACCGCCAGGAGGTTGAGCATGGCGGCTCCGAAGATGAGTTCACCGGAGATAAGCATTCCGACCAGCGTGTGACGCCGGAGCAGACCGAAGAGGCCGATGGCGAAAAGCAGGGCCGCCAGGACGAGATAGACGGAAGGATTCTGATGCAGTTCGAACAGGTTCATTCCATGTGCCTTCCTTTCCGGGCGATGGCGATGGCTCCCAGGATCGAGACGAGAAGGACGAGGGCGATTGTAATGAAAGCGAGACTGTGCGTGGTGAGAAGGGCGACACCGATCTGTTCGACGGATCCGCTGTTCGCCTGTGCGACCGGCGCGGGCCAGTCACTCGACACACCGATCCAGGCGAGCCCGAGAAAAACCCCGCCGGCCGCGACTGCCGCACCCAGTGTCCAGGAGACGGTGTGCCCGCCGTCGGCATCCGCCGGTTCGTCGGGCTCGGCTAGCATGATGGCGAAAATAATGGTGATACAGACCGCCCCGATGTAGATGAGGATGTGGATCATCGCCAAAAAGGGGCTGCCAAGAAAGTAGAACATACCCGCCAGGCCCACCGAGGCCAGGGCCAGACCGCAGACGCTGCGGATGATCCACTTTGTGAATACGGCAAGGAGCGCCCCGGAGACCGCTGCTCCGAGAAAGAAAAGAAAGACGAGCGCGATGATCAAATCCGCGGCGGGAAACGGGCTCATTCTTTTCCAGTCCTTTCGTCGAGATCCTTGCAAAGGTCGATTCGGCGGAATCGTTCCTTGTCGCCGGAGGCCAGGTTGTAGCGTTTGGAGAATTCGATCGCGTCGGTCGGACAGACTTCCACACACGCCCCGCAGAGACTGCACTGGGTGAAGTTGAGCTCGTAGCTGGTGACCAATTTTTTTCGCGCTCCCTCCTTTTTCTCGCCTTCAACGAGAATGCAGGCGCTCGGGCAGGCGTTGGCGCACATATTGCAGGCAATGCACTTTGAGGCACCGTTTTCGTCGGGGACAAAGATGATGTGCGAGCGGTATCGGGGCGCCATTTTCAGGCTTTCGCGGGGGTAGTGAACGGTGACCGGCTTGCGGAAAAACTGCTTCAGAGTGATGCCCATTCCGATCATGAGACTGAGGAATCCACCGACGACGTCTTTGAAGATGTTTTTCATGGCAGTTCAGAAGATTTTGATCATGACACTGGTGAGTAGGAGGGTGACCAGCGATACGGGGATGAGAATTTTCCAGGAAAGGTTGAGCAGCCCGTAAAACTGGGTGCGCGGGAAGGTCCAGCGGACCCAGATGACGACAAAAATCAGGAGGTAGAGCTTGAGGAGGAACCAGACGACTCCCGGGAAGATACCGATCGGGCTGTGCCAGCCGCCGAAGAAGAGGATGACTGCGAGGGCGCAGCCGATGATGATGTTGGCGTATTCCGCCATAAAAAACACACCGAAGCCCATACCTGCGTACTCGGTGTAGGCGCCGGCCACCAGTTCGCTTTCCGCTTCCGCCATGTCAAAAGGGGCGCGGTTGGTTTCGGAGAGCATGCAGACGAAGAAAATGATGAACGTCACCGGCATGAGGGGATTCGCCGCCAACTGGAAAAGGTTCCAGTTCCAGAACACCCCGGCCTGTTGGTCCACGATAGCGTTGAGGCTGAGCGTTCCGGTGATCAGGAGCATGGTGATGATGACAAGCATCATCGGAATCTCGTAGGCGACGTTCTGCGAGACGACGCGCGCGGCGGAAATGATGCCGTATTTATTGCGCGAGGACCAGCCGGCGAGCATGACGGCGATGACGTTGAACGAACTGAAGGCGAAGAGGGCGATGAGGCCGACATTGAAATCGATGGCCGAGAGCTGTTCGCTGAAGGGAAGAATGGCAAAGGCCATGATCGCCGGCGGCATCATCATGATCGGGGCCATGCGGAAGAGGAACCGGTCGGCTCCCGGCGGCACGATGAGCTGCTTCGACATCAGCTTGAGTGCGTCGGCGATCGGTTGCAGCAGACCGGCGTAGCCGACCTCGGTCGGTCCGGCCCGGCGTTGAAAACGTCCCGCGCTCTTGCGCTCGACCCATACCAGATAGGCCGCGTTGAGTCCGACGAATGCGGCCGTACCGAGGACGAAAAGAAGGAGTCGAAGTGGTTCGGCGGCGGTCATCGGTCGACGTCGGGTATCACCAGGTCGAGGCTGCCCATCATGGCGATGCCGTCGGCCAGCATCATCCCGCGGGCGGCTTCCTCGAAGAGGCTGAGGTTGGCGAAACTGGGAGTACGGAGGCGAATTCGGTGGGGAATGGGCTTGCCGTTGCTCACGATGCGGACTTCGAAGCGCCCGCGCGCGGCCTCGGTGGCGAAGCAGTACTCCCCGGCGGGAACCTTGATCACCCGCGGCACCTTAGCCATCACGGGTCCGTCCGGCAACCGCTCCAGCGCCTGCTCGATGATGCGCAGGCTCTGCTCCATCTCCTCCATGCGCACCTTGTAGCGGCCCATGCTGTCGGCCGCGGGATCGGTCGCGACGTCGAAATCGAACTCGGGGTAAGCCGAGTATGGCTCGGCCCGCCGCACATCGTAGGGAATGCCCGCGCCGCGGATCATCGGGCCGGTGGCCCCGTATTTTCGGCACATCTCTGCGTCGATGATCCCGATTTCTTCCACGCGTTTGCGGAAGATAATGTTCTCCGAAACCAGGCGCCGGAACATTTTCAGGCGCGGACGGAACTCTTTTACAAAGGCGTGGGCGCCGGCGATAAAATCGTCGTCGACGTCTTCGAGCACCCCGCCGAACCGGTAATAACAGTATGTCAGGCGGGCGCCCGTGAGGGCTTCGAGGAGGTCGAGAATTTTTTCGCGGTCGTCGAAGGCATACAGGAGCGGCGTCATTCCGCCGAGGTCGAGCAGGTAGGCCCCCCACCAGACGAGGTGGCTGGAAATCCGGTTCAACTCGGACGTGATTACGCGAATATATTCGGCGCGCGGCGGTGGTTCGATCCCGCAGGCCCGCTCGACCGCGCCCACGTAGGCGTGCGTGTACATCATCGCCGAAAGGTAATCGATCCGGCCGGTATTGGGCAGGAATTGAGCCCAGGTCCGGTTTTCGCCCATCTTCTCGTGCTCGCGGTGCACATAGCCGGCCACCACCACGGCGTCCCTGATGAACTCGCCGTCCATGGTCAGCTTGATCCGCAGCACGCCGTGAGTGGCGGGATGCTGAGGGCCCAGGTTGAGAACGAACGTTTCCTGGGGGCCGGTGGCGTGAACGGGCTGCAGGTCCAGCTTCATGAGGATTCGGGCTCCGGTTCGGGTTTGAAGTCCTTGCGCAGGGGATAGCCCTGGAAATCCTCCGGCAGGAGGAGATGAATCGGGTTTGGATGGCCGGTGAATTCGATCCCGAAAAACTCGGCTGTTTCCCGCTCGTGCCAGTTGGCTCCGGGGAAAACGGCGGAAAGGCTGGGGATGACGGGCCGGTCCCTCGGTATCCGGGTGCGCACAACGACGCGGGCCGGATTCAGGAAGTGGAGAAAATCGTAGATCAATTCGAACTGGTTCTCATCCGGCCAATCGATCGCGGTGACCATGTCGATGGCAAAACCTTCGTTGTCGAGAATCCCGGCTGCTTCGAGCACATCGTGCGGCTCGACGGTCAGGTCGAGGTCGTAACCCACTTTGGCGTGTTCCATTCGGCGGCAGGGTTCCGGTGCCACCGCTTCGGGTCCGGCTTCCTCGTTTGCCTCCGTGCCGGCTTCGGTTGCCGGGGATGGATTCTCAGTTCTCATTGCCGGAAAGCGTTTGGCGAAAAGCCCTTGAAGATTTTCGATCGGCGGGCTCATTCGGTTTCCACTCTGGGCCACCGCCGGTGGCCGGTTATTTTTTGTTCCAACTCAAGGATTCCTTCAATGAGCGCCTCCGGCCGCGGCGGGCAGCCCGGCACGTAGATGTCGACCGGAAAGAGTTCTTCTACCCCCATCACGACCGAATATTGGTCCGGATTGACGAAGGGGCCTCCCGAAATCGCGCAGTTGCCCATGGCGATGACCCATTTGGGTTCGGGCATTTGGTCGTAGAGGGTTTTGACCATATCGGCCATCTTCCGGTTGACTGTTCCGGCGACAATCATGACGTCGGCCTGCCGCGGGGAGGGCCGAAACACCTCCGCTCCGAAACGGGAGATGTCGAAGCGCGAGGCGCCCGCCGCCATCATTTCAATGGCGCAGCAGGCCAGTCCGAAGGTCAACGGCCAAAGCGAGTTGGCTCGCCCCAAAGCGATCAGATCGTCGAGTTTGGCGAATTTGACGATGGAGGAAAGATCCGGTTGAGGAACTGACGGCCCGGAATCGTTGCTTCCTTCGTGATTCATAATTCCTCCTTCATGATTTTTGCGGGCGGCGGACGGTTGATCCATTCGAAGACGCCTTTGATCCAGGCATACACGACCACTAGAGACAGGATTCCGAGAAAAACCGCGAGGCCGATCAGGTCCCGGTAGGGGAACACACGGTCGTAGATGACTGCGACCGGGATGAGAAAGATGACGGCCACGGCAAAGGCCACGAAGACCAGGGCGTAAAGGTAGTAAACCGCGCTGTAGCGAATCCAGGCGTCGCCAATGGGCTCAGCGCCGCACTCAACGAATTGCCCCACCCGGTTCATGGTCTGGCGGGAGCCCCGGGACATTAGCAGGTGGGCAATGAGAATAGGCGCGAGCGCGAAGACGAACCCGAGAAAACCGAAGGCGATCAGATAGATGATGTGGATCTGTAGCGGTTCGGTCATACTGCGATTGTCTTTCCTATTCCTTCGGGTTCGATTGCCGGTCTGGCTCCTGCGGAAAATGCGACGTTTCTCAAAGGAGCATTGTCGCGGATTCCGCTCACTTCTTCTGTGCAGCGATTGCGTTTTACCGGTAGTTCATTGCTCCATCATCAGGTCAATCTTTCGAGCGCCGAACGAAGTATCTCGGACGCCATCAAGCCCTTCGGTCGCGGCGCCAGCTTGCCGGCGATCTCGGCTTCGTTCTCGTTGAGGGTCGGGCGGCGCGATCTGTAATAGATCCCGAAATAACCTGGGAAAGCCTTTTTGGTCAGAGAGTAGGCCGCTTCCTCATCGGTAATATCGTGTCCTGCCGGAACCAGGGGAAACTCACCGCCTTTCCGGGGATTGGCGGCATCGTAGGAACCGCGGTTGAACTGGACGCATTCCGAAAGGCATTCCACCACGGAGAAGCCTTCATGGTCGAAAGCCTCCTCAAACATGGCGAGCATATGGTTCGGTTCGGATGCGATCGTGCGGGCGACGAAGCTCGCGCCGCTGGAAATCAGCTTCCTGGTGGGATTGAGCGGCGTGGTTTTGGAGCCCCACGGATCGGTTTTCGACCGAAAGCCTTCCGGCGAGGTGGGCGAGGTTTGTTTCTTGGTCAGACCGTACACCTGGTTGTCCATGACGATCACCGTCATGTGCACGTTCTTGCGGGCGCAGTGGTCGAAATGATTGCCGCCGATTGAGTAGGCGTCGCCGTCTCCGATAAACACGAAGGGATGGAGGTCGGGACGGGTGAGACTCACTCCGGTTGCGAATGGAAGAATACGTCCGTGGATGAAATGGACGCTGTGGGTGTTGACGAAGTAGGGAAATCTCGACGAACACCCGATACCGGAGAGGGTGACGATGGATTCCTGCGGCAGCATGCGTTTTTCCAGCAATTTCTGGTAGGTCGCAAGGACCGTGTAGTCCCCGCATCCCGGGCACCAGGTGGGTTTGTCGGCCTTCAACGAAGCGCGAGTGGCTATGCCGGAGGCCGGGCAGGCGGGGGGGCATTCGGTCTTGATTGATGGGATGGATTGTTGCATGGGAATTATTCTCTCTTTTTCGTCCCGGTCCCGGGTTCGGGCAGGCGTTCAAGGATCTCTCGGACCCGGAAGGACAAGCCGTCGCTCTTGGTGATGCCTTGAATTCGCTTCAGGCAGGTTTCGGCGCGAAGAATGCGCGCCAGTTGCCCGCATCCGTGGGAGTCGTGGTCGTTCAATTCCACCACCAGCACTTTCTCGAAGCGCCGGAATATATCCTCCAGGCCCAAGGGAAGCGGATTTAGGTGGCGAAGATGGAGGGCGCTGAGGGTGCGACCCTGGGTTTTGGCGCGATCCACGGCCTCTCGAATGGCCCCTTTGGTGGACCCCCAGCCGACCAGCAGAATTTCGCCTTCTCCGGGACCGTAGACCTGGGGTGTTGGAAGTTTTGCCGCCAGGCGATCGAGCTTTACGCGCCGTTTGACGGTCATTGCCGCGTGGACTTTGGAATTTGCGGAAGGGTGGCCGTACTCATTGTGCTCGAGGCCGGTGATGTTCGGGTAGTGGACGTCCTCTATGCGCGTTCCCGGGGGAACGTGCCGGGTAATGGAGTCGAAAGGATAAGGCTTGTGGTCTGGAACGGACTTCGGCCGACTGATCTGCGCGGGTTCGATGTCGGCAAGTTTCGGGAGATCGAAAGCTTCGATACGTGTGGCCAACGCCTGGTCGCTAAGGAAAACGACCGGAACGCTGTACTCGCAGGCGATGCGGACCGCTTCCACCATCAGGTAAAAGCAGTCCTCAACATTGGCCGGGGCCACGACGACCCGCGGGGCGTCCCCGTGTCCACCGTGCAGGGCGATGTTCAGATCGGACTGTTCAACATTTGTCGGCAGTCCGGTGGAAGGACCGCCGCGCTGAACATCGACGACCAAAAGGGGAATCTCAGCCATGACCGCGTAGCTGATGGCCTCGCTTTTAAGCGATAGCCCGGGCCCGCTGGATCCCGTCATGGAGATTACTCCGGCGTAGGCCCCGCCGAGGGCGGCTGAGATGGCGGCCAGTTCGTCTTCCGTTTGGATAAAGGAACCCCCGTACTTGGGGAGATCCTGGCGGAGTTGCTCCATGACTTCCGTCCACGGAGTGATCGGATAGGCGGCCCCGAAGCGAACCCCCGCGGCGATGGCTCCGTACGCCAGCGCCTGGTTCCCGGTCATGGTCACTTTCGGTCGTCCGGTGGCCACCGGCTCTTCGAATGAATACAGCGACATCACGTCGCCGATGGAATAAGCGTATCCGCCGTTCAATGCCAGAAGGGCGTTGCGAACCACCGAATCGTCCTTGCCGGTGAAGCGTTCCTTGATCAGCTTTCGGACCTTTTTCATGTTCAGGTCGAAAGCGCGGGCCAGCAGACCGAGCAGGAAGATGTTCTTTCCCTTCTGTTTGCCGGTGCCACCCAGAATTTCCACGGTCAGCGACGTCATGGGGACCGCGGCCGGAGTGATTCGCCGGGCACGGAGCAGATCGATATCCGGAGTTACATGGATTGAGTCGTACAGCAGAATGCCGCCATCGCGCAAACTGTCGAGGTGGGTTTCGTAGGAATGCTGGTAGAAGGCGACCAGGATGTCTGCAGAGTCGCCGGCGCTCAACACCTCACCGCTGCCCATGTGCACCTGGAAAATCGACGGGCCTCCCGAGATGGTGGCGGGGATTGTCATGTAGGTCATGACATCCATGTCGCTCCTTCCGGCCAGCCGGGCCAGCATGGCGCCGACCGATTGAATGCCGTCCTGGGAGTTGCCCGCGATGCGGATGACGGAGTCCCGGATCGTTTCGGGCGTGGCTTCGGATTCTTCCACGTCGGGATTGTTTTTTTGAGCCTGTGTCGGCTGGCGGGTCATGGAGATCAATGTCTTGTGTGGCGTTTAAAGGGAACGGGCCGCGCGTCCGGCAGTGGAGGAGCGCCCCGTTTCCGGGTTGTCGTTTGGATCGGTTCGATCGATTTCGGCTTCGAAATGGAAATTGACTTTGAAGGCGTCGTGAGCGCGCAGCAGTCCGAAGAGGGCGGTGGGCGGTTCCATCTCGAACCAGTTCATCTTCAGAGCGAGTTCGCCTCGAATCTCGAAACGTTTTCCGGGGATCTGACGAATCTCGACCTCATGCTCGACCTCGCGGGTGACCCCGGCGATTCTAAGGTCTCCGGTCACGGTCAGGAAAAGAGCCGGTTCGCCGTTCCCGGACGCGGCGCCGTCGCTCACCGATTTCAACTGGTACTCAATTATTGGATACTCTTCAAAGCGAATGGTTCTGCGGAGATCCCGCTGCATCCGGGAGCGGTCGCACTCGAGTGCTTCTATCGGCACTTCAACCCGAAGCGGGGATCCGCCGGTTTCGTCTTTCTCCTCGAAATCGATGGGGAAAGAGAGGGCTCCGGCCCAGGAGGCTTCCACCACCCGTTCGAACTGTTCTTCGGTCAGGTTCAGTTCCGCCGCCAGGTCGAGGCGGTCCCCGACGCACTCCCAGTCGTGCAGCGATGAAGTGCCCGCCACTCGCACATCCACCGGTGAAACGACCCGGAAACGAATCGTTTCACGTGTTTCCCCGATCACAGGTATCGCGCCGGCGACGGCGCCGAACGCGGCGAGCGCGGCGATCAGGGAGCGGATGGCGGGCGGCGGGTGCATGGTTTCCTCACTGGTTGGAACTTCAGTTCGGTGGGAGTTTAATTGCTTCTTTGTTCGAGAACCCACTGAAACTCCACGGAGACTTCGTCCGCGGCCCGCATGGTTCCAAACATCAACCGCGGCGGGTCGATGCCGAAATCGGACATTTTGAGGGCGGCTTTGCCTTTCAGCATGATGAGGTTGTCCTCTACCGTCCATTCCACCGGAAAGGTTGTTTCGCTGCTGTTACCCGTTACGGTGAGCACTCCTTTCACTTCGGTGGTGAAGGAATTCGCCGCGGTGTCGAAATCACCGTTCAACTCGATGGATTTCAGTTCGAATTCGATGTAGCGGTGGTCACTGACCTTCAAGTAGTCGTGCATGTTCGAGGTGAGGCGCCGGCTGTCGCTTTCGAGGGAGTTGGCGGGAATCCGTACCTTGGCGCGAAAGGTTTGTGCCAGGAAGGCCTCGGGATCGAAGCTTGCCGGGTCAAAGGCGCCGTTGGATTCGATTTCGATCGTGCCCTCAATGTTGGACGATTCCGCGTCCCAGTCGCGAACGTTGGAGGTTCCTTCGATCATGACCGTGTTTCGGTCGTCGGTGGCCGGAACCAGGACCAGCGATTCCGCCTGGAGGGCGCCGAGAGTAAAGTACGCGAGTCCCGCGGCAGCGGCTGTTCTAAGTGTTTGTTGCAGGATATTCATGGTTATCGTTTCGGTGAGGTGTTGATTTGATGGATGGACCCCCGCCCGTTTTGGGCGGTGCGGGAGTCGCTTATGGATTTGTCGCCTCAGAAGGAGAAGGAGAACTCGGCGATCACGCCTTGGAACTTGGGATCCTGGCTGAGTTCAACGCCGCTCATCGTTCCGTGATCGAAACCGCTGGTGGTCTGATAGACGTATTCGACCTTGAGGAGGAGACCGTCCAACACCCACGCTCCGAATCCGGCCTGGTAGCGATCGACACGACCGTTATTAGAGGAGTCTCCCGCAAACCGTTGCGCGTCGGCCGCGCTGTAACGAGCCGCGGCGTAAACCGAATCCGGCAGAAGGTAAACCTGGCCGGTGGCCCCGTAGTAAAGCCAGGCTTCGCTGCCGCCCATATTGTTGTCATCGGCCCGACCGAAGAAGCCCGTGAAGTTCAGCCGGGCATCAGGCGTCCAGCCGGCGTCCAGTTGCCAGGCTTCGATATCCGTTCCGTTGCCGACCGTGACCTGTCCGGCGGCGCCGCCGTCATCCCAGATTCCGGCGTACTGGCTCCCAAGCCGTTCCGTGCGGAAAAGGTTGGCTCCGCGAACCACGCTGCTGCCGTGATTGGCACGGTAGTAGGAGGCGGCGACATCGACCGGGATCTGCGGCAGATCGGCCCAAATCTTGCCGCGGTAGGAGAACCGGGCGCCTTCACTGAAGTTTTCGGTCGCAACTCCGCTGCCGGTTCCGATCATGGCACCGAAACCCCGGTCGTTTTGATGGATGATTTCAATTCCGGCTTCGGTCGCGTGGGGGCTGACCACAGGGTTGCCGACCAGTGGATTGCGTTGGACGTCGGCGTTATTCGAACGTCGGTGAATTTCATTGCCGAAGTTGACCATAAAATGACCGGCCTTCACGTCGATGTGGTCGAAAATTGCGTTGGCGGCCGGCAAAAGGGAGTTCTCGGGCATTCGCTTGAGGAGAATGTAGCCCTGATGACCCCAGACTTTGTCCGAGTGCACCCGGCTGGCGAGAGTGACGTCAAAGAACACTTCGTAGTAGTCTTCGTAGAAGAGGCGCCATCCGAGATTGCCGATCGCGTGCTGCAGCCCCGCGTCGGAAAGCTCTTGCTTATCAAATCCCGCCGCTGATTTGTCGTCGGCGTTGTGGTCGAGCGCCTGGAGACGTCCCACGGTGTGCACCTCCATGTGAAGTTCATAACCGTCGATTTCCGTGAGGAGGATCGCCTCGGCTTCAGGCGCCGCGACCAGGCCCGCCAGGGACAAGCCGGCAACGGCTAATGCTTTTCTTGAGATGGAATTCACTGCATTCATATTTTCCGGTGGTTTTTGGTGTTTTCCCGTTCCCGGCGTAGCATCCGGCATCGAGGGTTTGCCTATTTACCGCAGCAACCGTGCCGAATGGCAGAAGTCAGGGGAGTTTTTGTTTTGAGGAAACGAGTAAGGCGGAAGATTCCAGCCCGTAACCCGTTTAAACAAAGGACGATTGGCATTCCTGAAGCCGCGAAAAAAACGCCACTTTTTTTTCGATTCGCCGTTGAAAGCTCTGGACCGAGCCTGGGTGTTCGTCACGCCGCCGTGACACGTCCGCCCCGGTGCCGGGCCAAGGAGGAGCTACGGGGAGGTCTGCCAACCCGGAGGACCTCATGTAAAGCGATTCTCAAGGCGGTGTCACAAAAACGAAACAGCGGAATTTACCGGTGTCACGGGAATGTGACATCCTTCGGGAAGGGTGGGTCCGGATTCCCCGGCTTCGGCGCACACGGGTTTTCAGCGATAATCCGCCGGATCGAGTTCGTGATTCTTGAGCAGGCGATACAGGGTTCCCCGGGGGAGTTGGGCGTCGCGGGCGGCCTGGGAGACATCGCCTGAGGTTCGGCTGAGGAGGCTGCTGAGGTATTCGCGCTCAAAAGCGGCGACCCGGCGTTCACGTTGGGCGAAGAAGCCGTTATCGCCCGCCGCCGGCAGGTGCCGGGCGGCGGCGACGACGTGATCCGGCAGATCGTCCGGGACGATGGTGTCGTGCCGCACCATGGCCAGGGTGCGCTTCAGCACGTTTTGCAATTCACGGACATTTCCGGGCCAGGAGTAGGCGGAAAGCACTTCGATGGTCTCCGGACTCAGTTCGGTTTCCTGCCGCCCCATTTCAGATGCGTAGTTTTTCAGCAGGCGTTCGGCCAGAAGGGGAATGTCTCCTTCCCGTTCACGCAGCGGAGGGAGATCGATGCGAGCGACGTTGATCCGGTAATACAAGTCGAGGCGGAAGCGGCCGGCTTTGACTTCGGCATCGAGGTCCAGCGAGGTCGCCGCCACGATGCGCAAATCGATGTCGAGCTGTCGATTGCTCCCCAACCGGCGTATGGTGCGTTCCTGCAAGGCGCGCAGAAGTTTCGCCTGAAGGGAGGAAGGCAGGTGGCCCACCTCGTCGAGGAAGAGGGTGCCCTGGTTGGCGTATTCGAGCAATCCGAGATTCCGGTTCTGGGCGCCGGTGAAAGCACCCTTTTCATGACCGAAGAACTCGCTTTCCATCAGTTCTTTGGGAATCGCGCCACAATCGACCGGAACAAATCTTCTGGCGGCCCGGCGGCTGCGCTGGTGGATGCCGCGGGCCACCAGTTCTTTGCCGGTGCCGGTTTCCCCCAGGACCAGCACGTCGACGTCGGTCTCCGACACCCTCCCAACAGTGTGAAAAATATTCTGCATGGCCTCGCTCTTACCCAACATTTCCCCAAAGGCGTAGGAGCGTTCGACCTGGCGACGCAGCAGTTGATTCTCATCCCGCAAACGCTGTTCCTCGATCAGCCGCTTCACGGTGGCGAGCAGGTCGTCGGTGTTAAAGGGTTTTACAATGTAGTCCGACGCGCCGAGCTTCATCGATTCGACGGCGGTTTCGACCGATGGATAGGCGGTGAGGATAAGCACCGGCAGGTTGGGGTCCTTTTCCCTGGCGATTCGCAGCAGCTCCATTCCGTCCACACCCGGCATCCGAATGTCGGTGAGAAGGAGATCGAATCCGTCGTCGGCCAAGCGTTTCGCCGCCGTTTTCGAGTCCGATTCAACCTCGATCTCGACATCGGGAAGTACATTCAAAGTATCTTCGCAGACCTCAAGCATGCCGGGCTCGTCGTCGACGATAAAAATGCGGATGTTTCTCATGGCAGCCTGTGTTTGTTCCCTGGCCGGGTGTTTTGAAAGGATGGTATCATTCCGAGGGCAGTCGTACCACAAAACGGGCCCCGCCTCCGGGAGCGTCCTCAATGACTATTTCACCCTGATGACTGCGGAGCAGACCCTGGCAAATGGAGAGTCCGAGTCCCGTGCCGTGGTTATCCTGTTTGGTGGTGAAAAACGGCTCGAAGACCCGTTCACGAATCTCGGGAGGAATCCCGCCTCCGGTATCGTCGACGGCGATGGCCAGAGTACTGTTAGAGGATTCTTTGCCCGGAAACGAAACCAGCGAAATCGTCATACGGCCTCCTTTCTCCATTGCCTGGATCGCATTGATGAAAAGGTTGAGGAAAACCTGCTCCATTTCCGCGGCGTTGGCTTTGGCCGTTATTGGAGTGTCGGGAAGTTTGTCTTCGATGGTGATTTCCCGGTTTAGCGCGCGGTGTTCGATCATCGAGATCGACTTTCGAATCGGCGCGCGCAGATCAACCGGACGGCGAACGGTCGGCGAAGGCATTGAATAGGAGAGCAGGCCCTGGGCTATGCGTGCGACCCGCTCGGTGTAATCCATTATTTTACCCAGATCCTCGGCGATTTTATCGGACATCTCCCTCCGCTGGTTTTTCAGCAGCAGACTGGCCTTGGCATTGATTACAGCGATCGGGTTGTTGACTTCATGGGCGATTTGTCCCGCGAGTTCACCGACGGCAGCCATCTGTCCGGCCCGCATCATCCGGTCGTGCGCCCGCTTTTGCGCGGTAATGTCGTGTGCGAGCTGCACCACGCCGCTAAGGGCGCCGCGAGAGTCGAGTACCGGGGCGCTGGCAAGGTGAAAATGCTGGCGGCGATTATCCGCTGCGGTGCGTTCGAATTCGAGCGAATCCAGCTCGCCTTTCAGCAAGCATTCACGTGCCGGACAGCCAATGTTGGGGAGGTCGGGAGAGATCTGGCATGCCTGGCCGATTTCGCCAAACCAGTCCTTCCATCTTTGGTTAGCTGAAACCGGAACCAGCGAGGGGGTAAGAATTCTCATGCCGGTGCGCGTGCTTTCGAGCGCCTGTTCCAGCAACTGCCGATCAGCCAAGGCCCGATCAGCCAGGGCGATCACCCGTCGCTCGTTACGGCGAAGGCGTTCGGCGAGGGTGGTGACAAAAAAGGCGACAAGGAAAAGAATTGCCCAATGCACACCGACCACCGGAAGCACGTAGGCGGGTTCATGCACCGGACTGCCACCCGAATCGTGAGAGAACGTCATGAATGGATGATGGGGGAGTATCTCCAACAGTTCACCGAACGCGACCGCGGCGAACAACAGACTTCCCGCGGCGGCCAAACGGTAGCACTCGGCCTTCGACAGCAGGATGCCGCCGATAATGACATGGAAGAGCATAAACACCGCCAGGGGGTTTTGCGTCCCGCCTGAAAAATGCAGCAGAACGGCGAGAATTACGAGGTCGGCATAGGCCTGCGATATCAAGAGGCTGCGGGGATGCACCGACCGGTGAACCATCAGGGAATAAAGGATGTTCGATGCCGCGAGCGCACCCACGGTGCCCACCAGCGGCCACCAGGTGCTCCACGGCAACAGTTCGAAGACTTTAACGCCCAAAAAAACCAGGTTTCCCGCCACCAGCACCGCGATCCAGCGCATGGCAATGAACCATTGCACGTAAAGGCGAATACGCTGCTCGCGCACGCGTTCCGCCTGCAGGTCCTCCTCCACCGCGGTGGCGGTCAGCAAGGCCGGGGAGGAGCGAATCACAATCCAGCCGACCGTAACGCCGACCAATAGCGCGGTAAGCACACCACGAATTCTGTGAAGGTTGTTCCGCGCTTCTTCGCTGATGTCGCTCAGCCAGATTCGTTCGACAATCTCGTAACCCCCGAACATGAGTACCACAACACCCAAGGCCCCCATCGCCGCCGGAAGAAACGGGTGCAGCGGAGAGACCCGTCGCGGAGAAGGATCGATCTTGCCGCCGGCGGCGTTCTCCTTTTCGCTTGGCGGTTCCGGCAGGTTCGATTGAAGATGGGAAGGCATTCCAGGTGTCCTGTACAATAATTCGGGTGGGAGCCAAACATCAAGCCCGCGAATCCCTGATTCGGGTTCGTGTCGCCCGTCGCGCCCATACGGGTGTTTTGTGCGGTGGCAACTATTGCCGCGACAAGCGGACATTTCTATTCTATGTTTTTCTTTTCAAGTCTCAATGGAAACGACAGATCATATCATTGAAGCAACCGGCATCAGCACCGGGGATTCGTTCGACCACATCGACAACACCCGGATCAAAGCCCTGCGGCCCCTGGTGCCGCCCGCCATTCTGATCGAGGAATTGC
This sequence comes from Opitutia bacterium, assembly GCA_050506795.1. Classification (GTDB taxonomy): domain Bacteria; phylum Verrucomicrobiota; class Verrucomicrobiia; order Opitutales; family T3Sed10-336; genus SLOW01. The sequence continues at coordinate 250,353 of JBJHCF010000001.1, forward strand.
CGTTAACGGCTCAGGATGCGGAGTTTGTGCGACGTAACCGCGAGGAAATCGCCCGGATCATGGGGGGGCATGACGATCGCCTGGTGGTGGTGGTGGGCCCCTGTTCGATCCACGACCCGGCGGCTGCGCTGGAGTATGCCCGCGAGATGCGGAGGCTGACCGAGCCGCTCTCCGGGGAACTGCTGGTGGTGATGCGGGTGTACTTTGAAAAACCGCGCACCGTGGTGGGCTGGAAGGGGTTGATCAACGACCCCTACCTTGACGGCAGTTTTCAGATCAACGCCGGCCTGAGGATGGCCCGTAAACTGTTGTTGGACGTGATCGAAACCGGTTTACCCACCGGGACCGAATTCCTCGACACCATCATTCCGCAGTTCGTGGCCGACCTGGTGACCTGGGCGGCTATCGGAGCCCGCACCACCGAAAGCCAGGTGCACCGCGAGCTTGCCTCCGGCCTTTCCATGCCGGTGGGATTCAAAAACGGGACTGGCGGAAACGTCCAGATGGGCGTCGACGCCATTCGTTCGGCGCAGTGTTCGCACTGGTTTCCTTCCGTCACCAAACAAGGTGTGACCGCAATTTTCTGCACGACCGGCAACGACACCGGGCACCTGATCCTGCGCGGCGGCGCGCGGACGGGACCCAATTACGACGCAGGCAGTGTGGCTGAGGCGGTAGACGCGTTGACGAAAGTCGGATTGCCTCCCCACCTGATGGTCGATTGCAGTCACGCCAACAGTGGCAAGGATTACCGGCGCCAGCCTGAGGTTGCTGCCAATATCGCGGAGCAGATCGCGGGCGGTGGCCGGGCGATTCAGGGGGTGATGCTGGAGAGTTTTTTGCGTGAAGGACGCCAGGACTACGTGAAAGGCAGGGAATCGGTTTACGGCCAAAGCATCACCGACGCCTGCATGTCGCTGGAAACGACCGCAGAAGTCCTTGCCGGTCTGGCGGCCGCGGTGACAAAGCGTCGCCGCGGTGCATAATCATGACTGCCCTCCGGTCTACTCGTTTTCCTCGTCGTCGATTTTCTGATACACCCTTACCCAGTCGACCTTGAATCGGGCCGGGAACTCGGTCTCGGACGGATCCCCCCCGTTGCTGCCAATGGCCAGGTTGAGCAGCATGTAATGCGGCTGGTGGAAAGGGTTGGATCCGTCGGCATTCAGGGTTCCCGAAAGATCGGTTTCATTGAGCAGGCGGTCGTTTACGTATAGCCGAATGTAATCCTCGGTCCAATCCATGCGCCAGACATGGAAATCGTCCGCCCAGTCTTCGCCGCCCAGTTCGGAAAGCGGAGTGGCCACGGCATCCCAGGCTGCGGTCCAGCGGCGGTCGGTGCCCCACGCCACGTTGGCGTAGAGGTTGCCGCTGTAATATTCCATGATGTCGATTTCTCCGTTGGAGGGCCATTCCCGTTCGACCCCGAGGGTCCACCAGGCCGGCCACATACCCTGGCGCACGTCGATGCGCCCGCGCATCTCGAAACGGCCATACTGCCAACTCTGCTGCCCCATGGTCCGGATGCTGGATGAAGTGTACTCGGCGTACTCGCGCGAACTGCGCCAATCGCCGCTGTCCGGGTTATACCGGGGATTGGGCACCCGTTCGCGGCGCCCTTCGATGATCAGCAGACCATCCTCGCACCAGACATTTTGGGGTTGGTAGAACTGCAACTCCTGGTTGCGGACAAAACCGTGCTCGTAATTCCAGTTCTCCGGATTGGGCGGGCCGTCCACGTCGAACTCATCGGCCCAGACCAGCTTGTAACCCGGATGGGCATTCTCCGGATCCTCCGCGGACGCCGCGCCGGCCATGAAAACAGCCGCTCCGGCGACCAGGGAGAAAAGAGCTCGATCGGCAGAGAAGAAGATAAGGGCTTTCGTCATCGGAATGGAATCAGTTGAAGGTGGAATTCGGTACTTTAGGACGCGTTGCTAAGTGCGTACCGTAGCAGGATCTCCGGACACAGATCGTCGAGAAAGGTACACCGCGGTTCGTTTGCCTGACAAACCAAATCGACCGTCCGCCTAAGCCATCCCGGCCATCGCGTTTTTTGCCAGGGCCGTGCGTTTCACCGACGCCTATTGCACTGCTTCGACCTGCACTCCAGGCCCGCCGATCGAATTCGGCGACCACTTTGTCTTGCGAAGGCTTGAGAAGCGTATTGGAGCATCTTATTCGGCGCCAATTTCTAGTCGCAGATGTTACCCTCAGCCACAGATCCCTCGGCGTTGGAGATAAGGCAGTCGACGTTTCCGCGCAAATCGTTGTTAAGGAATCGATTGCTGTGGCTGCGGTCTCCGCGCTCATAAATCGCCGCCCCATCCGATCCTTTGATGCGCACATTCTGAATCAGGATGTTGTTGGCAGGTTCGAATTCTTCCTGCCATCGGGAGGAAATGAATATGCCGGCGCCGTTCGAGTCGACAATGGAGCCGCCGTTGAGCACGAAATCCGGTGTGTTTTCAATCCATATCCCCATGCCTGTGGAGCGGCGGATGTCAACTTCCTCAAATGCGACATCTTTGGTGTGGGATAGGGTGAATATCCCGCGACCGCATTCAACGGCAATGAGTTTTCCCACTCGCACATTGGGACCGCAACCATTGGCGGCGCGCAAACCGGCATAACCTCCTCCATGGCAGGCCCGGTAGGCATCCACGAGGTCAAAGCTGGCGTTGCGCGTCTGATTGAGCTGGAGTCCGCTCCCTCCGGTGTTGCGAGTGGTGATGGTTGTCGCTTTCACTCCGTCCGTCCGCCAAAGCTCGACGCCGTGGTGGTTGCTGTCGGCGACAAAGATGTTTTCGAGCGTTAGATTCTTGTTCCAGTCTCCGCTCCAGGGCTCCTCGCCCCCCTCCGTTCGAATTCCCGAGTGTCCACGTTCCTCCGAATAGATGGGAGCCATCGAAATATGGATGTTCGAAAGAATCGCGTCCTCGAAACCTTTCAGGAAGATGCCGTATTCCGCGTTGCCGGTAATTCGAAGATTCCGCACTTCGATCTGTTTGGCATCCTGGGCGCGCACCGCGCTCACCTTGGCGTCTCCCCTCTGTCGCACATGGATCGTGTTGTCCCCGAAGTCGAGAACCGTATAGGACGGCAAATTGATTTTCACGATTCCCTCCGCGGAATCCTCGTCGGTCGCGATGACTCCGGAATCCCGAATCAGAACGGTTTCCTTTGAAACCCGGTCCGGGGTCAGTCCATCGATCGCCGCCTGAATGGCTGTCCGCATATCCAGACCGGAATGCACGGTTTCGTCTCCTACGAGAGCTTGCCACTCATCACCGGCCCTAAAGACCTCCGCGGCAAAAGCCGGAGACTCGCCGGCGTTGGTTTCAGTGTCGGCGCCAAAGCCGGAAATGCTCAGCGCAAGCACGAGAGAAGCTGTACATGCAAGGACGGATTGTTTCATAAGATTAGTTCCTGTGTGTTGTTTGTTAAAAGCGATTAGAAGGTTTCCGCTCCAATTATCACCCGGAAAAACCTCTTCGGCTCTCCCGAATCAGAGATCTCGAACACCGCCTCCTTCTTCGTCTCGGGCGCCAAAAATGCGTCGGGCACGTCGCTCCAGTCCGGGTCCGACAGTTCATAAGTCTTTTGCAGTTGGTAGGTATGGCCCGGGTAGGCATGAAATCGGATACGGACGGTAGCGTCGGAGGCTTTTTCCATGCTCGTCCTCACATCGCCGGCTCGCAAAATACGTCCGTTGTTCTGAAATCCGTCCGGCGGTGTCCATGTGCTTCTGATCAGGTCAAGGACTCCGTTGTTAACGAAGGGGCCGTCCACATCCAGTTCCGGCGAGCCGTGAATTCGGAGCACCCCGTCATTGGTCAACGATTCTCCCGCGGCGATGCTCCCGCTTTCGGTCAGCACCAACTCGGCCCCTTCGTCGATGCTCAATTCACGCCCGATCTCCACCGCTCCGGACACCACCAGACGGCCCTGCTCCACGATCATGGAGCCGTTCCACGCGTTCTCTCCACTCAGTATCCAGGTGCCCGTTCCAGTCTTGATGATCGACATGTTGGTGAAGCTCGACTCCTCCGTTTCCCGGATATCCCCGGCGAAAACCGCATCGGTATCGAGTCCACCCACGCGGTAGGTGAGCGGCCGGCCGCCGGAGCCGGTCGGGCCGCCCAGCAATCGGGATCCCTGCTCTCCGGACAACGCTCCGATCGGCACTGTCGTGCCTCCAGGATTGAGCGTGCCGGTGTAGTAAAGTGACACGCCGGCGGCGAGATCGACCGCGGTGTCGGGGAATCCCGGAAAGTCATAGTTTCTCGCCATCCGCAAGTGCCCCGATCCTTCCTCTATGGGAAACAATTCAAGCCGACCCTCGAAGGCGGACCAATCGGCGTGGAGGTCGGTGCGTATCCACGGCACCCGCATGCGTAGCGTGCCGCCGCCGGAGAGCGTGCCGTGAATGGCGCAGCGCGCATCGGCGTGAAGGACGCCTGTCTCGCCGTCAGGGACTACCAGATGGTAGGTCTGGCTGTTGTGGACCTGGTGACGATCCCACATGGCCAGGGTCCCGCCGCGGAGTGTGATCTGACCGCTGCCAAAAGAGACGAAGTCCGCCGTGCCCCACGCCTGGGCAAGAGTGCCGCCGGCGACAATGGTTCCGCCGGAATAACTGTTCTCCCGGTGCATGGTCAGCGTGCCGGGACCGGTCTTGACCAACGTGGCGGCACCGCCGATCTCGCCGGGTCCCTCAAACGCGTAATTCTGCGAAGCATCGACCAAGACTTCTTCCGGACGAAGCGTCCCTTGAAGCATCACATTCGACACATAACTGCTGTCGTCGAACCGCACTTGCACCCCCTCCGGCCAAAACCAGGCCGGACCTTCATCGGTGGCCCAGTTGGGCGTGCTTTGGTCCCAGTGGGCGTTACTCGCTCCCGTCCACGTCAAGGTGCTCCCTTCTGTCCACGGCAGGAGATCCGCTAGCCACAATCCCGCAAATCTCGAATGCCGAGTCACGCCCAGGTCCGGATTTACGACTTTACAGTAGTAGAATCCCTGGTGACTTGACTGAACACTGCTTATCGAGAGTGTGGGCCCGGTTCCCACCAGCGTGTCGGAATCCCGGACCGTAAGATCGTTCGAAAAATACCATTCGAGACCGAGGCCTTCCGGATCTACGGTGGAAACTTGAAAAACCGCCTCCTCGCCCTGAACGACCACCTGACTGGAGGGATGCGTCACGAACTCATGTGGCGGAGGCTCCTCTTTGATTTCAATGAAGCTTCCCTCCCCGCCAACCGAATACGGCGCCCCATTGTCCCAGAGATAGCCGCTGAGAACCCGCGTGTCGGGGGTGTCCTCAATCCAGATCCCGAGGCCTGAACATCCGAATATCTCAACGAAATCCACAGTGGTTCCCTGGCTCCCCGACAAGCTGAAAAAGCCCCTGCCGCACTCTCTGGCAAAAAGCTTTTCCACATGAATATTCGGACCGCTTCCGTTCGCCACTCTCAGTCCGGCGTACCCGCCTCCATAGGCGGCTCTGTAGGCGTCGATTGTTCCGATTCGCGCATTTCGCACGCCATTGAGTTGCAGACCGGAACCAGCACTGTATCGCGTCGTAATCCGCTCGATCTCAACGCCATCGATGCCGGATATTTCGACGGCGTGATGCCTGGCGCCCTCGACAAAGATTTCCCCGGTCATCTTTAAGTTGTAAGTCGGGATACCGTGATCGCTGTGATTATCCACCCGGATTCCCAGCCCCAGGGACCCGCGGCTCAAGTGCATCCGTATGTTGTGGAGGTGGATATTGGAACCGCCTCGAAACCAGATTCCATATCGGGGTGCCCCGGTCATCCGAACGTTGCGAATCGTGATATCTCCTCGCCGGTCTCCATAGATGGGAATAACGTTGGTGGCGCTATGCACGGTATTGCCGTGAAAATCCAGGGTTTGCCCAACGCGGAGCTGCATCCCCCAGAATACATCGGCCACCCCGGAATCCCTGACGTTTATCGTTCCGGGACCATTTCCCATCCAATTGGCCGCTGCATTCACGGCATGCGTCATGTTGTCGCCGGTATGGACGCGTGTTCCGTCGACCACTGTCCGCCAGGTGTCGCCTTCGCGAATCACTTCCGCCGTCTGCCCATGGACCTGAGTCTGGGCCAGAAAGCACAAAAAAGCCAGTAGCGGAATTACACTCTGCAAAACCCTTCGGGAAGCGAAAAACGATGCAACCGACAACATTCCACTAATCCTTTGAAATGCAGGAGCCAAAGTCATAAAAAAGTGTCTGTCGATGTTCTTTGAGGAAACTTCTCGTGAGCGAAGCGCATGCCGTAATCGTTTCAAGGTCTCTTCCTGTTGCAAAGCCTTGAGAAATTGGACAGTCCAATTGACGATCGGCGCCGGTCGTTTACCGGTACCTGATGAGGCCAACACACCGCATGGACAACCGGGCTTGCTCACCGGGCACCTTTCGGTTTTACTGACAATTCGGCATGACAGGTTCATCACTGCGCGATCTGGCCCGGAGTCTGGGGCTTTCTCCGACCACTGTTTCCAACGCCCTGCAGAATCGCCCCAACGTGCGTCCCGCCACCCGCGCACGAGTGATCAAGGCCGCAAGGGATACAGGGTATCAGCATAACCCTCTGGCGGGAGCACTGATGTCGGAGATACGCAAATCGAGGAGCACGACCTTTCGCGGAACAATCGCCATCCTGGATATCGGCGGTCCCGCATCCAGGACGGAAGGTGGAAATCGCTTTCATACCGCCATGATCCATGGGGCCGGCGAGAGGGCCGCGGAGATTGGGTTCAGGGCGGAGACATTTTTGGTGGATCGGAAGGAGATGCCCATCAAGCGGTTGAATCGCATCCTGCGCACCCGGGGGACCAATGGCATTCTTCTCCTTCCATTCGGGATTGAGATCGATCTGAGCGAATTGGACTGGTCCCGCTATTCGGCCGTTTACATGGATTACATTCTACGGAAACCGCCGATTTCCACCGTGAACTCGGATCATTATCAGTCCATGCATATGCTGCTCGACCAGCTCCGCGCGAGAGGGTACCGGCGCCCCGGACTGGTCATGGACACGTTGCTCGATCATGGTATCCTTTATCGTTGGCACGCCAGTTTTCTCGGTTATTGCTGGCACAGCCGGGCGTTTGAAGAATGCCCGCCCCTGCTCGCGTACAGACCCGGCAAGGAGGGGTTTCTTCCCTGGTTTAAAGAGAATCGTCCGGACGTCGTCCTCTGCCACGAACCCGTCGCGATGAGCTGGATGGAAGAAGCCGGAGCGAGGATTCCCGAAACCCACGGCTTCTGCTGCCTCAATACTTCGACCAGTCCGATTCCCTGCGCCGGGCTGGACCTTCAACCCGCCGTGCTCGGGGCCAGCGGAGTGGAGATCATCGTCGCGCAGATACACCGCAACGAGTATGGCCCTCCCCGAACCCCATCAACCACTTCGATCATCGGCCGTTGGGAAGAAGGATCAACCCTTAGGGCCGTGCCCGCCCATCCGAAGGAACCCGAAAGTTCCACGTCCGGCGCCTGAGCCGCGGGAGACGCGTCATCATTTTCCAGCGGAATGATCCGAGGACGTGGCTTACCCATTCCGACGGCGATTATGCGGTGGAAAAGCATTGAACCAATGAACGGGAAAGAAGGTTTTGCCGCGTCGGCCTGGTTGGCGGAATATGACAACGGTCGAGGGAGTCGTTCTTGATTGGTAAACAACGCTGATCGCCACATTTCCGAATACTCGATTACGAAAAGGACAAGGCTGCCGCTATTGCTCTTCGCGTGCGGGTCGGACCGGATGCGTATGGGACAAGCCTACTGTCACGCGTGCAGCAAAGCGGCGCCACCCGTGCCGATTCTCTGTGGCGACGTGCTGGTTCAACGAATTGAATTGGAGAAGTATTGAGCCGCTGACAGCGGCGGCATCACTTGAACCTCTTGGACCAAATGATCTCGCAACCACACCCACCTTCACCCTCATCCAGCCCGCGTCTGATGAAGCAGCCGGCTTATCTTTGGCGGAGAATTAAGGCCGCCGGTTTTTCAGGCCGGCGGCCAGGCAAAACCTGTCTGGCGCTTTTCCTCTTCCTGGCCGTTTCGCTCAGCGTCTCCGCCCAGCATGTGACGCTTCTCAACAACGACGGCTTCGGCACCAGTTCGTTCAATTCCACTGGCCACTGGAGCGACGGCCTGGCGCCCGGTCCAGGCAAGAGCTATTTTACGGGCAACCGGCTCCTTCGCTCTCCCACGACCGCCGGTTCCTTCACCTTTGGCGGAGACTCGCTTACGATCGATCCCGGCGGTCGTCTCATCGGGAAAATCAGCGATGGCGTCCAAACTCTCACGATTGGCCAACTCATTCTTAACGGCGGAACCCTGGACGAGGCCGGCACCAACGCCGACACGGGCAAACTGATCGTCGCCGGCGCCATAGAGGTCACCGCGCCCTCCTTTCTCGGCGCCCTCGGCGCTCCGGCCAACAACAGCGAATTCTTCGAGACGCTCGAAATCACGGCCCCAATCTCCGGTTCCGCCGCGCTCACCGTGGCCGGATCCTCCAACGCCGGAACCAACACTGGTGTCGTCGTGCTGAGCGCCGCCAATCCGTACAGCGGGACGATCACAGTCGCCACGCCGGGCAACGGTTTCATTGCCAGCGCCACTCATCGCCTGCTCCAGCTCAATCACCGGGAAGCCCTCCGCCACGCGAATCTCAATTTAGCCTCCTCCGCAAACGGCGTTTCTTTCGCCGCCGACGCCAACACCGGTCCTTTCCATATCGGCGGGCTCTCCGGCAGTTCCAGCCAGAGACTCGCCGATACCGGCGACGGCCCCGTGACACTCGAGGTCGGTGGAAATGATCTGGACACCACCTTTACCGGCGCGCTCCACGGCCCGGGCCGCCTGGTGAAAACAGGCGCCGGCACGCTGACTCTCACCGGAGCGAATACCTTCGAGAGCGACCTCTCCATCCAATCGGGAACGCTTGCGCTGGGAGGAGGATCCCTCGAGGTTCCTTCGATCACGCTTTCGACTGAAGGAACGCTGGATGTCTCCTCGTCCGCGGCCCCGACTTTGAAGGGCATGCGCCTTGGCGGTGAGGGAGAAATCAAGGGATCTCTCACGCTCGGGGATGCGGCGGAGCTCCATTTCGGGGGCGATGACCACTCCGGCTCGCTTTCATTCCGCGACGATCTGACCCTGGCAGCGGGCGCGACCGTCCATCTCGATTTCGCTGACGCGGCAGGGCCGGATCATGAATTCTTTGCGGTTGGCGGCACGCTGTCGCTCGATCAGACCTCTTTCCACCTGCAAGGCGGCGAGGGGTTGACCGAACTCGACCCTTCCGTTTCCTATCTATTGGCAACCGCCGATTCTGTAACCGGCCGCCCCAATTCCGACGCCACCTGGGTCGGAGTCCCACCGGCGAACGCAGCCGACTTCCGGATCGTCGCCATCGGCGACGAGGTCCGCCTTCAGACCGGCGGGACGCCCCTTTACGCCGCGGCAGCCGCCGTTCCGACGAGTGCTACCCCGGGGCAACAAATCCTGCTCACCGTCGAGGTCACCCCCGCGACCGAGCCGGACAGCACCGATATTATCGTTGTCGCCGATCTGAGTCCTATCGGGGGTTCCTCGGCTCAAGAATTTCACAGCGATGGCACTCACGGCGACAACGTCGACGGAGATTATCGCTTTTCCTTTCTGGCCACTCTCGACGCTGACATTTCCCTTGGTCCCATCGAACTGATTATCCTCGCCAGTGACGCTGAGGAGCGAAGTGTTTCCACATCCCTTACGTTTTCGGTTGTCCCTGCCGTCACGGAGAAATACATGGCCGCGCCCTTCCTGGAGGTATCCGAGATTGCGTTACCCGGCTGGTTTTCGGTAGCGGCAAGCGACCAGGCGGCCTCGATTCATTATGACGCGGACGATGCCGCGGTCGTACGCATTGCCGCCGAAGCCCTGCGCGATGACATCGAACGGGTGACCGGGTTCATTTCTGATGTTTCCACCGGCGCTCCCGTCGCCGGTTCTCAGCCGATCCTCGTTGGCACACTCGGTCAGAGCTCCCTGATCGATGACCTGGTGGCGAACGAAAAATTGGATGTGAGTCTCATCGAAGGAGAATGGGAAGCCTACACGGCGGCCGTTATAACCGATCCGTTGCCCGGAATTGAGCGCGCTTTGGTCATTGCGGGGAGCGATCGCCGAGGAACCGCCTTCGGCGTTTTCGGTCTCTCAGAAGCCATGGGAGTCTCGCCATGGTATTGGTGGGGCGATGTGCCGACACCGCAAAAAGCGGCGGTACACGTAGAGAGCGGTGTTTACGTCCAGCCCACTCCGGGCGTCCAGTATCGTGGCATTTTCCTCAATGACGAGGACTGGGGACTGCAGCCGTGGGCGGCCAACACTTTCGAGCCGGAAATCGGTAGTATCGGGCCCGGAACGTATGCCACCATCTTCGAACTCCTGCTCCGGCTCCATGCCAATGTGATTTGGCCGGCCATGCACGAATGGCCGGTGCAGACCACTCCGTTCTACCTGATTCCAGAAAACAAAGTCGTGGCCGACGACTACGCCATCGTCATCAGCACCTCCCATCACGAACCGATGCTCCGCAACAGTCACGAGTATGATGAAAGTGTCCTTGGGCCCTACAACTATTGGACCAACCGCACCAACATCTACAACTTTTGGGAAGAGCGGGTGATCGAGACTGCCGGCTACGAGAACATCTACACGGTGGGCATGCGCGGGCGCACGGATGCCGGCATGCTCGCGCCGCCGGGTACGACCGATGCGGAAAAGGCGGAAAAGATTCAAAACGAGATCATCCCGGATCAGCGACAGATGCTCGCCGACCATGTGAACCCCGACCCCTCTCAGGTCCCGCAGATTTTCATCCCCTACAAGGAGACACTCGTTCAATACCAGTCCGGCCTGGAACTGCCCGACGACATCACCATCCTGTGGGTCGATGACAACCATGGCTACATTCGTCAGCTTTCCAACGCGGAGGAGAGAGCTCGCTCGGGCGGCTCCGGCGTTTACTATCACCTCTCTTACTGGGGAGTGCCCCGCAGTTATCTTTGGTTCTGCACAACGCCGCCCGGCATGACGCGCTCAGAGATGATCAAGGCCTGGGACTTCGACGCTCGCCGCATGTGGATTGTAAACATCGGCGATATCAAGCCTCATGAAATAGGTACGGATTTCTTCCTGCGCATGGCGCGCGATCCAGAGGCTTTCCGCGACTTCGATCAGCACGCCTATCTGGCGGAGTGGGCCGCGCGAAGCTTCGGGTCCGTTCACGCCGATGCCATTGCCACCGTCCTCGAGGAATATTATCGCCTCAATATCATTGTTCGCCCTGAACACCTCAACCATACGACCACCGGTTTCGACTTCGTTGGCAGAGAAGGTCGGGGCGACGAGGCCCAAACCCGCCTCGACGAGTTCACCGAGCTTGTCACCGCGGCCGACGCGATTTACGGGCAATTGTCCGCGGAAATGAGGCCCGCTTACTACGCCATGGTTCTTTTCCCTATCCGCGGCTCTTACCAGGTTAACAAGAAAGTTCTGCTTGCCGAGCGGAGTCGCCTCTGGGCCGAACAAGGCCGGAGTGCCACCTCCGCGCTGGCGGCTGAAGCTCATGCCGCCGATACCGCGCTCCGTGAGGAGACCGCGTTCTATAACCTCGTCAACGCGGAGGGAAAATGGAATTACATGATCAATCCCATGGCGATTTCGTTACTGCCCGGGTGGGCGAGGGAGACGCAATCTCCTTATATCATGCCATCCGTCGGCAACTATAGTCCGCCCGCCGCCGCCGGTTTGGGCGTTGTTGTCGAGGGGGCGGCCAGCCCGCTTTCCGAAGGTGTGGACGGTAAGTTGGCGGCCTTTAGCCGGATCAGCGACGAAGGCCGTTTCATCGACGTTTTTAATACCGGCTCTGAAAGCTTTTCCTGGGTTGCCACGGCGAGTGATGACTGGATTCTCCTCAGCCAGGCCTCCGGCACGGATGACGCCCGCCTAAGGGTGAACATCGATTGGACAAGGGTTCCGCGCGGATACGCCATTCCCGGCTCGATCACGATCGAGGCAGAAGGCTCCAGTCACACCGTCAAGGTCGAAGTCTTCAACCCGCTGGGCCTCGACGTTGCCTCCTTACACGCCGCGGTGGAGGACAACGGTCGCGTCGTCATTGGAGCCGCGGATTACACCGCCCGGCACGACAACGCCGCCGGCGTGGGGTGGCGAACGGTCTCGGGCGCCACGATCGGCGGAAACGGAATGACGATCGAGCCAGTCACTGCAGACAGTATTGATCCGGCTTCCCTATACTCCGACACGCCATCTCTGACGTATGAGTTTCATTCTTTTACGAGTGGTTCGGTCCAGGTCAGGGTCAAGTGTCTTCCGACCCATCGCATCACTTCCGATCACGGGGGCGTGCGTTACGCTGTGTCGATCAACGGGGACACACCGCAGGTCCTCGATCTCCACGCCAACGAATACACGGCGGCGTGGAACGCCAATGTTCTTCGCGCCTACTCGGAAGGCATCTCCTATCACACGATTGCCGAGCCGGGCCGCCAGACGATCGAAATCCAGATGATCGACCCGGGCGTCGTACTCGACCGGATTTTCATTCAGGTCAATCCCGGGGGCTATGAGGCGGAGCACCTGGTTCGAACCGGCGTCGGCTCCCACCGCACATTCAACGAAGGGACTGCGAGTGGCGGCGTTGCCGTTTCCCTGGATGCCACCGCCATTGGCCAATACATCATGTTCGAGCTTCCGAGCGTTGCAGCCGGCCCTCTTGACCTTCTGGTTCGCGCTAAACCAGGCCCGAACCGGGGTATTGTTCAAGTTTCGATCGCCGACTCGGAAGGGGGCCCCTTTACCCCGCTCGGCGACCCGGTTGATCTCTATGCCTCCTCGTTGGCCTATGGCGACCTCGATCCTATACCGCTCGACCTGGCCACTGGCGGTGCTAAATATCTGAGGTTCGACGTCGTTGGGCGGAACGCCTCTTCCTCCGACTACTGGGTTGTGCTGGACCGGTTTGACCTCCCGGCCGCGGACACCGTCTTCGAGCCTTTGCAGGCATGGCGGAGAATTTTCTTCGGCACGGTTGAGAACAGCGGAGAGGCCGCTGACGGTGCTGATCCGGCCGGCGACGGCATTCCGAACCTTCTGCAATACGCCACAGGCGGCATTCCCACGGCGAATACCCTTCCCCGATGGAGGGCCGATCTGAGCGAACGTCACCTGACGCTCACTTTCCCGTGGCTGAGAGACGCCACCGATATTACTTACCGAGTTCTTGCCGGCAATCGCCTCGACGACATGATCGAGATTTGGGCAAGCTCCGATGAAGCCTACCCGGGCGGTTCGGCGGATAGCGTCCTAAAGACCGTCACCGATCCCGAATCGATAGACGATCAGCCGTCACGCTTCATGAAGTTGCAGGTGACAAGGCCTTGACGACGTTTGGCGCAAGGGTTGCGGGTCAGACTTTTCCCTCCTGCCAGGAAGGTTCCACCAAAATCATCCGTGGATGGGTCGGAATGCCTGTAGTGTTTCTACTGATCAAATCGATCAGGCGTCCGGCGGTTTCGACTCCCACTTCCCAGGTCGGTTCCTTGACCCCGGTAACGTCCGAGTAGTGTTCAACACTGAGGCTCACAAAATTGAAGTCGGTCTTATCGTGAAGACCGGCGTCTTGCAGCCAACTTCGCACGAGGTTGGTTCCCAAAACGGTGCATTGGGGATTCCGCTCAACCCATTCAACCGCACGCCTCGGGCTCTCCAGGATGAAAGGCGCTCGAAGGCTCCGGTTTCGCAGGCGCTTCTGGAGATAACTCGCTACCCAGAGGTGGTTGGTCTTTCGGTCATGCAGTGCCGGGAGGATCAGACGAACCGGATGCCGGAGGGTTTGCTTGATAAATGCCAGGGCCAGACGGGTCGAAGTGTAGTAATTGACGCTGACTCGATCCAGCGGGGAATCCGGGAAGGGATGGCCGAGCATGACGGCGGAAAGCCGGTCCCAGGGTAACGTTGGCAAAGGACCTTCGCCTCTTTGCGGCCCCACGATGACGCCGGGAATACGCCGGGCCCAAAGGATCTTCTCCAGTCGGGACTCGGTAAGCTGAGGGTCTCCGACCCAGAGCTGTTCAAGATGGTAACCGCGCCGGGCCGCATGATGAGCGGCACCGGCATAATAGGTGTGAAAGAGGGTGCCGGGTGGTCCGGGCGAGGGATCCGGTCCCGAAATCAAATAAAGCAGGCCGGTACGTTGAGGCGGGTTCTTCGAATCGCGAAGGTGCGACATCAGCGAGGAAATGAGGGCGTTGGGACGGTAGCCAAGTTCCTGTGCGACTTCCTGAATTCGCTTCCGGCGGGAAGTGGAAATCCGGGGATCATCTCGCAAGGCGAGCGAAACGGTCGAGCGGCTGACGCCCAGGTGATCGGCAATACTTTGAAGTGTAACCGGCATTAATGCTGAAAGGAGTTCAACGGGTTGAATCAAGAAAAGTTCGAAGCTGGAATCATCGCAAGCCATAAAAAAGCTTAAACGAAACTTCCGTGTCGGCCGGAGATGGCTGCCCACCTCCTCAATGATAGGAGAACGTGCCCCATGTTTTTCACGGCGGCACTTCCATGAAGGATAGGCATATTAAACCGATTATTGCATTAGGAATGCCCTTACCAGGATCCCAACGAACATCAAACACAAGAAGATAAAAAATGACAAATCGAACGATACTATACCTCACAGCCGGCGCATTTGCGTTCGGTTCATTTCTGCTCATTGACGCGCAAGCCCAGCAAAGGAATGTCGGCGTTCAGGCCGGCATGGTTTACTTGTGGCAAGACTTCAATGAAGGTGAAACGGTTATCGGAAACAATAACTGGCTGGCCTTCGAAGGAAGTGATGATTCCGTCGTGAATGTGCATGGCCCCAGCGGAGACTGGGCCGGCGGCAAGATGGCTCAGCTGAACAACGTCTCCGACCCTTGGCGCAGCGCGATTCCGCGCCGTGAGCCTCTGCCTGGAGATACGGGTACTCCTTGGCTGAGCAATTCGTTTACCGTGACTATGTATTCAGGAGGCTCGGGGGTAGCTACGACTCGTGCATTCCCTCTCCTGGCTGATCCATCAGGCTTCGCGGACATCCCCTTCCTTTTCGGGATCGAAAACTCGGCGTGGAACCTTCGCAACCCGGACCCGGGTGGAAGCCGCATATCGGGGGAGAGCAATATTAATCCCAATTCCTTCTATAATGTGACGCTGGGTTGGACCGATGAAGTCAATGGCGAGCGTGACATAAAAATGTGGGCTTACGATCATACCGCCCAACAGGATCTTGGGGTGGTCCTCGAAGCTACTGTGTCAGCGGCCTTCTTCGGTCCTGATTCATCGGAATGGGTCGGATTTGGATTTCGCAGCCAAACACCGGATCAGGACAGCAGTCTTACAAGCAGCGGAGTTGCCGAATTCGGCGTGGCGGCTATCCCGGAACCCGGCACCTATGCTCTTTGGGGAGGCGCAATGGCACTGCTTTCGGTAGCATTCCTGCGTTATCGTCGCCAGCAGTTGCAGGCATCTGTCGGGCGATGATAAATTGAGATTCGAGTCCGAGGACGGAAAGTCGCCCAAAAATCCGCCGCTCCCTCGGAGTCGGCGGATTTTTTTTCCGAAAACGCAAAGACGTCAGGTAACATGAACGGAAAAAGCCTCGAACTTGGGCTGAATTAGGGCGGTAAAACAACCTGACGCCCAACCAAAGGATTCTTCCAGCGGCATTATATCAGTTAATTATGGGTCAGTCTTCCGTTTTTAAATCATTCTGAATCACAACCGCCCAGTGGCCTGAATCCGGAGCCTGTAATAAAACACTTCCACCCCCTTCGGCATATTGAGCTTCCAGCCATGTGCCGGAGTTGATGTCGAGCCAGCGAAGTTCCAAAGAATCATGTATAGATGAAACATTCAAGGTGACCTCTCCACCATTAGGAAAGTAAACAGCATATTGCTGTCCCCGGTTTGCCAGGGCATAAGCTTCGTTATCCGAACGATCCGACAGCAGATCGTTATCTGGTTGGGAGGCGAAAAGATCAAATGAATCAGCCAGAATTCTCGCACTGCGAATCGTAGATTGAGCCCGGGGCCCCAAACCTAATCCCCAACTTGTAGAAACCTCATGAGCACCCGCATCATCCCGAAAAGCCGGCCGATGGAATCTGGCACTGGATCCACCAGCAAAAACAATACGAAACAAACGGGCTACAGATTCTTCATCACCATCCCTGTTATAAATTTTCACATTGTTGATTGGACGCGGAGCCTCGCTGATGTAATTCCTTACGTAGAGCATCTGGTTATAGTGATGCTGACCGGTCATCCAGTTGTTCTGGGAAACGTCGAGAAATTTGAACCGTTCAGCATTGTCGTAAGTATGATAATGATCGGATGCCGTAAGATCCGCATTTCGACGCATGTCGGTAACATACACAGTTCTTCCGGCATCTTCAGCTTTCTGATGAATGTAGTCGGCCCAGTAGTCACCAAAAGCTAACTCTTCTCCTGTTTCGTTCTGTATGCTGTAAATGACGTTCGGAAATTCCAGCGCAATGGAGAGTAACTGATCAACGAAAGCTTGTTGATAACCTAAAACAAGCTGATTATTATGGAGGGCCGGAACAGTATAATAGAAAGTATGGTCACTTGGAGAACCGCCAGGGGCGTAATCTGCAGCAGTTGGCAATCCTGATTCGACATCGGTGTAGTTAACGTTGTTGACCGGGTTAAAAGGGTTTTCTGACCATCCTCCCTGTGCTTCATGATCTTCAAAAATATCCCAGGGATCAAAAACTTCAATTTGTACAATGATGTCCCGATCACGTGTCATTGTCAGAAAGTTTTCAAAACGTTGCCAATACTCTTCATTAAACTGGTCCAGATCGAATTTCCCATCCGTCTGAGTGTAGGCAAACACATTGCCCGTGTTGCGATGGCTCATTGTATTGCGTACATAATTCCCGCCATTTTCAATCAGGAGGTCCAGATGTCGTTCAAGTCCCACAGGGTGATTGAAGAGGTTATCCTGCCAGGTGCCGCCCAGCAATAACAAAGACTCTCCCTTGTATTGCCAATAGTACGGATTGTTAGAGTAGGGGCGAATGTTATCGTTGGAGTGACCATCTGTGTCGGTGCGTCCTGTAGATTTACAGGATATAGCAATTAAGGCAACGGCTATTATTAGCAATATTTCTGTATTAAAATTATTCGGTTTCATTGCTGTAAATTTTTCTGTTTTCTTAAACTATTAATTACTTATTGGCTGCACATGAATAATCATGCGGCGATAAGCATATAAATTGGGAATGCCGTTGTCATGAATCTCTAGTATTAAATGGAGATTTTTTCCAGCAGCATTCGGTGGGATGGCCACTTGAGCAGTCTGCAATGAACGGGTTTCGATCGTTACGCTTCCTTTATAGGAGCTGGGTTCCTCGTAAAAGAACCAGGAATAAAATATTTCATCCCCATCAGGATCGCTGGATCCGCCGGCACTTAGTTCAATGATAGCACCGGGGACCGTTGTGATGTTTAACACCTCACGACTCTTATCGCCATTTAGTACTGCTACCGGGTGGTGGTTGGCATCTTCATACTTGCCGGTCACGCTCCAACCCATGCGCGCCTCAAAATCGTTGTCATAGCCCTTGTTCCAGCGCTTGATCGCCCTGGCTCCTTCCGGAGTGTTCCCATGCATGTAGTAGGGATCGAACTGGGGTTCCGCGTTCTCGTTAATCTTGTGGACCTCCGACATGCTGCGAATACCGGCCCTCTTCTCAAAACTGAACCTGCCGCCCCAACCGCCCTGGTCGATCTTCTCGGGATCGTTCAGTCCGTTCGGATAGACATGCATGAAAGCCGGGGTATCACCTTCCGTTTCCCATATCGTGTCCGGATACAGGGCGCCCAACGGGCCAAGGCCTGGATCCTTTTCTGGTATTCACCATTTTTCGGAGGCTGCCAGCCATAGACTCCCGTTGCGCGGATGTAGAACAGATCAGGGAAGTTTTTTGCCATCCAGGCTCCGGTGTCGTCCTGACCGAGAATGTCAAACACCCGCACCTTGTTGAGGAATGCGGCGAACTCCTCGTTGGAGCGCGTTCCCCTGACCTTCCAGATGGCCTGGGCCAGAGTGTTGCCTCCGCCCCAGAATTGAACCCACACGGGCCGCGGATCGTCCTTGTCCACAGAAGCGATGATGAGGTCCGACCCCGCGGAATCCTTGCCGTCGCCCACGTCGCTCATTCCATAACCGGACTGGCCGAGGACGGAAATCGACCTCAGGTAGTCGAGCGAAGGATACCCCTCTGAATGCACCTGAAGATTTGGTAGCACTTGACCGTAGGCATCCACTATCTTGTCGAGCATGGCCGTGTTGCTCTGGTTCTTCCTCCAGCAACTGGTCGAAACAATCAGGCCCTCGATGTCAAAATCGTTGGCAGAAACCAACAGGCGGATCAGGGATTGTATATCGTCGGGGTCAGCACCGAGGTCGGTGGTAACAATGATGCGTGGTTTGTACAGTGCATTCGAATTCACCGCTTCAGGCTCTCTCGAAACTGCGTGGGGAATGTCGAGAACCGCTACAAAGGCAGCGGCAATAAGCACAATGAGGAATTTTTGTCGGTTCAGTTGCATTTTCTTGCTGTTTTCTTGGTTCATTTTCAGGCTCTTGTATTTCTATCTTATCGTCTGGTTTTTACTTGGGTTGTTATACGATCCAGTAGATAACCTATACAAAAGCTGCTATTATGCAGGGAAACCACTTTGCAGGGGTGTCGGCAGTGGTGGCGCGAAATTCCGTTGGAAGCGGGAGCACTGCGGGTTTGTTACAAATGGCAGAAGAAGTAGCTTAAATCATGTTTTCTCGATGGAATAAGTCTATTTCCAAGCTTGGCACATTGTTGTATTTCAGCTGAATTCGTCAAAACTCACGCAGGCAGAATGGGACTCGGT
This sequence comes from Opitutia bacterium, assembly GCA_050506795.1. Taxonomy (GTDB): domain Bacteria; phylum Verrucomicrobiota; class Verrucomicrobiia; order Opitutales; family T3Sed10-336; genus SLOW01. The sequence goes on from JBJHCF010000001.1 coordinate 269,407, forward strand.
TAAGATACAGTGGCGGGAATATTACCACTTGGTGTCGGAAACACCGGAAGGCAATTTTTCGCGTTTCATGCAGAAGCTGAGCACGGCTTACACGGTCTATTATAACCTGCGTCACCAGCGGAACGGGCATCTCTTGGCCGGTCGATTCAAGGCAACGTTGTTACCGGTTGCAGCCGGGAGCGCTCATATGTTCGATGCGCCGGATGAGAGGCAGCCGATTATAGTGGACGAGAACGGAGTTCACATAGCGACTGCAAATCTGGAATCCTCTATAATCCTGACCGTCGTCATCGACCAAACCGCCGATGGAGGGTTACAATCCAGCACTATTTCATCTGCGAAACACCATCCGTGAAATCAAATAAGACCAACTTAATCCGGGGCGGCCGGATGCTAAGGCGATGGATTCGGCGTGCGCCGTTTTTTGATTACATCGGCGTTTTTTCTTGTCAGCTTAATCATATATAAATACCCGCCATTCATGACTCAATTTGTCCCTTCTCCATTGGGTCGCGCCTCCCGGGTCTCTGTCGTCGGCTTGGCGGCGGTATTACTGGGCGCGAGTGGTTGTAACTCGTTTCGGTGCTCGGGGACCGGATCCGGCGAAACGGATTCGGGTTGGTGGTGGCCTGTGCAGGAGGCGCCTGCACGGTTGGCAGCGATTCCGATCGGAGCCCTGGAGGAACTCAATACGGCGGACGGGCTGCCCCACGCCGAAATTGGCACCGGCGGCCCCTATCATACGCTCGTGCAGTCTCTGGCGGGATTGGCGGCGCAGGGGGTGAACGAGGGACGATTCGATGAAATGGTGTGGATCGACTACGGGTCCGCCTCCAATTCAGAGTGGCGGCGTCGGATCGTGAGCCGGCTTGACCTTGAGGTCTGGGAGATTCCGGGAGTCTGGGACCTGGTGAGCGAATACCACGAGGCCGGTGTGCTGGACGGATACATTCTTTATCGCTGGGAACCGGTGCCCCGCTCGCAACGCGGCTACGGCGAGGACGGGGACCAGTCGGTGAATGCGGCCACTATGCTGGCAGGTCTTCATCGGGGAATTCTGGTTGAGGAGAGCATGGAGGACAGGGCGCGAGACCTCGGTCTGGAGAGGCTGGCCGACGCACGCGACTTGTCACCGGCAGAAGTCTTTGAGCAATCGAAAGGGGATCTGAGCGATCGTTGGGTGCTGCTGCAGTCGCCCTGTTTTTCCTTTGTGCGGGATTTTGCGATCGCTCACCGAATGCCGGTCGTTTTCGGGACTGGTGAGTACACGGATTCGGTCTACGCCTGGATGCCGCCCGGCGGTCTGGTGATCGGTTGGAATAACGCGCCCGAGGACGTATCCGTCATTCAGTTGTCCCGCTACGGTCACACGTTGATTCCCTCCGATTGGTCCACCAACATGACGGCGCTTTCCGCCGGCGCGATGATGCGCGACTCGCAGCCGAAGTTCGCGCGTCCGGCGCCGGCCGCGCCGGCAACGCAAGCCGCCGGCGAACGCCCGCGGATGGGGTTGTTTATGAGCGACGGCGACAACCTGCAATGGCTCCTGACGAACTTCACCCATCACCCGTCGTTCTGGGCCAACCCGCGCCGGGGGGCGTTCCCGATGGGGTGGGGGCTTCCCGTGGCCGACCTGATCCAGACCGCGCCGGACGTGCACGATTACCTTGTCGAGACGCAGTCGGACCAGGACACGGTTCTGGTGCACCTGGGGTACTATTATCCGGATTTGCTTGGATCGGAGCTTTCGGCGGAGGGGAGAGAGCGGACGCTTCGCCTTATGGGACAGCGGATCGAGAGGACCTTGCGGGACAGCGGCGCGCGTCTGCTCACGTTTCTCGTTCACGACCTGGAGGCGCCGGAAGCGATCGAGGCCTACCGTATATTTGCCGAAAACAGCCCTTCGCTGGAAGGCATGTTCGCGATCCAGTATCACCCTTACGAAGGCGGGGAGGGCAGGACCTATTCGGTGACGACGGACGACGGGCGCGAGGTCCCCGTTTTCACGGCGCGTTACGCGCTCTGGGCCGATACGTCGGGACGCCCCCTGGCGGGGGATCTTGAAAGCCTGGCGGGAATCATACGCAACGACCTCGATTCGAATCCCGAGGAGGTGGATATGAGCTGGGTAATCCTGCACGCCTGGTCTAATTTCGAAAGCGGCGACGGGGGGATGCACAACGGAATGACGCCGGCGTACGACCTGTTTCGCGAACTCGAAGACCGGGTGGATTTTATATCCCTCGAACAGTGGATCGAGCACGGTCGGGAATGACGGGATGGGGAAGCCCTCGAATCGTGAAGAATCCGCTACATTCCAATGATCAAGTGCAACTGGGCTATAAGTGTTAGGCCGGGCGGACGAAGCCCGGCAGCAGCGCCGCTCCTTCGAAGCGAGCCCGTTCACCGAGTTGGCGCCGGATGCGGAGGACCTCATTCCATTTCACCATTCGCTCGCTGCGGGCGAAAGAGCCGACCTTCAACTGGCCGGCATTCGTGGCCACGGCGAGGTGCGCGATGAAGGCATCCTCGGTCTCACCCGAGCGCGCGCTGACCACCGGATTCCATCCCGCCTCTTGGGTGAGCCGAATGGCGTCGAGCGTTTCCGAAACCGTGCCGATTTGATTGAGCTTGATCAGGACCGAGTTGGCCATGCCTCCGGCGATGCCTTCCCGTATGCGGGCAAGGTTGGTCGTGAAAAGGTCGTCGCCGATGACCTGGATCCTTGCGCCGACTTCCTTCTGGAATTTCGTCCAGCCATCCCAATCGGTGTCGGCCAGCGGGTCTTCGATGGATACGATCGGGTAGCGCCGGCACCAGTCGATCATCAGCTCCACGAATCCATCGGAGTCGAAACTTCGGTCATCGAGCCGGAGGCGATAGAGGCCGCTTTTTTCGTCGAAGAGATCGCTGGCGGCAATATCGAGCGAAATGGCGGCCTCCTTTCCGGGGGTGTAGCCGGCCTTCTCCATAGCGGCCAGAACGGTTTCAAAAACCGCTTCGTTCGACGCGAACTCCGGCCAATAACCGCCCTCGTCGGCCAAGCCATAGCAGACGCCGCGGCTCTTCAGGATATCTCCGGCGGCGTGATAAATGTTATGGCTGATTTCCAGCGTCTCTTCATAGCTTCGCGCTCCGGTCGCCACCACCATGAAATCCTGAACGTCCGTTCGCCAGTTCGCGTGCGCGCCCCCGCCTATGATTTGAATTTCGGGAAGAGGGAGGAGGTGGCCTTTCCCATCCCCGAGGTGTTGAAAAAGTGGAATGCCGCGGGCCTTCGCCGCCGCGTTCGCCACAGCCATGGAAACGGAAAGGATCGTATTGGCACCGTGGCGCTCCTTGTTGGGCGTTCCGTCCAACTCGATCATCAGGCGATCGATGGCCTCCTGGTCGAACACGTCGCGGCCGCGCAAGAGCGGCGCGATTTCCCGGTGGAGACAGTCGATCGCCTTGAACACCGATTTCCCGCGGAAGCGCGCCGGATCCTGGTCGCGCAACTCGTGCGCCTCGTATTGCCCGGTTGACGCGCCGGAGGGAGCGACCCCGCGCCCATGCAACCCGTTCTCCAGAAGCACTTCGCACTCGATCGTGGGAACACCGCGTGAATCGAAAATTTGATAGGCAGAAATATCTTTGATTTGCATAAAGCCGTAGTCGGAAATGTGCGGGCCAAAGTCAGGCGCGAAGTACCGCTTCAGTGATCTGAAGGTCGTTCTCGAGCGATCGCCTGGGAGGGATCTTCGCGTCATGCAGTTTCTGATGATACGCACGAACGGCCTCCGCAGGGTCCAGGGCGTTATCGACCACTTCGCGCAGGAAGCGAACGAAAAGCAGAGGGGATTCGGCATCCTTGATCTTCCGGCCGTAGATGACCGCCCGGGCGCCGTATTTCCTGGCTTCGCTCACCAGTTTAAAGGCGTCGAGAGTGGTGCCGGATCCTCCTCCGAGAATTCCGACAACGACCGACGGATCATAATGCACCAATTCCTCCAGCCAACGAGGGCCGTTGTAGGGGATTTTCAGAAACTCGGGGCGCCCGCGGGGGCCGATGCCGGCCAGGGCGCGCACCAGGCAGTCGTTGACAAAAGCGGGAATCTTCTCGTCCGGAACACCGCAGGCCACGTTGGGATTGAAGACCTCGAGCATGTAGTGAAACCCATTCAGTTCGGCTTCCTTCCGAAAGGCCTTGAACGCGTTCATACTGGCGAGATCCGCCTCGAGGTCGTTTGTGAACGTGATTGAGTACAGGCCGAGGTTCACCGTCGGAGGGGACTCACCGCGCATTCCAAGTCCGCCGTACTGCGCCTCTTCGATGAAGCTGCTGGCAAAGGGAAGCGAAGGTCTTTGCCGGTAGCTTGCGCCGCGGCCCTCCCACTTATCGGTGCTGTCGTTGGCGCGAACGGCGGGAGTCACATCGGAACCGTCGAACAAGCGTTCGTCGAACGCCAATCTTCCCATCACCGAGGTGGAGGTAAGCATGATGTCGACAAGTCCTTGCCTGACGATTTCACGGATCTGTTCGAGGAACTCCGGCAGACTGCGCCGGCGGTTCGGATCGTCCCTTTCGTCGGGCCAGGGTTTCCCCAGACTCGGGATGCCCCAGGCCATATCCGCATCCTTGGCGTCCGCGATGATGAATTCTCCGCAATCGGGGTTCTGGCGGAGCTGCTCCAGTTTATTCCTTAGTCGTTCCTTCATGGCATTGCTTGAGAATGTGCGCCCTTAATTCCGGCGAGAGCGGGGCGGAGTCTTCCCGGGCGAGCGTGGCTCGCGTCGGCAAAGCCGTTCTGCCGCCGAACTGCAGCGCCACCTTCGCGGCGATCCAGGAAGCGAACTCCATACGAAGCGGGAGCGGGAGGCCATCCAGAAGGGCACTGGCATAGGCCCCGTGATACGCGTCGCCGCATCCGGTCGTATCCAATGCCCTGACGGAAAACGCCGGTTGATGGTGGACGCCGTCGGGAGTCAATGCCCAGGATCCCTCCGTGCCGTCGGTGACGATCAACTGAGCCCGGGTGTGCCGGGCCAGTTGCCGGAGGACTTCCGCGGTCCCGGTTTCCCCGGTCAGGCGTCGGGCGCCTTCGATCGGGAGGATGGCGTGGCCGGCGTGCGCGAGCAATTTGAGAAGCGTTTCCGGATCGCCCGCTTCGATATCGAGCACGGAAGGAATGCCGTGTTTTGCGGCCGACTCCAGCACCGTCGATGCGGCCTCCGCTTCGTAGCCGTCCACCAGGACGAGTTTCGCCGTCCGAATCGCATCCGCGGGTATATCTTCGCGCCGCAAGAAACGGTAGCCGGTCAGATTGTAAAAAACCGTCCGTTCGCCGGTCGCCGGATTAACCTGAACGACGGACACTCCGGGCCGGGCGTGCAGATCGTCGATGAGAAGGTCCCGGCTGATCCCGCAGCGCTCCATTTCGGCCCGCGCGATCCGGCCGATCGTGTTGTCGCCGATCCGGGCCACGTGGGCCGTCTTCCACCCGAGCGATGCCAGCGTGGCGGATGCGTTCGCGGCCGGGCCGCCGCCGGTGATGTTCAGAGAGCGAACCTCGTGTTTTTCGTTTGGGATTACCGATTCAGGCAGCTGCACGAGCACGTCGACCACAACCAGCCCGGTTACCACGATTTCATGAGACGATGTTTCTGTCACGATTCGATCTCCGATTACCATCAACCGCTTAGCCCGGACGGCCCTGTCGGTTTGGTATCCGCGGAAATCGACGCGACACCCAACCAGTGGTTCAGCATCTCCAGGTCGGCGGCCAAGTGACCGTACCCGAGGCTCCAGTGATGGTCGAGTCCGCGACTCAATATCGTTCCCATAATCCGGTCGGCGGTCAGCGGCGGGCGAGGTTCCATTAGGCACCAGGCGCCGCGGAAGGGCATTTCCGTATCCACCAGGTCCCCTTCGAAAGCGAACATGTGTCCGGCATCCGGCGCCTGATAGCGGGCCACGGTTACCGGTCCCAACTCCAGGAGAAACTCGATCATCATGCCCACGGCGCTTTCCCGGTCGCCGTTCTCAAGAATGGAGTGACGGGTCAGGTCGAAATTCGTACCGGATCGCAGGATACGCGAGGGGCACGCTCCGCAGTGCCAGATTCCGATCCGGTTCTCAGCGGAATTGTAGGCGGAGAGATCCATCATGGTCGGAATCGAACGCCCTTCGCTCAACAGATAGAGGGCAAGCGAGGACAGAATGCCGTTCATTTCTCCCTCTTCCGCGGTGCAGAATCCGGCGTCGTTCAGGATCGATACCGCGCAGTCAATGGCGCACCCGTAGTGCTCGAAAAGCTCGGGCCAGCTTTTAAAGGTGCAACCCAGGTAATCGCCCTCGGCGCCCATCTTCCAGAGCGCCAGCGCGAAACGCAGGGTGCGAAGCGCCTGTTCGTCGGGCACATCGCGTTTGCCGAGGCGTTTATCCTCCACCAGCACCCGGAGCAGTTCCGTAACCACTTTCTCGGAGAACGCGGAGGCTTCGGCGTGAACGGCGGACAAATCGAGCCGGTCGAAACGCACGCCGAAACGTCGCATCACCGCCAACTCGTCGGTTTCCCCGTCGTAGAACGCCGGAACGCGGGACCCGCCCGCATGCAGTACTTTGGCCCCGGAGAATCTCTCCCTCGCCCGAACTGAACGGCCGAACCGGGTGATCGTATCCTCGATGGAACCCTCGACAGGAGAGTGCATCCAGGCGTACTTCACTCCGAGCCTTTGCCACATATTCAGGAGGAAATTCTGGCAACAAAGGCTGTTTGCCGAAAGCCGTTCAGAGGGAGGATCAGGGAATGACCAACTAAGCACGGGGACTCCGTGACGCTGAAGCCAGTGTCCGAATTGCGAGCCGATTTCCCCGGCCGTGTAGGATGCGTGAAAGAAAACGACGCCGGCCAGGCCGTTGCTCAGGAGCGCGGTCGCGCAGGAGATCAGTTCTTCGGGATCTTCGAACGGTTCGGGAGCCCGGATTATTTCGAAGTGCTCGCGGTTAAGAAGCTCCTCGACCCGTTCCACCGCGCGGTCGTAACGCGCACAGGCCTGATCGAACGGAAAATGAATCTTCACGCAGCAGGCAAGAACGGCGATTCGGGTCCGGGCCGGTTTTGGTCGCTCGGCAACCAGATCGCGCAACGCGGAGCCGGTCACTCCTTTTTCGGGCAGGTTCGGTATATTCAACATTCTTGTTTCCCTTGGGAATTCAAACACGTTGCAGAAAAGATTCAATCAATTCGGGAATGCGGTGCGGCGGCGAGCTCATCAATGCGGTCACCACCGCGCGCTGTTTGAGGCGCTCCTCGTGATCGAGGTACTCGAGCGGCGAGCGTCCGGCGACGCGGGCCAGGAGGCAGCCGAGGGTGTGGTGCACGCAGGCTTCGCGAAACTCCGGGACCGAGGCGGGAGGCCCCGCCGCTTCCGAGTATAAGCTCCAATACCGGAGCGCGGCTTGAGCGAGGATGGGACGGCGTTCGCGGAAGTGGTGGGCCTTGGAAAGAAGATGGGTGAGCGAAAAGCCGACATCGAAGGCGGTGTCGCCATAGTGGATCACTTCGTGATCGAGCAGCACCAGCCGGTCGCCGCGCACCAGGATGTTCTTGGGACTGAAGTCGCCATGGACCACGCCGCGCGTGGTACGCCGGGTGACGGCGATCAACCGGCGCAAGAATTCAGCCGCTGCCGGTACTTGTTCGGCCGCGTATCCGTAGTAGGGTTCCAGACGAAGCGTCTCGAAAAACGACCGGTCCGCGAAGGTCTTCGCGGCGTCGGGATCGGAGGCCGAGTTGCGGTGAAGGGCGGCGAGAAGGGCGGCGAATCCGGCGATATGTGCGTCGGCCGGCGGAGCTGCCATCAGCAAATCCTTCCAGTTGCGGTGAGGTTCGGGGACCGCTTCCATGGCCAGAATATGATTTTCCTCGTCCAGGAAAATCAGTCGTGGCACCGAGCCCTCGGGCAACCAGCGGCCAAGCGCTTCCATGCCGCGGGCTTCCCGCTCGATCCTTCGCGGGTCGCTGAACCAATCGACGGCGGTACGCAGTTTTTTTAACGCCTGCTTCAGAACCCACGCTTCGCCCGAGGATCGGCGCACCAGGACGGTGCGGTTCGAAATCCCGCCGATGAGAGTTTCGGCAACCGGTTGCTCTCCGGGCGGAATTCCTCCCGACTCCTTCAGGTAGCGGAACAGGTCCTCGTGATTTTCAATGTTCGTGCCAGTGCGCGTATCCATATTGACCTCTGTCATAATCAGGCTCCACCAGCGAACCTTCATGGTGGGAGCGCATGGTCGCTTCCCAGAGAATGTGACTGCGGACCGCTTCCTCGGGCGTCACGCAGCCGAAGCGCTCTCCGAGAGTGCCGGCCCATTCGGCCGCGAAAGCGGCGAGCATCTGCTGAAAACAATCCGAAAATCCGAATTCGGTGATTCCCGGAGTTATCACTTTGAACGGAGGCGTGTTGCCCAGGTCCGTTTTCTGCCACCATTGTTCGCCGTCACAGAAGAACCGCCACAGGGTTTTGGGTTCCTTGGTGCTGAAACGGTAACACGAATCGACTCCGTACACTTCGAGAAACCAGGTGTCCGTTTCCCCGGGGGCGACCCGCTTCAGTTCAATGGAAATCGGCACTGAGGTTCCACGGGCATCCGAGAAAATGCCGTCGATCAGGGCGTTTTCCCAGGTGTCGCAGGGTGCCATACCGCCTCTGCCGTCCGGGCGTTCGTCGACCACCTTTTGCAGCCGTCCGTACACCTGGGTGGGAGCCCATCCCAATCTCATGGGAATATGCACGGCATGCATACCCAGGTCGTTCATCACTCCGGCGGCCCCGCAGTACTCGATCCGGCGTTTCCAATTGATGGGTTTTTCCGGATTCAGATCACTGGCGTGAAGGAATCCGCACCGGACCTGCAGCAAACGCCCGCAGGCGCCGCTCTTGATCGCCTCGACAATTCTTTGCGGTCCCGGCCAGAAAGGGAATTCGGAGGAGATCCGGGCGAAACAACCGTGCTCGCGTATTTCCGCAACAATGCGTTCGGCCGCCCCGCGGTCCACTCCGAACGGCTTTTCGGCAAGCAGGGCCTTTCCCGCCCGTACAACCTCAAGATAGATCTCCTCGTGGAGGTGATGAGGTACGGCCACGTAAACCGCGTCGACAAAATCGCAGGCCAACATTTCGTCGATTACGGTTGTCGTTTTCTGGACAGACGGCAGGTTCTGAAACCATTCGAGGACCGCCGCATTACAATCGCAGACTGCGGTAAGCTCCGCTTTGACGCCGACATCCACCAGGTTGCACCAACGCGCCAGGGCCGATGCGGCCTCCCGGCCCATCAGCCCGCCGCCGATTATTCCGAGCCGGAGCGTTTTCATGCCTTTGCTCCGCTGTCGGTTGCGGCAAGATAGGTATCCATGGCCCGATCCGCGGAGAAACTCTCGTGGAGCATCGCCATCAGCGCGCGGGTGATACCCTCGGGGTTAGTATGTTGGATCACGTTGCGACCGTACACGATTCCCGCCGCCCCTTGTTCCAGGAGTTCGCCGGTCCGTTGGAGGATTTCCCGGTCGCTGACCTTGCCTCCGCCGCGAACCAGCACCGGCACGCCTGCTGCGGTTTCGATGACCCGGTGATAATCCGCGGTGTCGTCCGTCGGGTCGGCCTTGATAACGTCGGCGCCCAGTTCCACCGCCTGGCGCACCAATCCGAGAATCTTGTTCAAGTCCCCGTCGCTCATGTAGCCGCCCGCTTCTTCGTTCGGTTTGAAGACCAGCGGTTCGATCATCAGAGGCATTCCGTAGCGATCACACGTTGGCTGGAGGCGGGCGATCGAACGGATACATTGTTCGGTGAGCTCGTCGGCGCCGGGAACGCGCAACAGGTTGACCACCACGCAGGCGGCGTCGAGCCGCAACGCGGTCTCGACCGCTTCATCGACAGCGAAAGCAAAGGAGCGCGTCGGCAGCTTGCGTCCGTAGCAATTGGCGACATCAGTCCGCATTACCAGCGCCGGTTTCGGCCGCACGGGCATTGCCTGAAGCACGCGCGCCATTCCCGGAGCGAGCTGAATGGCGTCGGGAGCGGCGGCGAGAAGCTTTTCCAGGGCTTTCGGCAGGTTCTCGATTCCCCGGTGAAATTCCTGCTCACCGAAGAAACCGTGGTCCACGGCCACATCGAAGCAACGTTCCGTTGCGGGATTAAACAGTCGATTCAGTCGGTATTTCATATTGGCTTTCCCCTGGACGGTACCGTCTCAAACTGCGGCGGCGTTTTGAACACTGTAACAGAGAACGGACGAAAGCGGCGACCCCGCTTCCTGGGTGTTTCGCGCACTTTCACCTTCGTATTGCGGGTTCGCAACGATGTCCTTATGTTTACCGATAGATGAAGGCAACACCGGCCACCCGGAACGAAATCGCGCGGGCGGCGACCGCTGGGTGGAGGACAAGACAGTCAGGAAAGGAGAAAATCCTGGAACGAATGGCGGGGCGTTTAATCTATCGATAAATACAAACTTTGAATTGCGGCTACGATAAAAAATTTCGTTCAAAGTCCGAAACGCCAAGGTGAACTCATCACGATCGGAAGATAGTAAAATGAATTGTATTCGATTTCCCAAATCGGCTGTCATGGCGGTTGGTTTCTCTTTTTTAGCGTCCCAATCCTTTGGTGATGCAATACAGCTCGAGAACGACCACCTCCGCGTTTCGTTCGACGAACGTGGACTGCGCGAGATCGTCGACCTGAAGCAGCAGAAGACCGTTGAGTTCGCCGATGATACATTCGACGTCACCATCGATGGCCGCACGTTCAGCGGGTCGGCGGTCGAGACCCCGGTGGTGGAGATCGGGGACGAAACCGTCACTTATCGTTTCTCCGATGAATCTATGGAAGTGGACGTCGTGTACGAGCTGCAACCGGCCTGGCGGTTCTTAAGCAAGCAGCTCGCGGTCTCCGTGCGCGAAAAGCCCGTTTACCGGGTCGATCGCCTGCAAGCCTTCAGCGCCGAAATGGCGAACCCGGTGGCCGGTGAATACCGGCACTACCAGGGCCGATACGCGGCATTTCTCCGGCTGCAAGGGGAAAACGGAGAGGAGCCTGCCGCGGGAGTGTTCTTTGCCTACGCAAATCCGTTTATGCAGTGGGAACGGAATGACGGGAAGGTGTCGATGGCCTACATCCCGGATATGGAATGGCGCGCTGAATACGGTCCCTTCGTGTCGGACCGGGCGCTGATCGGTTTGTATTCGCTGACCGGACACGAGTTTCCGGTGACTACGGTACCGGAATGGCGTTACGTTCCGGATCCTTCGGCCGCTTTGCGTGACAGCCCGGCAATGGATATTGCCGAAAGCGAGGCAATGACCCGGGCGGTTGAGGCTTTCTTGATGTACGATCCCGAGGAAAGTCTTCGGCTGCATGTCGGGTGGACGTTGAACGATTATCAGATCGACGTCGCCGAACCCGAGGGACGCGAGGAATATCGGAGGATTATTGACCGGGCGGCGGAGGTTGGCGCTCGGCACATTCTCTATACGCCCGATCACACCGGTCTGAACGATCTTTCCCTGAATCGCGACGCCTGGGGCTGGGAGAACCTGCTCTGGCTCAATCTCGGCCAGAAGATCCGGCTTGGCGAATGGCTTCCCGGGCGTGACCCGCTCCCCGAGGACGTGCTGGAAATGATCGAGTACGCGGCTTCGAAGGATATCGGGCTGCTCGCCTACGTATACCCGACCATGCCCTGGATGGAGGACCCGGAATGGACCGCATGGATCGACGGGAGCCCCGGCGGTTACGCGGGGGCGGACACCGGAATCCGCAGTTTCCAGGACTGGTTCGTTGATCTCCTGGTTGAATTCTACGAAGAAACCGGGATTACCGGATATTCGTTCGACCACTGGTGGGTTCGCTACGACCAGCCCGGCACGACCAGTTTTTACGCGCAGTGGCACGGCACCCGGCGGATTCTCGAGGAGCTTCGCCGCCGTGCTCCGGATGTGGTGATCGACGGGCGGCAGCAATACCACCAGACCGGCCCCTGGACGTGGCTGGCCGGGTCATTTCCCCATCCGCTGGCCTCCGACGAGCAACCCCAGAGCTTTCGCGCGTTTCCCGACCTGAGTTGGTCGAGGATATCCGCCAATCGCCAGCGCTTCGCCGCCTGGTGGTTCCACATGCTGCAATTCACTCCGAACCAGGTGATGCCCGGTTATATGACGCACCAAACGCAACGGTTCGACGGCGAAGGCCACATGCACCGGAGGCGATTCCGGCCCCGCGACTGGGATTACACTGGATGGCAGTTTTCCGTTCTGTCCTCAATCGGCACCGCTCCGGTCAATCACGTGATAAACTTTATCCCGGCCCGCGATCCCGACGAGTTTCAGCACTTTTCGGACAGCGACAAACAGTGGTTTCGTGACTGGTTTGACTGGACCGATCGGAACATGGAGGTACTTCTCAACCTTCGCCCGATCATCGGGCAACCGGCGACCGGGCGCGTCGACGGCACCGCCGCGATAGTTGAGGACCGTGGATTCATTTTTCTTTTCAATCCGAATTACCGCGCGATGGACGCCACCTTCTCCCTCGACCGCTCGATTGGGCTGACGGCGGGAGATGCCTTTCTCTTGCGTGAGCTGTATCCGAAGGAAGGCACGTGGATTGGGGCCGCCGAGCGGGGAATCTGGAGCTTCGGTGACGAAGTGACCATTGCCATGCACGGAACCGGGGCGCGGGTGTTCGAGTTGGTTCCGTATTCCGGTGAGCAAGAACTTCCGTTGCTGCTGAACGTTGCCGGCGACGTGGCATTGCACGATGATCGGCTGATTGTCTCCAACGTTCTGGGCACCGTCGGACACGAGGTCCGGATGTCGGTTCTGGTTCCCGAGGGGCGCCCGGTCGGCGAACTCTTCGTGAACGGCCGGGAGATCGACTTCCAGAGTAACGGCGATTTAGTGTCGGCGGATCTTCGCTTTGCAGGCGAACGGTTTGATCAGGCGCAGCAGATCGGAGACTGGGATCCGTCGTTTGCCGGCGGAGATTATACGACGGTGATGAGGATTCCCCAACGCATCTTCGCCCAACTCGAGCGGAACCGGGAGAACTGGCCGATCCCCTACACCGATGAAGACCTGCTCGCCACCTGGCTCGGACCGCACCGCCTGCTGCTCTACGTTCAGATCGCCGATCCGCGGCAGGATATGGAGGTTTCAATGCGAATCGACGGCGAAACGGTGGCTTTGCGGCCGGCCTTTTCAAGCGTCTATGCCCAGCCTCCGGGACAAGTGGCCGACGTGACCGCCCTGACCTTCCTCGGCTATTACGCCGACCTGACTTCGGAGTTGGATGCGGGGCGTGATTACGAGGTGACCGTATCGCTTCCCGAGATGGAGCCGGGGCGGTTTCAGGGCCTTTTCATTCACAACATCCAACCTGAATACACCGGCGAGTTGGATGCCTCTCCGGGGACGCGTTGATATTCCGGTTTCTGGAGCGGATCCGATCGATTTTTCCAATAGAGGTATTCAATTCGTCTTAGCGTTTCAAACCTTCAACAGGAATTACTCTTGGAACGGCAAATCAAAGTTTATATTTACCGATAGATCAACCGTCCCGTCATTCGTTCCGGCAATTCATTATTGGCGCGCTTTCCAGTCTTCCCAACCGCCGCTAAGCACGTAGACATTTCTCAATCCGACTTCTTCTCGGAGGCGTTGTGCGACCATGAAGGAGCGTCGGGATGAAGCAGAGCCGTACCCGTCGCCCCCAAAATAGGCAATAGCAAGAGGATCAGCATTGCCTGCAGCGTTTGCGTGAATGGCCCGGGTTGCCTACGCCGGATTCGTTCATCTGACGGGTCAATATAGTACACTTAAATGAATCGCAGTAGAATGCAAACTAAACACAAGGGTATGAAACGGATCGATTTTCAATGACCTCCCTTCAGAACGCTTCTCTCGGAAAGGCTGGTGGAGAATTGAGCGGGGAGTCTGCGCTCGCCTCCTCCAGCAGCACGGAGAATAGTCCGAGAATCGAAACGACAGCGGTCCGGGTGGCGAAGCGCTTACACTCACTTGATTGAACGCCGGAGCCTTTTCCAGAAGTATCCGTGGCGACAGTTTTTCTCTTACCTCATTGCAGGTTTACAACGGTGCCCCTATATTTGCCGATAGATGAAAGAAATGCCGGTCACCCAGAATGAAATCGCACGGGCGGCGGGAGTATCGCAGAACACCGTTTCGCTGGCCCTGCGCGGGGATGCGCGCGTTTCGCCGGCGACGAGAGAGCGAATTCGTGATCTTGCGCAACGGATGGGGTACCGGCCGAACCCGCTGGTCTCCGCTTTGATGGCACAAATGAAACGCCGCCGGCCTTCGTATACCAGCACACTGGCGATCGTAATGGAGGGGCCCCGTCGAAATGAACTGCCGGGACATCCTTCCCTGCAACGGGCTTTGAGAGGGGCCCGGGAGCGGGCCGCCAGCAGGGGATATGAAGTCGAGGTGTTTTGGCTTCAGGATACGCGGATGCCGATTTCCCGGCTCGAATCGATTCTTTGCCACCGCACCATCCATGGAATCATCTGGCATCCGCAATTGGAAGCAACAGAGCCTCCGGCCCTGTCATGGAATCAATTCGCGGCTGCGGTCCTGGCGGTGCTGGATCGGCGTTTCGCCGCCTTTCACAGCGCTTCGGCGCAACCTTTTCGTCATATCGAAACCGCTTTGGAGGAATTGAAGCGACGGGGTTGCCGCCGTCCCGCCCTGGCCATGCCCGGGCGTTATGAATGGATCATGGACCGACTGTATTCAGGGGCGATGTTGACCTTGCCGAAACGATTGGGTTTTCCTTTGATCCCGCCGTTCTCCGATTCTTCCTGGAGCCGCGACAGCTTCCTCCGGTGGCTGGAAAAAAAGAAACCGGATGCCGTTCTCACCCGCTCGCCGGAACTCCTCGACTGGTGTCGCTCGGCGGGCATCCGTGTTCCGGAGGAGGTCTCCCTGGTACACCTGGGTTGGAACGTACGCCTGCGCGACTGGGCCGGAATCGATTCGGCGGCCGAATCGATCGGCGCCGCGGCGGCCGATTTAGTGATCGATCAACTGAACGCCAATGAACGCGGAATTCCGCCGGTGCCGAAAATGGTGCTCACCGGCGGTCGCTGGGTGGACGGCGCGACGGTGATAAAATCGCCATCAATGATTATCACGGTCTGATCAAACTGCTCGTGGCGATGGCCGCGAAGCCGGACTAACGCTGGCAACGCGGGCAATAGTAGGTGGCGCGCTGGCCGAGGAGGGTGCGACGGATTCCCGTACCGCAGACGGAACAGGGATCATTGGCGCGGTCGTAAACAAGGAGTTGTTGCCGGAAATAGCCCGGCGTTCCGTCTTCGCGCAAGAAATCGCGCAGTGTCGTGCCGCCCTGACTAATCGAGTGTTCGAGCACGGCTTTTGCGGCGGTCACCAGCTTCGCCAGCCGTGGAACGGCGATGCGTGAGGAAGGGCGGGCGGGGTGGATTCCGGCGATGAAGAGTGCTTCGCAGGCGTAGATGTTGCCAATGCCGACCACGGTGCGAGCGTCCATGAGGGTTTCCTTGATGGAACGGCGCCGGCCGGCGCAGGCGGCTCTGAGGCGATCGGCATCGAAAGCACCATCGAGGGGCTCGGGCCCGAGGTCGCGCAGCAAAGAGTGCTCGGAGGGATCGGCGGCGGTCCAGAGCCAACACCCGAACCGGCGTGGATCGTGATAGCGAAGGTGCCGTCCGTCGTCCAGGGCCAGTGCAAGATGGTCGTGCGTGCGCCAGGATGCGGAGGCGGCGCACAGGCGCAAGCTACCCGACATGCCGAGATGCACGAGGGCCGTGCCGGAATCGAAGCCGATCAAGAGGTATTTGGCCCGCCTCCGGACCGTCCCCACCTTTTGTCCTGGCAGGGAGGCGAGCTCGGCATCCACCGGCCAGCGCAACCGGGGTTGGCGGACGATCCATTCGGTGACGCGTCGTCCGCACAGGTGCGGCCGTATTCCCCGGCAAGTGGTTTCCACTTCTGGCAGTTCAGGCATGGCGAGCAATTTCCCCCGTTTCGAAACAAGGTTCGGGAAGCTTCTATCAAGAGTCAATGGTTGACGCCTTTTGGTCCATCCAAAGGATTTTAAGCCAACCACCAGATTCTGCCGCCGCGCTGGAGAAAGCACGCGGGGGAAATCCGGTGGCCAAGACGATCCTCGAGGGAACGAGGGGGGTCGAGGGGAACGACCGGTTTGGCATCATGTAAAGAGGTAGCGTTATGAAGCTTGGATTCGGATTGTATCGGCATCAGTTGGACGAGGAGCATTTCCGCTTCGCGCGGCAGTGCGGGGCCACGCACCTCGTCGTTCATCTGGTCGACTACTTCAACCAGGCCGATTCCGGGAATCCAAACACCACCCAACCCACCGGAGGGCTGGAGGGTTGGGGCCGGGCGGGCGATCCGGAGCGGTTGTGGACGGAGGAGGAATTGATCTTGTTGCGCCGGCGTGTGGAGAACGCGGGACTCCGGTTGCATGCCATTGAGAACCTGGATCCCGCCCACTGGTACGATGTTCTGCTGGCCGGCCCCGAACGCGAACGGCAACTGGAGCAGGTCAAAACCATCATTCGCCGCATGGGGCGGGCGGGCATACCGGTGCTTGGCTATAATTTTTCGCTGGCGGGGGTTTTTGGCCGCGTGACCGGTCCCTTCGCCCGGGGCGGTGCGGAAAGCGTCGGTCTCCAGGGCTTCGTCGATCAGACCCCCGTAAACAAGGGCATGGTGTGGAACATGCGGTATGATGAACATACCCCGCCCGGCCACATCGCCCCCTGCACGCACGAGCAGCTCTGGGAACGGGTCGCCTGTTTTCTGGAGGCCGTGCTGCCGGCGGCGGAGGAAGCGGGGGTTGTGCTGGCGGCGCATCCCGACGATCCCCCGCTCGAGTGGGTGCGCTCGACGCCGCGCCTGGTTTACCAACCCCATCTTTACCGTAAACTGGCCGATCTCCATCCCAGCCCCGCCAACCGCTTTGAGTATTGCCTGGGCACCCTGGCGGAGATGACGGATGGGGACATATACGAAGCGACGGAGACCTACGCGGCCGAAAACCGGATCGCCTACGTCCATTTTCGGAACGTCCGCGGCAAGGCTCCAAACTACGTGGAAACGTTCATCGACGAGGGAGACGTCGATATGCCGCGGTTGCTGGAGATTCTCCACCGGCACCGCTTTGATGGCGTCCTGATCCCGGACCATACGCCGGTAATGTCCTGCCCCGGCGGATGGTATGCGGGCATGGCTTTTTCCATGGGCTACATGAAGCGGTGCCTGGACGAACTGGAGAAAAGGGATTCCGCCGGCCCGGAGGAGCATTGCCGCCGCCCGAAAGCTTGTCAGCAAGGCTTTACAGCAGTCTGCTGCCAAAAACGACAGGCAAGCTGGCAATGAATACTGATTAATCTCCATTCACCTCCTTGTAGATGGCAAAATGTTCGACCATCCCGACAAAATGGTTCCTAAACTCGCGACAGGTGGCCATTGTGTTCTGGAATCCGCCGGAATTGACGATAAAAGGACGCATGCTCATCGACTCGTGGCTTCCAGCCAGTTCGCCGTTCACGTAGAGTCTTCCGCCAGAATCGGATATCGTCACCGTGACTTCAACCCACTCACCGGCTTCAAGGGCATGGGTTTCGATGGTGTAAGCCTCTTCATTGACTTCCATCACAAGCGTTGCTTTTCCTTCCTCGTTGGACGGTGTCAGCGAGATACTTGTTCCGTTGCCGTTGACGAAGTCGAAAATGCGTTGTCCGGCTTCACCGCCAGCCCAATTCAATCCGATTTCAACCTTCAATTCGCTATGGTCGGTGACGTCGGGCTGCAGTTCGACGAACTGGTTGCGGCCGTTGAAAATCATGGCATTGCCTCCAATTTGCCGCTGACCGTCCGGGAATCTGGGATCGTCAAGCAGTGCCTGTAGCTGAGGGCCGGGAACGTCGAACCATACCCGTCTCCGCGCCTGTCCGCGTTCACCGTCCGGTGTCAGCGACAGCACTTCACCTTCAACCATGACCCGCTCTCCGTCGCCGATCGAGTAGGCGACCTGCAGATGATCATGGCCACCGCCTTCTTTATGCAAAGCCCGCATGTAATAACTTTTGCCTTCTTCCAGTAATATTTGCTTTGAACGTTGTCCTGACTGGGCATCCCAGACATTCAACGCAGTGTAAGGCACAACAACGGCGACACGCTCGAAAGACTCCGGATCTTCCGGGTCTTTGCTAAGCCACAGCTCCCCGGAGTCGTCGCAGCAGAGCCAGAAGGTGTATTCACCTGTTTCAGGAGGGTGGAACCAGGCAGTTACCTTCTGTCCATAGTTGTCTGCGAAGTTGATGGGCGGATTCATCGTATCAATGACATGATCAATGTCCACTGCCGGTTCATAACGTATACGCTCGGGAACTTCGATCACTTCAGCGCCGCCATGGAGATAGCCCCAGGTCAGGCCGTGGTCATCCAGCACAAGTGTGGGATGCGGATTATCGAAGTTGTAACGCAGATACAAGCCGTTGAAACACTCGCCGGTTTCGCCGGGATTCTGTCCGGCACCCCAGCTCCAGCTAAGCCAGCGCCCGCCCTCGATGAGTTCATTGCCTTTGGCGAAGTTGCCGTCCATCAGTGCCGTGCCCCTCGCCACGCCGCCGTACTGTATGGCCATTCCTTTCAAGGTCACGCGCCCTTCGGTGGTGTTGCCGCTCTCAAGGATGGCGTGTTCCGCCAGCTTGGCATGACCGCCAAGCGTCGATCCCCGCGAGACCCAACCGAAATCGCGTACCCGCGCGTAGTCCTTCACGGTGGAGTTCTGGTTCACCAGCCCGTAACCGCTGATTATCGCGTTGTCGTGCACATGGCCGTTGTCGATCACGGCATAGTCCTCAATGCGGGCGTTGCCGCTCACCGTTGAATTGCCCACCACCCAGGCGTTGGGACCGATGTATGCCGTTTCCGCCACCGTGGCGGATGCTTCAACAAAACCACCGCCGTTCGCATGCGGCGCACCCTGACGACCGGCAAACTTCTCCTCGTAATACTCAATGGCCATGTTACGCGGCGTGGCTCCGTCGAGCCGAACCCGGTAGGGGAACTGCTGCTTGGCGAATGAGCGCACATCGCCGACCATGTTGATGGGCATCACCTTCGTGGGAATGGCCGCCACAACCAGATACAATTCCTGGTCGCCGGGTTCCATTGCCATTGATACCGGACCGGAGGTCGAACGGATATCGCCGTAGCGCGGTGCGCCATCTGCGGCCACAACCACAAGCCCGTAATGCCAGTCCGATCCGCGCTCCGGATTAACGTAGCCGGCCAAGTCAACCGTCACTTCATCGCCGTCCCAATGCAAGGGTACCAGATTCCATCCGGTCTGCTGCGGAGCCTGGTTCTTCATCGGGCGGTACCAACCGGGCATGTAGGAGATCTCGCGCAGCATGATCCGGCCATGCCGCACGATCTGCTCCATGTTGTTGCGGATCTGGTCGCGGAAATGCTCTTCGCGCCTAGGTTCATCCGGTATCACCGGCGGATGAATGATGTAATCCCAGGTGACGTTGCGCTGGACCATGCGGGCCCATTCGTATCCCAGCGAGGTCTCCGGGTCCGGATTGAAACGCTTGAAGGTGATCCAGGGGTAGGCGTCGGATTCACCACTGTACCACATCTTGGAAATGAACATCGGCGTGTACTGCTCTGTATGCGCCAGATGCCGCATCATCAGTTGCGCATCATAATAGGAGCGCCCCGTGGCCTCGAAGAGCGCCTGATCGCGGGTCTCCACCCAGGCGGTGCCCGACTGCCAGACGCCCACCCAGGTTTGCGGGAAGTTGGCGTGCACCTCCCAGTAGTTGCCCTGCATGCCGCCACCGGTCTGCCCCTGCGCCCCGTGCACCAGCTCGTGCGGGTTCATGTGGCCCGGACCCTGCATCGGGTAGCCAAAACCCAGCTCCCCCTGCCAGCCCATCCAGCTGGCGCCGTCGGTGGGCGCGATGTGGATCAGGTATTTCACGCCGTCGCCACGGTATTGCGCCTTGGAACTGACGATCGGCATGCGTAATGCGTGAATCTCGGAATAGGCATGGTAGCAGTACTCTGACAGCGTCAGCATCCGTGGCACGCGCTCGTGGTCGCGACGCTGGTGTTCATTAAATGCCTCAATGCGGCTGTTGGGGATGCGGTAACGGAAATGGGTGGATGTGGCCTCGAAGTAATCATCCGGATCGGCGTCGCTCCAGGTATCATAGTAATAGCCCTGCTCCGGATTGGCGTTGGGATCGATGTTGGGTACGAGCGTCGTCCCCAGCATCACCCCGCCACGGGCGTTGCGGGCGATTCCCTCGGCGCTCAGCGCGCCGCGGTGGACGCGTACCACCGCGATATGCCCGGAGAAGGAGGGAAGCCTCTGCGAGGCGCCGCCGAGCACCATGCGATGTCCTTCGCTGATCCGCGACTGGCGGGGCATCTCCCGTGATCGCTCGCCATCGACGTACCAGGTTTCATTCTCGCCATCGGCCACCACCACGATGTGGCGCCAGTCGGGCGATCCTGCGAGATCTGGAGGCCAGGGCAGCGCGGCGCTCTGTGCGCTGCCGTCTTCGGACTGCCAGCCGAGGATCACTTCCCGCCGCTGCGGATCCTCGTTGCGAACCCAGACCTCGACCGTGAAGGTGTTGTCGCCGGTGATATCGGCCTCGGCGGGATAATCAGCCTTAATGAAATTACTGCTGTTGAAATAGACCGCCGGCATGTCGCCGACCGGATCCCAGAGCGGATAATGGATTGTGCGTTCCTGCCACGGCACGTCGAGGCCGAAGTCGCCGAAGGTGCCGCCCTGTTCGCCGGAGCTGCCGCAGCCGCCGGAATAACCCATGTTGTACCAGTTAAGCACGTTGCCGCTGTCCTTGGTGCGTGCGGCCATGAAGTTGGCGTGCAGTTCCGTGTAGAGACGCCCGGCGATGGCGATCTCGCCCAGCGGCTGGCCGCTGATTAGCGACCGAACATTGCCGGTCTGCTGATCAATCTCGACATCCGCGATTTCCGCTGCAGCAGCGGCGAAGACAAAAGAGATTGAAGCACAGGTGATCTTAGATATCAGACTTGTTCTTTTCATGCCTATTATTCCTTCCGAACCGTTCCTTTTGATCTTGTATGAACAATGATGTTAGCCGAATCATCAGTCTTTCCTGACTCGGTAATCGAATGGGGTCGAGATGCTTTGCCCTTGGAATTATCAATTCCAAGGGTTGATTATGATAAATAAAGCGCATATTAATGCCAAATCGGAACTGAACCGCTGCGGCAACAAGACCTGCCGCGGCGGCTGGTACTATCAGTTGTAATCACGGGACCGACTCACCACCAGAACCGTGGACTTCCGGTGGTCCGCTCGAATCCTTCCATTTCGGAAAACGGTCGCCATTCGACGTGCCCGTCGAGGAAGACGATGTTTCCTCCTGCGGGAAGCGTGCCGTCGAGGTGATTCGAGCGGCAAAAGCCCTCTGGCAGATTACAGGGGATCGCGTGAAAGTTGTTGCCTCCAACCGAGAAGGTCACATCGGCAGCGAGCTCCCGGTGGCTTTCGGTGATGTAGATCACTTCGCCCGTTGCTCCGCCGCGACCCGCCTTGCGCAGCGGCGGCGGCTCGCCGATCCGCCTGTTGGTGTACTCGGGTCTTACCCGGGGAGCCCCTTCAAATAACAATACATAACCGATCACCCGGTACGTGGGCTGGTGATCCCACAGGTCCAGCCTGGCGTCGATCTGGCCGGAAGGACAATAGAACATATCCCGCTCGCCGCCACCCGCAGCGATCAGGGAGTTCATGACGGACACGGCGATATCCCAAGGCCAACTCCCGGCCCCGAGTTGCGGCAGCCGGTCATTGTTTTCCGAGGCATAGAGAAACGAGGCGACGCCTATCTGGCGCAAGTTGCTCGTGCAGGCCGATCGTCTCGCCGACTCCCGAACGCGCGAAACAACCGGGACGAGAATCGCGGCCAGAATCCCGATTATCGCGATCACGGTAAGCAATTCGATCAATGTGAATCCGGATCTATGCCGGTTCATGACTGCCTCCAATTTTCATTTTGCTGTGTTTTCGTTGAACTCCTCTGAATTTCCGATTCCGAGTATCGGGGCAGACTTTGCGAAGGTGGCGAATCATGAGGAGGGGAGCCTCCGCAGCCTTGATTTTCCTCCCGTAGATCACGGCGCGCGCCGGGCTTTTTCGCCACGCCGAGCATTTTTCACACATCGTACGACGTGCCGGAACCACCGCAGAGGATGCCGACCATCATCGCCGAATCCTACTGGAACAGCTCCTCCAGCTAGCTCGCCCCGACCCCGGCCAGCAAGCGAACCAGGCAGTCGTTTGTTAATGTGAAATACAATTTCAGATGATTTAAATTCGATTAGAATACGACGGGGCTGTGGGTTTGAAGCATTGTTTTGTGTATTTGGAAACTTATCCGATGAAGGAGTATGGTATCAGTTCTCCGGAGTGGGTTACTTGTTTGTTTGCGACATTTATGTGTATTTTTTCGACATACTTATTGGTTGGTTCGCGCATTACCTGTATCCGAATGTAAGCGTCCGGTCGTCTGCCTCCTTGTGGCCCGGATGGCAGGCTCTTATTGTCGGGGGAGTTCTTTCTCAGAGTTGCGATGAGGCCGCGAAGCTACCGCTTTGATTCTGGCGATAGATATCGTTACGAGTTCTATTTCGAGAAGGTAACGTTTTCTACTTCGGTTTCGATTGGCAGGGAATCGGCTTTCCAGCGGGAACGTGGAAGCTCCGCGAGATTGTCCCGAGTGGCCCGAGGGCCCGTTGGATTGGGAGACCCCGCCGAGTCGGAACTCAGCAAAAAGACACTTCAATGCCAACGTCGCGGACGGG
Organism: Opitutia bacterium; assembly: GCA_050506795.1. Classification (GTDB taxonomy): domain Bacteria; phylum Verrucomicrobiota; class Verrucomicrobiia; order Opitutales; family T3Sed10-336; genus SLOW01. The sequence goes on from JBJHCF010000001.1 coordinate 292,359, forward strand.
CCGTATATTTTGACCCTCTCGATCCTCGACCCGGCGGGAAACTTGCCGAGAGTCCGAATCGCCACGGCGAATAACCTGGATGGCGGCCGTCATCCCATCGGCATAATCGCCGTGGGCGAAGGCGAAGGCGGTCCGTTGCCTAACGATTTTGTGTTCGATGATCCGCATGCCGACAGAAGTCATCGTTATGCCCTGCCTCCCCCATCCGTATATAATCGGTAGTTTACAGCCACGCCGGTAAGCCGGGAGAAGCGGAGGGGTCAGGCAGTTGTTGATTTGCGGATTACTTGAACAAGAGCCTGGGAGAAGTTCTTTACACCGGTTTCGAAATTGGCTGGGATGTCCATTCCGGTGGTACGCTGGCGGATTCCGAAATCAATCCTGTGGCGCCGATTGGCTATGAGCAAAAACCTCAATTCTCTCCTCCTCATCGCGGTACTTATGTCGACGATTGCCTCTGGGCTTGTCGCCGAGCCGCAACTACGGTACGAGACTTCGTGGATTGGCAACAGTTTCAGCGGGACTCCGGGATGGATTCCTCATGATATCGATGATATTTTCGTCGGCTCCAACGGTACCGTCTACACGAATGCTCGCTGGGAGGAAAACCGTAATAATGTCGTGGCGGTAAAGGACGGTGAGTATCTCGCCGGCATCAGTCCTTTCGACTTTACCGGCGGCGGCAATGTGCCGCGGTCGGTGGGCAAGGCCATTACGGGGAATGAGCGGTATATTTTTTACAGTAGCGCCTATGCGGAGGGAATGCCTGCCGAGGAAGCGATCACCCGGCGCGACCGGCCGGATATCAATGCCGGTCACCGGAGTGTGGATCTCGGCGTACGGGTTACGGGCCTGGCGGCCACCGAAGGAGAGGTGTTTGCGGCCTGCGCCGATGGGATCATCCGTGTCTTCAATCTGAACCTGGAGCCGCTTCGCGAGTTTCCCATTGTCTCCTCGCCCGGAAAGCTCTCTGTCGACGAGGAAGGTGCATTGTGGTTGATCGATGGGGGGACCCTCCGCCGGTATGATCCGGAAGGGGGCAGGCTGGAGCAGGAGATCGTTCTGCCCGACGATGTTTTGCCGACAGCCCTGGCTGTCATGCCGGACGGACGCCTGCTCGTGGCGGACGCGGGGTGGCGTGAACAGGTGCGGATCTACAGGGACATTACCACTGCTCCGGCTTTGGATCGGGTTTTCGGCGAGACCGGTGGCATCTATGCGGGCGAAACCCCCGGCCGGCATGGACCAATGCGCTTTCTCGGGCCGATTGGCGTGGGCGCCGACAGCGAGGGGAACGTCTATGTAGCTCACCGCCTTCCCGCCGAGGATTACATCGGTTCGGCTATGATCCAGAGCCACACGGAAGAGGGGCATCTGAACTGGCAGGTTTTGGGGCAGGAATGGATCGATGCCCTCATGATCGATCCGGAAACGGAAACAGATATTTATTCGAAGAAATCGCGCTACGCTGTCGATTTCTCCAAACCGGCCGGGGAGGAGTGGGTGCTGAAGGCGACCACGATTCATCGCCATCTTTTTCCGGACGACCCGCGCCTGAAGCGGGGCCACAAGGGAGGCGTGTTGCTGCGTGTGATCGATGGTCACAGGTTTCTGTATGTCAACGATATGCACGGAAAATATTTTATCTACCGCTTTGATCCGGAGAATTTCGGCGAGATCGCCATTCCCTCCGGACGGGTTTCGGCATCGGAGATTTGGTACGATGCCGATGGTGACGGCCGTGAAGCTCCGGGTGAAGTGACCGAAGTCAACACCGGAGAGTCGCGCGGCTGGTGGGTCGACACGGACGGAACCATCTGGCAGGCCACCCGCCACGGCGCTATTTACCAGTACCCCCTTGAATCGATCGATGAGAATGGGGTACCGGTCTATTCCGCGGAGAGTCGGCGGGAGTTTGCCAATCCTGGCCCGATCGAAGACGTCAGGAGAATCTATTACGACGCCGACAACGACGTTCTTTACCTCGGTGGCGGCACCTCCGAGGATCCCGCGCAACACTGGAAACCGATGGGGCCGAACCTGGTCCGCTATGACAACTGGCATACGGAATCTTCGCAACGCTGGCACTTGGTCTTGCCTTACCAGCTGGCGGATTTTCAGCATGAGTCGTATGAACCCCATGGATTCGATCTCGCCGGAGAGCACTTGTTTGTTGTGTGGGTAGGCTCCGTTCCCGATTACGATATTCGCCGCGGAACGGTCGGTGTGTATCGCGAGGATGACCCGACCGGCGAGGAGGGCTTTCAGGGGTATCTGGAGTCTCCCCGGGAGTTCGGTGTTCAGCACGTAGGGATCATGGATATCGTACATGCTATCAACGCCTACCAGCGCGCTAATGGGGAATACATCATATTCATCGAAGACGACGCTCGAACCAAGAACGTCATGTTCCGCTGGCATCCGGAAGGCGGAACCTGGTCTGAATGAGGTCGAGAGGACGCCTATCGCAGTCGAGGGACTATGGCGAACAATCCGGAAACCGTTTCGCTCAGAGCGGGATCCCGATTGGCGGCTTTTAGGAGTCTGTCGGCGAATCCCGACAGGCTCCTAGACCGAATGGCACTCGGTTAAGGCCGTTGATCGAAGCAGCGTTGTCCAACTGTGGGAAGTTTACCTAAGATCACGCCCGGCTTTAAAGCATTGCTGAACGGTGAAGATTCTCACACGGAGCCACGCCCTCGACGAGCTCAGGCCGGAGAGAGCTCACGGAGGCGGGTCCGGTTGAACTCTCCGTGTCTCCGTGCCTCCGTGTGAGCCCAATTTCCACTGTATTTTTTTGCTTCATCAAACGCTGAGCCGCCTTAACTGAGTCGCATTCCTCCTAGACCCCTGAGATCTTAGCGTTCCTTTTGCCAGGTCGGTTTGGAAAGATCGATTTCGATCTCGCCCGTTCCCGGGCTTTCGAAAGGACCCGGGAAGGGGTGTTGCGGATCCCTTGGGACGCCGAAGAAATCCGTATCCACCCGGAGCGGACTTCCATCGTAATCCAGATAGGGAACCCCCGGCACGACGGCTTCGCCGAGAAGATCGCTCGTCACCATGACGTTGTTTTCGGTGCGGAGGTCGCTTTCCAGGAGCATTCGCAAAAGCAATCGGGAGTTCTTGCGGATCAGCTCGATTTTCGGGTCGGAATCGGCCAGGACCAACGGCGACTCTTCGTGGCGTGCCGGTTTCGCGTCGCGCAGGTAAACATTGCCGGCCATTCGCATGGGGTGCTTCGCGTCGTCGTAGACATCGAGTTCGCTCTCGATAAAAATGTTGTTGAAGAAATGAGTGTCGCCTCCCGGATGGTCCGCAAGCCCCGCGATTTCCGTCGAATGCGGTTTCAGATAGGGCGTTTCACGGTAGAGCTCGGGCCAGAATTTGAGACTGCCGGCGAACAGGTTGTGCGCGTACACGCCTCCCTGGGAGCGGTCCTTCATCGTGCGTGGGGATAAAAAGAGATTGTTGTCGACCACGTACGGACCGTGGTTCACTTCGAAGTAGATATCCTGTTCGGGGCCGTTGTCGAAGAACACGTTTCCGGAAATACGCGCTCCCTGGGTCATCCAGTCGAGCCAGATGCCCCGGTAGGTGCGGTAAATCAGGTTGTCCCGAATGAGGAAGTCGACGGCGCCGTGGATTTTGATTCCGGCCATTTCGTGGCCCGAGAACAGCCTTCGCACGTGAATGTCGTGGATGACATTGCCCGTGATCTCGCTGAAAACGCCGCCGAGGCTGCCCACGATGCCGGCCTGTTCGCAGTGGGAAATGCGGTTGTTCCGGACGATGTGATGACCGATATTTTCCTTCGACCAGCCATGATTATCCCTCGCCCGCCGAATCGTCTCGACGTACCCTTCGGCCGTGTCAGCGGACGTGTTGTCGTGTTCGTCTCCATGTTTGCCCAAGGTGACGCCGACGCAAGTCGAGTAGCTGATATCGTTGTCCTCGATAATCCAGCCCCGACTCCAGTGCGTCCCCACCAGTCCGATTTGCTCGGCGGTCGGAGGGGCCCACGGTGTCGCGGCGTGCATCATGGTGAAGCCGCGTACGGTGATGTAGTCGACTCCGGGTTTTTCCGGGTAGAAGACCGTCCGGCGAACGTTGATCTCGACCTTGGCCTCATTGGGATCGACGTCCTGGAACTGAGCCCAGATCGTGGTGTGTTCCCCGTCGACCCGGCCGAACCACAACGGATCCTTCTCGACGGGTTCCAAAACGGGCGCCAGCTCCGCGGATTCGGTGAGCCAGTGTTCGTTCAGGTAGACCGCGCCGGTGTGGTGGCTGCGTCCCTGGGGATTGAACCAGTCGCCGAAGATGACGTCGGCATACGGGTTGAAATCGCCGAAAAATTCGTTTGGGAGGACGACTTTCCAGGCGTCGTTTTTCTCGTGCACCCATCCGGTGATCCGTTCCGAGCCTTTGATGACCGCGTTTTCGCCCGGGGCGGCGCGGAAAACTATGCGGCTGCGGTCGCTTTCGCCGCCCCGGACAGGATTGACCCTTTCACGGTAAACACCCTCATAAACGGTGATCGTATCCCCGGGTTGGGCGCGTTCCGCGGCCGCTCCGATTGTTGCGAAAGGCGCGGTTCGGGACCCCTCGTTTTGGTTGTCTCCGCTCACGGAAACATGGAATTCTCGCCGTTCCTCGTCCACCCCAAGGACCGAAGCGGGAGCGAGTAGAAGGCACAAGCCAAAACAGGTCACGGGGAATGTCGTCCGCGCGGTCTTAGTCAACAGACCGGTGCGGCGGGATTCTCCGGTGCGTTTCCCTTTTAAAATACGGTTCATGCGGGTGTCGTTTTTTGGTTTTTGGCGGAAGAGGAGAGTCAATCCCGGGCGGGAACGAGGCGAAAGGGGGGGCGTCCGTTGTCGTCGTATCAAAGCGGAAATTGTGTTCTTTATGATTCCTATGGCTTCAACCCGTTGGGCCGAAACCCTCGAGTCCGGATAGTTGTCACAAAGATCACAAGGATCACGAAGAAGGAATTCTGAAATCCTGAAGTGAGTTTCGCTTGGATACTGATGGCAGTTATCCAGCCTGCTATTTTTGAGTTTTCAGCTGTGGGTTTATCGCCTTCCCCGGGAAGGGAAGGCGAGTCTATTGTGGTTCTTCTAAAACCAGGCCATTATTCGGTCATGGCGCGGAAGAACCACCGAGTATTCTGCTGGGTGAAAAAGATCGCGCGGTACGGTCCGCCGGTGCCTAAGACAACGTCGCCTTCGCCGGACCATTCATCGGTTTCTTGGTTGAGATCCGTGGTGGATTCGAGGCGGTAAAGTCCGTCTTCTTCCGTATCGAACTCAATTTCCACGGCGACCAGTGAACGGGTCGTCGACGGGAAATCGATTTGAAATCCGGGTTCGGAGGCGATCTCGACATTGTCGATTCCGAAACTGCCGAAGAAACGGTTCTCCTCGGCGTCCTCACCCATGGCCCAAACATCGATCAGCAGCGTTGCCGAAGGTGTAATGCCGCTTAACGTGATGGTACGCCAGCCGTTGGCGTCGGGTTCGCTGACGGTGACCTCACTAAAGTCTTCGGAGATAGGAAACCCCTCGTCGCCAATCACGGCTTCGTCCAGCACAAGCTGCTGTTGATGTTCGGCCAGGAAATCGAATTCTCCGGACCAAAACCGTACGTGGAAACGGGCCTCGCCGTCGAGTTCGCCGTTGTTCGCGAATCCGTCGTCGGTGTTCGTCCGGAAAACGAAACTGACCGTGTATTCCGTGTTGCCGCCGACGTTCTGTTGATTGGACATCCACCAGGCGAGTTCGTCGTCGTCCCCAGTATCACGGTATACTTCTCCGTAGAAACCGTTGCTGCCCACGGCGGGTTCAACGAAATCGAAGGCGTTGTCCACGTCGACCCATCTCTGACCGAAGACAAGTTCTCTCCATCCAGGAGGTGCGTTACCGTCGTCGGCTGGAAACTCCGACCATTCGCCGTCGGGATCGGGAGCGAAGTCCGAGAAGAACAGGGTTTCCTTTTCGGCGTGCAGAAAGTGACCGCCAACAAGCGCGGTGAGTGCGATGGCTAAAGTTTTTTTCATGGCTTTTGAAGTGTTGAATATGTGGTTGGTGCGATGGGTGTCTCAGTTTTTTCTGACGCGGAAGGGACCGGGTTCGGTCCGTGTCGAAAATTCCCGGCTGATCACTTCGCCGTTTCCGGTAATGATTTCGCTGACCGGCACCCAGGCGTCCTGGTCGGGGCGATACGCTTCGATTTGAAACTGTTCTCCCTCATAGCCGGCCGTGTCGAACTCCACTGCATTGACCGGATAGAGTGTCACAGCGACCGGAGTCTCCAGAGGCGGAACAGGTGTTCTCACCGCGAAATTGTCCCAGTTGGTCTCCCCGCTGCCCCAATCGGTGAAGATATTCACGCTGGTGCGGATATCGGCGACCTGGGCTTCTTCCGGAGCCTGGATGTCGGTCAGAGTGTAGGTTTGCCACTCGCCGACCAGGGTGGGGTCGATGCCGGTATCTTCCGGATTGCCGGGAATGTCGATATTGACCTCGCCGACCCAATTGCCGCCTTGATCTTCGAAATCGTCGAAGAAGCGGAACTGGGCAAGCACATTATGGCCCTCCTGGACTTCTTCGAGGAATTTTACCTGGAACTCGATGGTAAGGGGCTGCTCACCGGCGGCGGCGGGACCCAGCGAAAACGCCTGGCTTCGGAAGTCGGCATTGCCGCCGATTTCAGGCGCTCCGAGGATGATTTTCCCCGTGCCCTCGACGTAACCGTCATCCGGCGAAATTTCGACGAAGGAAGGGCTTGCCGCTCCGGAAAACCAGTCTCCAACGAATTCTATGGTGGAATTGGCAGGCCCTAGAAACAATTCGGCCCGTAGCGCCGGAGAGGTCATGAGTATCAAGCCGGCCGCAGCCGCAATGTACGGTGAAGGTATCAGGTATTTCATAGCAGGACTCCTTTTTTTTGGTTGGTTCGTTTGAATGTCACTCTGTTAAGAAGTAGCACACGCTTCCAGCGTGTTGTCTCAGGATGGAAGCCTAAGCTACTTCGATGAAGCGCCTCAACCAGGCGCTGTTCCAATTGATTCGGTATCGAAATTCCGAATGCAAAATCGCACTCACGTGAAGATACTGGAAAGTTGAACGTTCAAAGGGAAGCATCGGGTACCGGATCTATTCCCTTAGGCTGACGCTCAGCCGGAGAAAGCGTTTGGGATTCTCCCGCAGAGGGACGGTGTCTGTGTAGGTTCTTATGCCGTTCTGGGTGGTTTCGGGAAAGGTGTGAACCGTTGTCCAGTTTCCCCCGGGACGATCGCTGGCTTCGATACGGTACGTCAGTTCCGGGGCGCCGATATGGCGGAAGGTCAGGGTGAGAAAACCGTTTTTCCTGCCGAGAACCACGGGAGGGACACCGGGTTGTGTCGGGTCGCGGCCCAGGGCGAACTCGATCAGATTTTCGACGCCGTCGCCGTCCGGATCTCCGGTGTGGGCGAATTCACCGGTTTCCTCAGTGGTCCCGAAATGATGCAGGCGCCAGGACTCTAATCGGGAAACTCCGGAAATGCCGTTGGTAACGGTTACGTTGTCGATCCCGAAACTTCCGGCGAAGTTGCTTCGCCCCACGAACCAGAGATCGAAGGATTGAGCCTGTCCGCTGGTGGTGGTTCCCGTGACTTCGATGGTGCGCCAGCCGCGGGCGTCGGGATCGCCCACGCTGACCCGGGCGAAATCGTTCGTTCCGTTGAAGCCAAATTCGCCGATGGCTCCGGTGGCGTTGTGCAGGGCGAGATTGAGGTCGGGGCCAAGGTACCCGCCATCCGCGTCCCAATTCCGGTAGACGAAATCGACATCGCCTTCGATGAGGCCGTTGTTGACCTCGGGGTCGCTGGCGGGTTTGAAGTCAAAGGTGACGGTATACGTAGGATTTCCCTCCGTCGGGAAACGACTGGACATTTCCCAGGCGTTTCCGGTTGGTGCCGGTTCGCGTACGACCTCGGCAAAGTAGCCGCTGCCGTTTACCGGACCGCGGTCCGGATCAAACGTCCAGCGGCGGATCGGATACGAGGAATTGGCGTCGCCGCCCCAACCGGGAGGCCGTTGGTCGGGGGCGTGTTCCTGGCCGTCGGCGGGATCGAACCCGCTCGATAAAAAGGTTTGAGGGCTTCCCAGCGGGGCGCTCGATCCCGGGGGCAAGCGGTGGATTTCTTCGTTGATTCTTTCTGCTTGCCAGCGGTTTCGCGCCACCCGGATACGCCAGAGCATTTCCTCCGGACTGACCACGTTGACCTTGTCGTGGTCGACGGCTTCCACGGCGCGTCGCACCGCGGGAATTCCCTGGTCGGCGCCCGGACCGTCCGGCCGGGGGAACTCCGACCAGGCGTGGACAGAGGCCCAGGCGCCTGCAAACTGATCGTGGTCCTGGTTCATGAATCCGGCAACCTCTTCCGGGCTTCCCGCATTCGGCGCATTGAGTTGGTGCCAGAGAGCGTAGCGGGGCGTGACCGCCGGGACTTCGCCTCCCCGTCCGTCTTCAATCCAGAAGATTTCCCCTTGTTTCGCGTTGTACGGCGCGAAATCGATGATGAGCATGCCGAGCAAAGGCCGGATCTCCTCAGCGAAGATGCGCATTGCTTCATGAAAAGCGGAACTGGCGGTGTCGGCTGCGATGAAGGTGAGAATGCGGGTGCCGGTCCGCTCCATCTGTCGCGCTTTAGTGCGGGCGACCTCCCGCAGGGCCGCTTCGCGTCCTTCGCGGTTTTCGGCGAAGAGGTCCGGATAAAAATAAGACGAAAAATGAACCACCGTCGTGTGCTCGGGTTTGGTGTTGGCAAGTCGGTCGATCACCACTGGAGCAAAATCGGCGAGATCGCTGGTGGCGACGGTGAACCCCATTGGAAAGTCGCCGTGTTCCGGATGGTCCCAGAACACCCCATGCGGACTGCCGCTGGGGTGCCCCCAGAAGCCCCTGGCGACCCACCCGGTGTTGTCACCATCGCTCATCAGAAAACTGACGGGGAACCGGTCGTCCTCCCAATCGATGGCGGCGGGATCGAGCGTCGAAATCGTGGAAGGGCGGTAATCGCGCGATCCGGCTGACATAACGGTGACGTTGGCGAGCCAGTCGGAAACGGTGTTGAGGAGGCCGTGGCGGGAGCCTTGACTGATATGCGCGAATTCGCCGCCCGCGTTCCATCCGAATGCGGTACCGGGTACGGAGGTATCGAGCATGGCGGCGGCCGTGGTATCGTCCACCCCGTAGGCGACCCGTCCCCGGTGGGCGACGACCATGTCCCGCATCCTTTCGACACGTGCATCGGTTCCCGGGCTTAGGAGGAAAAGAAGGTCCGGCGCGAAGGCGTCGGCGTATTCCTCCCAAACGTCCTCATAATCGAACGATCGCGCGTCGGCCAGTTGCGGAAACCCGTCCGGCATTTCGGATACGAGATTTTCTTCGACAAGGGCGGCGTCGAGAACGCCCGCCAGCATCGTGGCGATGTTCAGGGAATGATCGAGCGGCTCCTCGCCGGGATCGCCCAGCCGGTAGACGACGTAACCTTCGAGGAGACCGCGGCTGCGGGTCGTTTGAAAAAGATCCCAGACGGATCCGTTTCTGCGCAGGCTGAGCAGCCTGGCGTCGAGCCGATCCAGGGTTTCGTCAAGCCAGTCCCGATAGTGAGGATTCCGGTCGATCCAAATCAGCGTGTCTTCCCGTCCCTCGTTTACCGCGCGGGCCCACAGCCCGGCCAGCCCTTCCGCGAGAATTCGCTCGGCCGGGGTATTCGGTTGGGAAATGCCGATGACATCGGCGGGGGCCGCTTGTTCCGGCCACCATCCGCCGCTTCCTTCACTCCCGCTGGCCGCGAGGTCTCCAGAGGCAAAAAAAAATGCTCCCAGAATAGCCCCTTTCCAAAGGGCGTCGCGCCGATGCCACAGGTCTCCGACCAAAGCGACCACGCGGGCGGTGTCAGTTCCCATAGTTGAGACGCGGCTCGTGTTGAACTGGGGGATTGGTCTGGTCATCCCACCGGATGTCCTTCTTTGCCACATGGGCGTCGGCGAAAAGAAAGTTTACATCAACACCTTCGTTGGGATGCCCCCATTGGAGTTGCCGGTCGATGGTAGCCTGGTTGCCGTACCACCACCATCCGTTGGGAGTCCAGCTCCCATCAGCGGCGATTCCGAATCGGGAGTGATCCTGGATTTGCGTAATCCGCAACTGGTTGGCCTCAATCTGACCCGCCCCGCCGGGACCGGACCTGTCGAAAATAAATTCAGCAAAGGTGTAGGACGCGCCTCGCTCAAACGGATTATTGCGTCCATGTCCATGATTGGCCAATACGTTTCGATTCAGGCTGCCATGGCCGCCATTGTAATAGAAATTGTAGTTTTGCGGCTCCGGATCGCTGGGGCAGATGTACACCTCCGGATCATCCGCGTATTCGAGAAGTTGTAACAGCGGATGGCTGGGTTGGCCGTTGTAAATAAGCCCGGGGAATCGATCTTCGTGGTCGGCGGCAAACGCGTGGAAGGCCAAGCCGATCTGACGCAGGTTGCTCATGCATTTGGAGGCGCGGGCGGATTCGCGAACACTGGAAACGACCGGAATTAAAATCGCCGCCAGAATACCGATAATAGCGATGACCGTAAGCAGCTCGATTAAGGTGAACGCATTCCGTGAAGGGCCCATATTGGAATGCGACGTGTGGGAGCGAATGTTATTTCTCATGGCCATAGTTGTTCGTCGTTAACTGGAGTAATGGTGAAAACTTTTAGAAAACAGTACCTATCGAATGTAATCGAATCTGCATCGAGGGAGCCGGAATTGAAAGCCTGCCATCCTTGGAATTTAACCTATATATATGTTTGGAATAATTGGAAAGTCAAGCGGGATCGGAGATTTTTTTATGCTGCTCCAGAAGTCTGTCAGCTACGCCCGGCTGGCTCCTGGGTGCCGGTGATCCTCACGCGGCAAAGTGGGGAATCCCGTTTATTGGAAGCCGACGCTACCGTGCCACCTCCGTAATGGATGCCCCTCACCGGCGTTCGACGGGAAGGCATTCGACCACAGAAAGGCCGCACGTTTCACAGTGCGGCCTTTCTGTGTCTGGTAAGTCTGTTTTTGGCGTTCTAAAATGGACGGGCCTCAGCGCTGCAGAAGCCGGCGCCGGAGAACCACCGCACCCAGAGCCAGGAGCCCGCCGATCAAGGCATAGGTGCCGGGTTCGGGGACTGTGGAGACTGAGAAATTATCGAAATGCACGTCACCACTAGCCCATGTGTCATCTCCAAAGATGTTGATGCTGGTCCGGATATCGCCTCCCAGCGCGTCTCCGGGGGCAAAAATGCCGTCTTGGCTGAAGGTCTGCCATTGGTTGAGGAGAGAGCCGTCGCCGTTGTCGGTTCCGACGTAAAAGTTCTGCTCACCCGTGAAGCTGTCCGAGGTGGTGGAGGTGTGGAAGCGGAGGCCGACGCGGATGTTGTTCCCGGCCTGGACTTCCTCGGTGAACATGAACTGAAAACTGATCGTAATCGGTTCGGCGCCCCCCGCAGCCTGTTCAAGCGCGAATATATCGGCCCGGAAGTCCCCGCTGGTACCGGTGTCGGTGGCTCCGAGATCGAGTGTGCCGGTGCCGGCAATGTAGCCGTCCTCCGCGGACCAGCCGCTTGCTCCGCCGAAGTTCCAGAAATCGGCGTTGCCGTCGATCGTCGGGTTCTGCGGTCCCAGGAAAACAGTCTGGGCGCCGGCGATCTGAGCGGAGAGAAATACGGCCGTTCCGGCGGCCGCGAGAATCAATGAGGGTGTTATTTTCATTATAGTCGTGTTGATGGAGGGATTGTTGTTGTCGGCTTGTCGATGACTAAAAAGAGGCCCGTTTAAAAAAAACCGCCCTTAAAACTGATTGGAGATTTGGTTTAAAGCTTTATAGAATGTCAAGGCTTATCTGTTGTGTTTTTAAGGCACGCACGTTCAATTATGAAATATATGGTTGATAAGAATCTATATATATGATCTATTTCCAGTGTTTGAGGGTCTGATTGTTGTGTCGATTTGGCATCTCGCCTTCGGGCACCGCCTTTTAACATTCATAAGTTATTTCAGATAAACCTTATGCGCCACAAACCGCAGGATTTCGTCAATCCGTTCCAAGGGACAGACTCCAATCCGGATTTTTCATCGGGCAACACGTTGCCGTTGGTTTGCCGGCCGTTCCCCCTGACTGCCTGGACTTTGCAGACGGGGGAGGATCGCTGGCCGTTTCGTTGGAAAGACGCCAAACTCCAGGGGATTCGTGCGACGCATCAGGCGAGTCCCTGGATCGGCGATTTTGGTCAATTCACATTGATGCCGCAGACCGGCCCGGTCGCTTTGGATGGGTATGCCCGCGCCGCCTACTACAACAAGAAGGTGACGGTGGTTAAGCCCCATTATCTACGGGTTGAGTTGCCCCGTTACCGGGTCACGATCGAGACAACACCCACCGAAAGGTGCGCTTATTTCCGTTTCGACTTTGGCAAGGCCGAGCGGGCGCGTTTGGTGGTGGATTGTTTTGATAGGGGGGATCTGGCAAAAGGCGCGACCTCCAATCAGGTGCATGGGATTGCTGAAAGCAACCATGGGGGCGTAGCTGGAGCCTTTGGCGTGCGTTTTCTACTGGAATTCAATGTTCCCATATTGCGGAATGTGTTTCAGCCGCACGAAAACGAGGCTCCGAAGGGAACCGGCAAGGCGCTCGGTTACGTGGAATTCGATGTTCCGGAAAGCGGCGTCGTCGAATGTCTGGTTGCGACTTCCTACTTGGATCACGATCAAGCCTGGGAGAACCTGAAGCGGGAAATTGGCGGTGCTTCTTTCGACCAGGTGTGCGAGGCCGGCGAGGCCGAATGGCGACGGCGGCTTTCCCGCGTGACGATCAAAACGAACTGCGAGGAGGAACTGAGCACCTTTTATTCCTGCCTTTACCGCACGCTCACCTTTCCGCTCAAGATGCATGAGATCGAACCGGACGGCACGGAGGTCCATTACAGCCCTTACAATGGTCGGAAAGAAAAGGGCAAGCTGTTCACCGCTCACGGTTTCTGGGACACCTACCGGACGACGTATCCGCTTTACGCGCTATTATACCCGGAGGATTACAGTGAGTTCCTGCAGGGGTGGCTTAACGCGCGCCGGGAGGGCGGGTGGTTTCCCCGCTGGCCCGCTCCGGGTTATCAGGTCTGTATGCAGAGCACGCACATCGACGCCGTGTTCGCCGACGCCCTAGTCAAGGGAATCGATGGTGTCGATTGGCAGGAGGTCTACGCGGGGGTACGGCAGAACGCATTCACCGAGTTGGAGGCGAAGGACCTCGGATACGGCAGACCCGGACTGAGCGATTATGTGCGCCTCGGATACATTCCTGCCGACAGATACGGTTACTCAGTGTCGGCCACGCTCGATAACGCCTATTGCGACTTTTGCCTTTCGGTAATGGCGGAGCGGCTCGGGAAGTCGGAAGATGCCGAACTCTTGCGTGAACGTGCGAAACATTATCGGAACGTATTCGATCCGGAGACGGGATTTATGCGCGGAAGAAACAGCGACGGCAGTTGGTTGACACCTTTCGACCCGTTTGACTGGGGCGGCCCGTACATGGAGGCGGGCGCCTGGCAGTCTTCATGGACCGTGCCGCACGATCCCGAGGGTTTGATTTCTCTCCATGGCGGTCCGGAGGCTTTGGTGAGGAAACTGCAAGAGATGCTCGCGACCAAACCGTATTACAACATCGGCGACTACGATTTTGAAATTCACGAAATGACGGAAATGGCGGTCGGGGGAGACATGGGGTTCGGTCAATACGCGCATTCGAATCAACCATCACACCTGGCGCTCTATTACTTTGGTGTCGCGGGCCGGCCGGATTTAACCGAATACTGGGTGCGGCGAATCCTCCAGGAGTACTACAATCCTGGCCCCGCGGGATTTCCGGGGGATGAAGATAACGGCGAAATGTCGGCATGGTACATCTTCAGCGCCCTTGGCCTGTTTCCCTTTTGTCCGGGCAAGGCCGAGTACGTCACGATCGAACCTCTGTACCAGGGCGCGACAATCGCACTCTCCAATGGAAAGGAATTGACGATCCGCCGGTGTGAGGGGGATGAGGAACTGCTTGCCGACAGGCAAGAAGCGCCGTTTGTCATCAGCCACGAACGTTTGCTTGAAGGAGGAGAGATTCGAATCTCATCCCGCCAGGACAACCGGAATATCGCGATTGAGGCTTTCGATCTGGTGTTGCGGGACGATTAATTCCTCCGCTCCGACGCGCACTGGAGCATATCACCTCCCGGGTCTCTTCGGAGTGGAAGGGCTTTTCAGCGATGACGTTTTGCTTTTAGGAGTATAAGAGGATAGATCAAACGGGTGTGGATTAAAGTGAAGCGAGCAGTAATAGTTTTTGGAGGTTTAGCCTGTGCGGTGTTGGCTTACTTCCTTCTGCCGGAGATTTTCGACGAATTGGAAAGGCGGACGGTGAGCATTTTCGTCTTCGCGGCCGTATTTTGGGCGAGTCGGATAATTCCCCTGTTTGCCACCTCCCTGCTGGTAGTCATTTTCTGCATACTTCTTTTGGCCGAGGAGGGAGGATTTGCGGGATCTGGCGAAATAGAGGCAACCCGTTTTCTGGCGGAGTTCGGGTCCGATATTTTGATGCTTTTTTTGGGAGGCCTAGCCCTCTCGGTCGCCCTCAGCAAACATGGCCTGGACAAGGCGATCGCCACACGCGTTCTTCGGCCTTTCGTAAATCAACCTTTGGTATTGATCTACGCGGTCATGGCAATCACTGCCTTTTTCTCAATGTGGATGTCGAACACCGCGACGACTGCCATGATGTTGGCGATCGTGGCGTCGCTCCTGCGGGGCGTTCCAAAAGACGATCGTTTTGGCACCGGGTTGGTGCTTGCGGTTGCCCTTGGGGCGAATATCGGCGGCATCGGTACACCGATTGGAACACCGCCGAATGCCATCGCCATCTCCGCCTTGCGTGACGCGGGTTACGATGTCACTTTTCTGCGCTGGATGCTGATGGCCTTGCCGCTGGCCCTTTTCCTGCTGGCAATCGGCGGCTTGGTGATCAAAAGGTTTTATGGACAGGGCAAAATTCCCGAACTGCGCGGAGACATCGAAGCGGTCGACTTGACCCGCAAGAGCTTGGCCACGCTGGGGGTTCTCGTCTATGCCATTGTGGCATGGTTGACCAGCGGGTTGCACGGCGTCCCCGATGGAATCATCGCGCTCAGTGCAGCTGCTCTGCTGGCGGTCTTTGGTCTGCTCGAGGGAGAGGATTTGAAGGAAATTGAATGGCCGGTGTTGATCCTGATGTGGGGCGGCCTGACTCTCGGGCTTGCGATGGAATTGACGGGGCTGGTGGAGCATCTTGGCGAATTACCGCTCGCGGCGCTTCCGAACTTCGTACTCGCCGGCATTTTGGTCGCGGTGGGCGTAGGGCTTTCAATGTTCGTGAGCAACACTGCCACTGCGGCCCTGCTGGTCCCAATTGTTCTCGCGCTTGCCGTTCCCGAAGAGGGACTCCTCGTGGTGGTGACGGCGCTTGCCTGCTCCTTCGCCATGGCTATGCCCGTCTCCACGCCACCAAATGCCCTCACCTACGGCACTGGAAGAATCGATGTCCCGGACCTATTTCGCATCGGCGGCCTGCTGGGAATCATTGCCATTATCATCATGATGGTCGGTTATCGGATCATGGTGCCTTTGACTCTTCCCGTCGGCCAGGGATGATGGCTGTCGTTTTATTTTTCGCAGCTTCGGCGACTGCGTCTTGAATCGGCGGAGAGGGAGGGATTGCTGCGCCATCTCCGCTGCGCTTCGTCAAACCCCCTGCGGGGGTTCTCATCTCCTCCCTCTTGCCGCAGCTTCGGCGACTGCGTCTTGAATCGGCGGAGAGGGAGGGATTCGAACCCCCGGACCCTTGCGGGTCAGCGGTTTTCAAGACCGTTGTATTTACGAAGTTATGCGGGATAGAAGGCGGAAGAACACCTTTTGAACACTTTTGCTTGTCACCGGGGGGCGATTCGTGGCACAATCCGTCACATGAAGACCAAGACCCGTCCGCCGTCTCTCTCGCCGTTCCAGTCCGCCGCCAAACCGAAATACCGTTGGCGAGTCCGCTTCACCGAAAACGGGAAGCGCCGGAGCAAGCTGTTCGAACTGAAAAAGGACGCCACCGACGAACTCAACAAGCGGGAAGTGGAATTTAGGAACCTGGGGAGCCAGGTTTCCGGAATGCTCACCGACCAGTTGAAGCGGGAAGCGGTCGAAGCGAGCGAACGGCTTTCCGAGGTAAACGCCACCATCACCGAGGCCGTCGATTATTTCTTGAACCACGTCGCCGCAAGGAAGCGGTCGAAGGACATCACCGAAGCCGTCGAGGATTGGCTGAAAGTCCGCCGAAGTGACGGAACCCGGCCGCGAACCCTGGGAAACCTGGAAAGCCGTTCCAAGCGTCTGGTGGAATCCTTCGCCGGGCGTCTGGTTGCCGAAATCACCGAGGACGACATTCATTCGTGGCTCGAAGGTATCGAGGGAACCGCACAGACCAAAAAACACCACCGGGCGGTTGCGGGCGTTTTCTTCACCTGGGCGAAGTTTAAGAAGCTGACCGACGCGAACCCGGTTTCAGGCGTACCGATTCCGAAGGTTGAGGCGACCGACCCGGAGGTTTTCACCCCGAAGCAGATGCGGGAAATGCTCAAAACGGCTTCCGAGAAGTCGCCTAAGCTGGTTGCGTATTTGGTCTTGTGCGGATTCGCCGGACTCCGGGCGGAAGAGGCGGAACGGTTGCGCTGGGAGCACATTGACTTTCACCACAAGTCAATCGACATCAGTCCTACCGTCAGCAAGACCAGGCAAGGCCGCGACGTTCCGCTTGAAGCCAACGCGAGTGAGTGGTTGAAGCCGATCCGGAAGGACCAAGGGCCAATCCTTCCCGAGCAATGGCTTTCAAGACAGGTTCTCCGGGACTTCAAGGCGGGGCTCGGATACGAATGGCCGGCGAACGGCTTGCGACATAGTTACGGGAGCTACCACCTTTACCGGGGCATGGACGCCGGGAAAACCGCAATGGCGATGGGCCACAATGGAAACCCGCAAATGCTTTTCCGCCATTATCGAAAGAAGGTGAAGCGGACGGCCGCGCGGGAATGGTTCAGAATCAAACCGAAGGCCACCGGGGCGAAAATCATCAAAATGGAGGCCGCCGTCAATGAGTGACAAACAACCAACCCGCCGCGACGTTGGCCTTTACGAAGGCGAAACGGAATCCTTTTCCGTCGACACCGATTCACCGGACGCACTGAAAGCCGCCTTTGAGGGGATTCGCGCTTTCATGGAAGCCGCCGCCGCCAGGGGGCAAACTTGTCCGGCCGACCCCGTGAAGGCACTGGAAGCGATGAAAAACGAGCTTTTAGCGGACACCGCGAGGGATTCGACCATTGCCAAGGAAATCGAGGGGAAAATCCTGCTGGCCGAACGGGCGTTGAACCGTGGGGAAGCCTTCCGGGCCGGTTGGGAAATGGCCACCGCGAGGTTGCTTCTGAACGCCGCCGAAGCCGCCAGGCATGGAAAGCGGATGAACCCGAAAGCCGCCGCCAAGCGACCCCGGCCGGGACGGAAGGCGACGCCGAAGCCTTTCCAGGATGAAGCACACAAGGCGTTTCTCGCATGGAAAGCCGATGACCCTGGCGCACCCTTCGACGGAACGGGCGGTTTTCTCGAATGGATTGACGGGGACGGAAACCCGACCGCATTGACCGTGAACGAAGATGAACGGGTTTGCTTCCGGGACTTTCAACCCGTATCCTTGCGGACGATACGGCGATGGCTGGCCGAAAAAAAATGACCCCGATGAAAGATTTTTTCCGCCACTTGGCCACGTAACGCGCTAAGGGGTTAGGCGGTTGCGTCATAATGGGCGCATGGAAACACACACGCCGAAACTAATCACAGTAGGACAAGCCATCAAACGGCTTTCCGTTTCCCGCCGGACTCTCTATCGGTGGCTCGACGCCAAAACAATTCCGGCCGTCCGGTTTTCGTCTAGATGCATACGGATTCCGGAGGACGCCATCGAGGAACTGATTGCAAGCCGGACGATTCACCCCCGGGGCAAATGAAGATGGCCGGCACCTACCAGGGACAACCGGCCATCGAATCGAAACCTCCCGGAACTATGGCCGATGAGGCGGGCGACGTCAAGCCGAACGACGCGGGCGACCTGACACCGGAGAGCATTGCCGACACCGGAGAGACGCCGGAGCAAGTAAAGCTCGAAGCCGCCGAAACCAAGCTCGCCAAGGTGGAGGGCCGACGCTTCGACGCCGACAATCCGCCACCGGAGCCGGAGCCGACCATTTCCTTGCAAGGGACGCTTGTCGCGACGCCGGGCAACCTGGTTGTGCTGGCCGGGCAAGCCAAGTCCGCAAAATCTCACGCCATTTCCGCACTGTTGGCCGCTTCTATGGCACCCGACACCGAGGGCCGGGATTTCCTGGGATTCGCCGCACCGAACCCGGAGGGGAAGGCGGTTGTTTATCTCGACTGCGAGCAATCCGAGACGCAATTTCATAGGCTGGTTGCCGGGGCCTTGAACCGGGCCGGACTGGAAAAGCCGCCGCCATGGCTTTTCGCATACACGTTGACGGGCCTTGAGCCGGATGCAATCCGCCAGACCCTGAAAGCCGTTTGTGACGTGGCGCGGATCCGCTTCGGGGGCGTTCTTTACCTGGCCGTGGATGGCTTTGCCGATTTGATTCAATCGCCGAACGATGAAATCGCCGCTTTCGGCCTGGTTCGCGAGCTGCACGAAATGGCGCTCGACCTGGGAGCCGTCATTGTCGGGGTGATACACCATAACGCCGGGCAAGCCGAAAGCCTCAAAATGAGGGGGCACCTTGGAAGCCAGGCGGAGCGCAAAGCCGAAACCGTCCTGAGCTGCAAAAAGGACGCGGCCGGAGCCGTGACCCTGTACACCACCGCCGCGCGACATTCGCCGATAAGCGAGGCAAACGGAAGCCGGTTCGCATGGGACGATGACGCCGGGCGCTTTGCGAGTGTCGCCAGCAAGGCGGAAGCCGTGAACGCCGAAAAAGCCGAGGAACGGCGGAAGTTGGTTCTCGATGCTTTTCTGGACAAGCCGGGGCTGAGTCATGGCGAACTTGTGGAGCGAATCTGTGAACTCGAAGCCGTCAGCGAAAGAACCGCTAAACGGCGAATAAGCGAGTTGCGGGCCGGGGGATTTGTGGAGGTTGCGACCGTCACCGGACGTTATCACAAGGGAGGGGCGTCATGAAATTTTGGGGACAAAAAGGCCGTGTCACCAAGGGGGTTTCCAGAGGGGGCCGTGTCCCCTGTTTTTTGGGCGTCAAAGGACTGTTTGGTGTCACCAGGGCCGAAACGCTTCCGGGCCGCATTCTTATGCGGAATTCTGGAGTTTGGGGACAAGGGGACAAAGTGGGGACAAAGTGGGGACACGACACCGCCGGGGGACGTGGAGGGGACAAGGGGACACGGCCTTTATATAAGAAGGCCGTGACCCTTGCACCGTGTCCCCTACCCGAACCTGTCACCTGGAGGGAGAAACCGTGAACGACTTTGCCGCCATTGCCGCCGCCGCACTTTCGAACGCCGATTCACTGGTTGCCGAATGGTTGCCGGACGGACGCCGGCGGGGGAACGAATGGGTGGCCAGGAACCCGACCAGGGCCGACGGAAAGCCGGGAAGCTTTTCCGTGAATCTCACAAGCGGGAAGTGGGCCGATTTTGCCACCGGGGATCGGGGCGGCGACCTGGTTTCGCTTCGAGCGTACCTGGACGGGAGCAATCAGGGGGACGCGCTCAAAGCCGTATCCGCCGACCTGGGACTCACCGGAGGCCGTAGGAATGGCCGCAAGCCTTTCCGAGGGCAAGCACTAGCACCCGCACCCGAAACGCAGCCAGAGCAGCAACGCACAACGCCAGGGACGCCACCAGAGACCTTCACACACCCGACCCTTGCCGAGCCGTCTGCAAAGTGGGCTTACAGGAACGCGGCCGGCGACGTGGTGGGCTTCGCTTGCCGCTTCGACCTACCGACCGGAAAGCAGGTTTTGCCTTTCGCATGGACGGGCGAATCTTGGGAGTGGCGAGCGATGCCGGAGCCGCGACCTTTGTTTAATTTGCCGGAGATTCTGAGCAAACCGGAGGCCGTGGTCCTGGTTGTCGAAGGCGAAAAGACCGCGACCGCCGCCGCCTATATCCTGCCGGACGTAGTGGCGACGACCTGGGCCGGAGGTTGCAAAGCCTGGAAGAAAACGAACTGGACACCGTTGCAGGGCCGCAAGGTGATTCTGTGGCCGGACGCCGACGAACCGGGCCGGGCGACTATGGCAGCCGTTGCCGGGCACTTACTCGAAATCGGAGCCGCCGCCGTGAAGCTGGTGGAGATTGCCGAAACCTTCCCGCCGGGCTGGGACGCAGCCGACGCCGTATCGGAAGGATGGACACGGGCCGAGGTGTTGGCGCTTCTCGCCGGGAGGGCCGCACCCGAAGGGCTTTGCGTCTTGTGCTGGCGGGAGCGTATCGCCGCACCGATAGGCGGGCCTACGTGCCGACACTCGAACTTTCAATGGCCGAAATGGACACCCGAACAAATCGAAATGGAGGGGATGACGCCATGAGCAGACGATTCCACAACAACGTCACCCGGGACGCATTTGAACGACGTTGCGCGAGGTTGGAGAGCTTCGGGCAAAGACTGGAAGCCAAGCGAGCAATCAGGTTCGCCAAACTCTGCGAGCGTTCCAGGGAGCTGATTCAATGGGGCGTCGATCAGGGCCTTTTGCAGTATCCACAGAACAACAACCACACAACGAAAGGGAACCGATGAGGAACGATAGGACTGAACAAGCAGCAAACATCATGGCCGACGCCGACAAAGCTGGCGTGAAAATCGCACTCGACCGAAACGGGGAAATCCTGTTCACCGGGGATGCGTCCTTGCGCGAACAATTCAAACGCCGTATCGAGAACCGGGAGCGAGAGATTGCCACACTGATATTGCGTGGCGCTGTCATCTGCCGGACGAAACAGGGCCTACTCGATACCGTCGACGTATCGGCGATGTGGATGGACGCGAAGGCCATTACCGAAGGCGACGAAGGCAAGCGCAACACGCCACCGGGATCGGCGTCATGAGGGAGGGGGGCATGCTTCCGCGCGGTTCCCCCTGAGACCTACCTTTTTCAGCCGTTTACCCAACCTGAGCCGTTTATCTACATTTCAAACTTTTCTGAAACTTCAACACCGAAGCCATGAGCCGACCAAAACTTGAGACACTTACCGTCACCGACCTGATGCGGATTTTCAGCCTTTCCCGGCAACGTATCCGAAAGGCTTTGACGAAACTTCAACCGAAATCCGTCCGGGGCGATGTTCCTCGGTATGATGCCGCGAAAGCAATCCAGGCGGTTGCGAAATCCGACGAGACACCGCAAGAGCGTACGGAGCGGGCGCGATGCGACTTGCTGGAACACCAGAACAGGCGGATTTCGGCGCAATCCCTGGACCGGGAAGCCGTCGAAACGGTCTGGATGGAAAAGCTTCGCCGCCTGGTTTCGGTCGTCAAAACGACGAAGCTTCCCCTACGCGACCGGGACCGGGAGCGACTGGTGACGCAACTGGAAAACGAGATTCAGCGAATCCCGCAGGACGTCGAACACTGTATGTTTCCTGAGGGCGATGAAAGTATCGAGGAACCCGATACAAATCACAGTTGACAACGGACCGGCGCGTATTCATATATTCGTGACATAGGCGACCCGCCAGTCGCCACCGCCCATGAAGCACAAGCACCAAACACGACACCTTACCGCGACCGTCACCAGGAGCCGCGAGGAAAATCTGACCGTAGAAGTTTCCTTTTCCAGCGAGACACCGATTGAACGGTCCGATGGCGTATTTGAAATCTTGTCGCACGATCCGTCCGCCGTCGACCTGAACAGGTTGAACTCCGGGGCCGCACAGGTATTGCTCGATCACGACCGGGGGAAGATTGTCGGGCGGGTGCTGCGGGCATGGGTGGACGGCACCAAGCGCAAGGGCAAGGCGCTCCTCAAGTTTGCGAGTTCGGGCCAATCCCGGGAAATATTTGACGCGATCAAAGACGGGGTCATCACCGCGTTTTCCGTGGGCTATCGGATTCTCGATGGCCGCCGCGATGGGAGCCGGTTTACCGCGACTTCATGGGAGCCCCTGGAAATTTCAATCACTGGAGTTCCGGCCGATATTACTGTCGGCGCGGGACGATCTTTTTCACCGCCAACTAAACATTACCGAAGGAATACCATGAACGACACACTCGAATTGAAGCGCCTGGAAAGTATCCAAGACGCACTTACGCTTATCAACAAGCGCAAACTCCATATCCCGGACGACGCACTTACCCGGGCAAAATCCGAATCCTGGGACGGGAATCAACTCGCTAAATACGTCTTGGGCAATCAACCCGATCACGGC
>JBJHCF010000002.1:0-218949 GCA_050506795.1 Opitutia bacterium
CGGTTTTGAGAAGAGGGTAGGTCTTCACTACACGCCGTTTTGAACGAGCGACCTCGATTTTATGCGGGCTGGCGGTCGCCAACAGGGCGAAAAAAGTTGGTTTTGCTCCTGAGTAGCGAAAGTCGGGTTAACCTTCGGGTGATTCCACCGGTGGCGTTGGAAGTCGATCGAGCCGCAACTGAGCTTCGACTTGGATTCAGCACCGAGGAAGGCAACGCCTATGTGATCGAAACCTCCCAAAATCTGACAGCCTGGGAGGAATGGATGACGGTTCAGGGGAACGGAACCCGCCAATCCGTTGCCATACCGCCTGATACGGAAGAGGATCACCAATTCTACCGCATACGGGTGGGGCGGTGACACCGCTTTGGGGTCGCCGGAACTGGAGCGGAGCGGGCGCGATTGAGACTGCTGCGGCCGCAACAAAAGGAGGCCGTCAGGCCGAGGCGAACCTGATTTCGCCATCCAGCATCGAAATGCGCACATCACATTTGGCGGCGATTTCCGGGTTGTGGGTCACCATGATGACCGCGTGATCGCTTTCCCGGGCCAGTTCCACCAGGAGATTGGCCACTCGCTCCGCATTGGCCCCGTCCAGGTTTCCCGTGGGTTCGTCCGCCAGAACCACCGATGGCGCATTCGCCAGAGCCCGCGCCACCGCCACTCGTTGCTGCTCGCCGCCGGAAAGGCGGCTCGCCAACCGGTCCGCTTTGGCCGCCAGGCCGACCCGGTCGAGGAGGTAAGTCGCCCGATCCCGCATCTCGTTCGCCTTGAGCCCTCCCTTGCGGTACATCGGCAACATAAGATTCTCCAGTACCGAAAACTCAGGCAGGAGAAAGTGAAACTGGAAGACAAAACCCAGGGTGGAGGCCCGCACACGACTGCGCTCGTCGTCCGAGGCCCGCGACAACGCCACCCCGCCCAGTCTCACCTCTCCCGAATCCGGACGATCGAGCAGGCCCAAAGAATAAAGCAGCGTGCTTTTGCCGCACCCGGAAGGGCCCTCCACCGCATAGGCCCGCCGCGGCTCGATCTCCAGCGAAACGCCACGCAGGACGTGCACCCGCCCCTCGCCTTCCCCGAGGTAGCGGTGCAGGCTATGACAGGAAAGCACGGGATTCCGGTTCGGCGGTTCCAATGTGTTATTCGGATCTCTCATTGAAAGCGGTTTTGATCGGTATCATTTTTTTGCCACAAAGATCACAAGGAACACAAAAAGTTCCTATACCGTTCTAACCTGAAACATTTTGGCCCATCCAAGCTTTGTGCTCTTTGTGTTCTCTGTGGTTAATTTCCCACATCGAAAGATCAGGCGGCGGCATTGCGAATGACGTCTCCCGGTTCAAGCCGGGCCGCCCGACGCGCCGGCAACAGGGTCGCGACAAAGACCACCACCGCGGCCACCCCGGCGGCCCAGAGATAGTGCGAAAGCGCCCACTCCACGACAAAGTGGTCCGTGGCGAAAATGCCTCGAATGCGAATGGGAATTCTGGATACCAGGGCAACCAGCGCGGCCCCCAGTGCCCAACCCAGAGCGACCCCGGCCCCCAGAACCATGCCCCCCTGCCAAAGAAACACGGTCATAATATCGGCGCGTCGGTAACCCATGGAGCGAAGAATGGCGATTTCCCGTTTTTTCTCCATCACGATCATGGCCAGGGTGTTGAACATGCCCAGGCCGGAGATGAGGATAATGGTCGACACCGTGAGCGCGGAGGAAACCCGCAACGCCCTGAAGACCTCGAGCCAGGCGCGCTCCCGTTCCTGCCAGCTGTAGGCGAAATGGCCCACCACCGCCTCCATGCGGGCGGCATCGCGCACCGCGTTTCCCGGATCACGGAGCTCGACTTGCAGAAACGATGCCCCAAAGGGTTTTTTCAAAAGTGAACGGGCTTCTCCCAGATGCAGATAGACGCGCGTTTGGTCGATCTCGCGCACCCCCGTTTCATAAATCGCCGTGACCCGGTAACCCCGGCTTTGCTCAGCGGTCTCCAGGCGAAAGGTGTCCCCCACCTGCAATTGCAGCCGCCGCGCCAGTTCGGTTCCGAGCATCGCCCCCTGAGGGGTGCGTTGATAATAACCCAAATCCCCACGCACCACCTGCCCGGCCAGATCGGTCACCGCCAAGTGATCTTCAAGCCGGATGCCGTAGACCCAAACGGGATCTCCCCGCACCGCGGTTCGGGCCCGCGCCGAACCGGAAACCACCTCTGACACTCCGGTGACATTGGAAAACTCCCGCAAGGCCTCGGAAACGGTCGCCGGCTCCTCCACGCCTTCCACATAGTGGCGGCTTTCGCGGTGCGCGATACGGAACCCCGAAGGGGATTCTTCGCCTCCCGCCTCCATCGTTCGCAGGGTATCCTGAAACCGATCGTGAACCTGTATGGCTCCGCTGGTTCCCAGGATGGTTTGAATGTAGAAACGCTCGAACCCGCCGGTTTGCGCCTGGGTGAGAATAAAAAACGCCACCCCAAAACCGATACCCGCCAAGCTCATGGCCATAGCGCGCTTTTTCGACAACAGAAAACGCACCGCGATATGGAACTCAGGGGACATCATTAAGCACCCGCACCCGATCCCCCTCGCGCAATCGGTCGAGGTTCTCGACCACCACTCGGTCCCCCTCCTCCAATCCGGAAAGGACTTCCGCACGGGTCAGGCTGATGAATCCGGGCTCCACTTCGCGCTCGCGCACCCGGCCCTCGGACACCACATATACCCGGTTGCCGAATAACGCCCTTCTGGGAACCACCAAAGCGTTCTCCCGCTCGCCCACCAGAATACTCACCTCCCCGCTCAATCCCGGAATCAGCAAGTCGTCATCCACCTCGACCTCCAGTAAAACGGTGTACCGTTGCGTTTCCGGATCAGCGGCCGGCAAACGGGCGCTCACCCTGGCGGGAAAGAGGCGCGACCCGTAACCCAGGAACCGAACGGTGGCCGCCTGCCCAACCTCAACGCCCGCGAAGTCCGCTTCGCTCACCGTCGCCTCCACCCGTCGTTCCGCCGCCAGCAGGCGGGCAAGGGGGGCGCGCGGAGCCACCAAATCCCCCGGATAGGCCAGGATGTCGATCAGGTCACCTTCCACCGGCGCCCGCAGAGTCATTCTTCCCCGCTGCCTTTCCAGCGACAACAGTTCCTCACGAAGCCCTTCCATGCGCGCCTGGTCGCGGATCCGCTCCCTTTCGATTTCCTCTCGCAATCGGGCCACCCGAAGCGCCCCCTGTTGAATCTCCAGGGAGGAATACCGTCCTTCCTGCCGCAAAACCTGCATACGCTCGAGTTCTTCCTCGGCTTCCGACAAATCGTGCCGAAGGGACGATCCGAGTTCCCGCAGGGCCTCTTCGGTTTCCAGTTCCCGGCGAACCCGGGCGATCTCGGAATCAAGATCGCTGGTATCCAGAACAAACAAAAGCTCGCCGGCCGTAACTCGTTGTCCCGGCTCCAGTGTTCCTGAAACCACTCGTCCACCGTATTCGGATCGAATTTCGAATCGATGCCGGGCGGAGATCTCAACCACTCCGGGCACCGCGCTAACCGCCCGCCCCCGTTCCACCGGCGCCACCTCCACCGGAACCCGGAACCAGGTGAGCACCGCCCAGAACACCCCCAGCGCGATCACAGGAATCAGCAACAACACCAGAATCCATCGAGATTTACCGTTCATTTCGCAAGATCGGCATCAATTAACCACATAGAACACAAAGATCACAAAGACAATCGCTTCCATCAAGCTCGAGCAATGCTACCTTTTTTGTTGAAAATGGCACCCATCCAGAAAAGACCTTCGAGGTTTCGCCCTCACGGCATCAACGGTTTCGGGCAAACCAGAGCACCACCGGATCGCGGCCGGACTCCGAAATCAGCTCCGCCCACGCCATAAGGTAAGCGGCACGCTTTTCTCCGGCTGCCAGCCGCCTCTCGGCCATAAGCACTTCGCTGCGCGCCACTTCGATCGCCGAAAGACGTCCCGCCTCAAAATCCGCCCGGGCCCGTTCGAGCGACGCTTCAACCAGGTCCAACCGCCGGTCGGCCAACTCCATTTCCCGCTTGCTGAACTCCAACTGGCTTTCCAGGTACTCAAGATCGTAATGCCAATCGTTCTCCAAACGCCCACGACGATTCTCCTCCAGCCTTAAACGCGAAGAAGCCGCCGCCCGGCGGCTGCGAGAGGCAAACCCATCGAAAATATTCCAATTCACCTCGACCCCGGCAAAAAAGATGGTTCGATCGATATCCCTTCGATCGAACACCGCAACCTGATCCTGCAGGACGCCCGCCACCAGATCCAGGTTGGGTCGTGCCCGCGAACGCTCCGCCTCGCGTCGACGCTCTGCTTCCAACACCCGTTGATCGGCCGCCTGCAAAAAAGGAGGTCGGCTACGACCTTCCAAAAAGTCGACGAACTGCTCCTCCCAATCAAAGTCTTCCAACAGGGCCATCGATCGGGGAAGGCGCAATTCAGAACTCCGATTCGTTCCAGTCAGACGCGCAAGGGAACGCAGCGCCAGGTCATGATCCGCCTGGCGACGCTCGCGAACCAAGGTGGCCTCCTCGAGAGCCAGCGCAGAATCAAGGGCTTCATTGTCCTCGATTTCCCCTCGCTCCAACATTCGCCGCGTGGATCGCCACTCTTGCTCAGCCAAATCCAGTCGGCGTATCGCGACGTCGAGAGCCAGACGGTCGACCACCAACGACAGGTACCGTGACCGCACCTCAAGGGCAAGAAGACGAAATGACTCATCCGTATTCCGTCGGGTCAATTCCTCCCGAATTCGCCCAATTCTGTCTTCCGCCTGCAGCGATCCCCAATGATAGAGCGGTTGCCGAAACGTCAGGCCCGCCTGCGGCTGAAACCCGCTGCGACCACTCTCCAGATCGCTCCTCTCTTCATACCTCGAGACCATTCTAGCGGTCCCCCGCACCGATGGATAACGCGGGGCTCGCAGGATCGCGGCTTCCTCTGCCGCCTCCGCCTCGCGAAGCAACTCTTCAAGTATTTGCGGAGCTTCCGTCGCGGCTGTTTTCAGGATCTCCTCCATCTCCGGAAACACCCTGTTAAAAGGATCCTGTTGCCAGGCCAGGTCATCCGAAACACCGCGAACCACCGCAACCAAACAAACGGTGGTCGATAGCAACACCGGCAGGAATCGCATCGTCCAGACGCAATTTCCACCTATGCGAGGTGTTTTGCGCTGATACGAAGCCTGCACCGCTTACAATCTACTTAGACAAAACCGCTTCCTGTTTTGCAGGAAGCGGCCATGCATAGAAAATCACGGACCGGGCGGCTGAGAACCCGGCGGCGGCGGTGGCTGAGTATCGGGATCTTCAGCCGGCGGCGCGGAATCCGGCGCACTGCGTCCGCCGTTGCTGCTGCTACTGCTGCTTCCTCCGCTACACCCGGTCAACAATGCCGCTACCAAAACCAACAGACCCACCAGACCCAGAAAACCGAAGTTCTTAAACTGTTTTTTCATCAACATAACAAATCTATTCCTTGGCGTTATCAATCAACCTGTTGCCACTCGTCGATCTTGTAGTTGAAGAACCAGCGGCCATTCGGATTTCCCCCTTCATAGTAGAACAACCATGTCTGTTCGGAATCCAGGTACATAAACGGATACACGGATGAATTCGTCCACACCCACGATCTCAGGATCTGATCGTAAGTCCAATCTGTATCATTGGAAGGACGATACCACCACCCGTGCTCGGCATGTCTTATCCACCCGGAGTGGGTGCCATAGTCGAAATTGCGATCATCGTATCGCCCAAGCCAATCCGACTCCTTGGTGTTTAGTTCCACCTGAACCACAGATCCGAAGAAGGTTCTGATACTGTTAATATAGGCTGGACTTCCCAGGGCAACTCCAACTGCGTCGGTTCTGCTGCCGGAGTGCAATTGACTACGGGTTGCGGAATCCGGAATTTCCTGAGTCAAACCATAATACATCGCAACCCGCCGATGATTCTCACGCACCGCACTTGGGATGCGAACAGTGACCGAGGATTGCGGATTCTCCTCATCGAAGAACAGGAGTCCGCCAATCAAGGCCACAGCATAATTCGCACGCCCAATTTCTTCGACGCCCTCACCTCCCTCAATGAGAAGATTGCCACGCACCAGATCGACACTGCTAGGGCTACGACCGAAATTCGAGAACAGGAACTCGATGTACTCCCGATTCAAACCGGCGAGGAAGGAACCACCGTAGCGACTGACAAACTCCGCCGAGGTTAACAGCGAGTTGGCCAATTGGATCAACCCGAGGATCCGCTCCTCATTGCCAACGATCAAGCCGTCGGGCAATTCGTCGGGCAGGTCAACATCATCGTCGTCATCGAGCCCTTCGAACATTCGAATCATTCCGACAGCCTCCTGCATTTCGGCATCGGTGGGAGGACGGCCGAGAATGACCCAATAAGCACTGTAGGCATTGACCAGGGTTTCTTCAAAATCCTGGCTGCTCATCAGATCTGCGATAAACCTTTGCCGGGAAATCGCTCCGCTCGCCAATCGTGAGTTCGCCTGCTGCAACTCCAGCTCAGTCGGTTGTCTCCCAAGCAGACTGGAATATCCCCGCCTCACAAAATCCGAGCTTCTGGCGATTGGATCAATTTGGCTGACCGTTACCGTGGCCACCCGCGAAGAGGCAACCTCCCCGCGATTGTCTCGAGCACGAGCGACAATGGAGTAAGTCCCCACCTGATCCGGCTGCCAATTGAAGGCATAAGGAGTCGCCGCCACGGTAGCCTCGACCAATCCGTTAATCAAAAACTCCACCGATTGGATTACGGCCCCGCCGTGCCCGGTGTTGGCGAATGCGGAGGCGCGCAACTGGTGGGCAACCCCCAAACTCAATTGGGCGCCGTCCACGGGATTAATCAGATTCACGAATGGCGGAAAGGTCGGTTCCGGCTGGTCAATCTCGGTCGGGAAGTTTCTATCATGGATAAAGATATTCCTAAATCCATTGTTGTTGATGGGATTCCGGTTGGTCATTCCGGCCGAAAGCGCGCCGCCGCGAAAACCACCATCGCCGGCATTTGGCTGCGGCGCGGGGGCGGTCCGGAAGGTGAAAGGACCATTGTCCGAAACAAAGATGACATAACGACCATCGGCGCTCATGACGGCGTTGCGGCTCGAACTGGGCACATTCAGGGTTGTGGTGTCGAATTCTCCGACACCAGGGGATTCCCCAAAACGGTTGACGCTGACCCTTTCGTTGATATTGGTCTCCCGGTCGCGAATGTAAATCCGAGAAGTCATTCCGCTCTCAGTGAAGTTCTGAATCCGGTCCTGTAACACGATTTCCTGGCTGAAAACGATCGGATTGTCGTCATCCGTCGTCTCGATCGGCCCCCCAATAGCAGTAGACAACACCGGACCATAAACATTCGGGAAGATCACACCGTCCGAACGTTCGACTGTCAAAGGTTGCAGACCGGTGGTGGAGAAGAAACCAGGCGGGAAGATTACACCGTTATCGAAATCAAAATCAAAATCAAAATCGAAATCGAATACGGTGACGGCCCCATGGGTACGGAACGAAACGTAACGTCCGTCCGCGCTGATCGCCGGTTCCAACGAACCGAAGGAACTGAAGGTTTCAAGCGGTGTGAGACTGATGGCCTCAGTCACAAATCCGCCCGGGACCGCTTCGTCGTAGACTCCCGTTTCGTTGGCATCACGATCATGGACATAAATTTGCGGCAATCCGTTGCCCTGGAACCCACCTCCGCTCATTCCGGAGACCTGGAACGAAGGAATGACTGCGGGCAAAGTCGTAATCGCGACATTCCCGACCGGCCCAGGAGTCCAGTTGGTGAGGTTGGCGCTGGGCGCGCCCCCTTGAATACCAGGAACCACTGCAATCTGCAGATCAGAGTCGCGCAGGGCATCAATCAAATTCTCAAAGGTAATGGCAACCTGCTCGTTCGGTCCCAGCACCACCGGCACGTTTCCGGGAGATTCCTCCCCTTCTTCCTCCACGAATTCAAAGGTCGTGACAATACTGCCGTCACTCAAGGAGAAGCTCTCCCCGGGCACCGGGTTATTGCGCCCTTCAAGCAACTCCACCGTAACACCTTCGGGGAAATTCTCGGCGATCACAAACACATGATTGGGATCGGGAATGGCACCCCGCCGGTTGTTAACGACCCTAATGGCGGGATTCTCGGCGGTGACATCAATCACGGTCACATTGAGGTTCGACTCCGAGATAGCCCGAAACAGATAATCCCTGGTGTCCGCGGCGCTCTGACCAACGGGCACGCCAATGACGCCCGGACCTGCGCCAACCCCCTCATCGATAAACTCGAAGGTCGCGGAGTTTGCCGTATCGTTGAAACTCAACACCGCCCCATCTCGAGGCAAATGAAACTCGCCGTCTTGAGTGGGTATCGGGAATTCCTGAAAAACTCCCGGATCGCCCGTGAAGTCGATGTTAAGAACGATTGTACTTACCCCACCGGGGGTAATATTTGAAATGAGAAGTTCGGAACCGTTGCCGTCAATGGTAGACACCGAAACCCAGGGAAGATTGAGTCCCCGAACCCGTTGCAGCAGGTTGCCGAGGGTTTCGTCTCCACTGTCACTGGAAGGCACCCAGAGATTATTGGAGCCCACCGATCCATCCGGGGAGTACTCCAAAGTGATCGCGCTCTTAAGCAGACCATGCTCGTAGAGCACTTGGGTGGTTCCCGGGTCGACGGACACCAGCGCGCCGCCCTCCATACTTTCCGCCGGGAAAGTGACCCAGATTACCGGCTCCTCTTCCTCATCGGGATCGTCCGGATCATCGGGATCGTCTGGATCGTCCGGATCGTCGGGCTCAGGCGGTACGGGAGCAAATGCAAAAGCGAGATTTCCCTGGGCTCCGACCTCGTTGTAAAGGAGCGTGATGGCCGGTTCGCCATCTTCGTCGGTTCCAGCGGTAGCGGTAAGATTCAAGACCGATCCCTGGATCGCCAGCAGGAGTCGGTCACGACTCTCTTCGACGTCCTCGCCAATGACAATAAGCACGGTTGCCGGATCCCGGAGGTCGATCACTTCGTCCTCGAAATCAAAATCCGGATCATCTTCATCCTCTTCAAACTCTTCGACAAAAACGAAATTGACCGGACCGATGGCAATATTGGCGCCGACTTCCGGGTCCGGGTTGGCGCGGAGGCTGATAGTACCCGTAGCGGGCGTATCTCCCACTCCTTCCGGCAGGTCGTCGAAATCGAACAGGGCGTTGATGTAGCGAACCAAATTGCCACGGGTGACCTCGAGACTCGGCCCGACAATGACGGGAATTGCGGCGGGAGAAAGCCCGATTTCCGGATCAAACTGGATCCCGGCGCCGACAAACTGGAAAACTTGAGTGGTCCCCTGATGTTCGAAAACGTAGAACTCACCCGTCGAAGGATTCTCAGCCAAGGGGCCGACCAGGAACGTTCCTCCGGTGGTGGGGTTGGAGATGTTCGGAAGATCCAGTGCCATCAAATCCTCAATTGCACTGGCAATATTGTCGCGAGTTCCGCGTGCGGTTCCGGCGATTTGAATTTCATTCGGCGCCTGGGGATCACCGGTTACAAACGTAAAGACCGACTCCAGTCCGGGACGGGTTTCGACGATCAGTTGATCGCCTGCCGACACGTTGTTGGTGGTGGCGCCGTCCATTCCTTCAATGTCAAGCACGCCATCCACGTTCGTGGTCTGCATCGGCTGATTACCCGCCTCACCCTGGGCGGTGTTCTCCAGCAGGATGATCGGATTGGGGGACTCGCCCTCACTCATTGCGGCGGTAGCGCTGATGGTCAATTGGGACGCGTTGATGGCATCCCGCAGACGATTGCGGGTGGCTTCGCGGTTTGAGCCAACGACCAACCGCACATTCCCTTCCCCGAGTTGATACCCTTGGGCCACGGAGTTGGCAAACTCCCAGGTCACCGAATTGACACCGTCGTCGATCGTGATGGTACGCCTTTCAACCGTGTTCGGGACGGGATTCTCCAAAAACTCGATCGAACCGGTGGCATTCACATCCGGAGTAAAGCTTAACAATCCGGTGGCCGGAACGGTCTCAGGAAAAGTGATTGTGGCCTGCTCGGGACGTCCGGACAACGTAACCGAACCGGTGGCCGGGCTGTTAAAGAGATTCAACGCTTCGGAAACAAAGGCAATGTATCTGCCGTCGGGTGTAATCGCCGGGCTATAGCTGTGATCGTCGGCAGGAAATGAACCGCCGGCCATGTCGAACCCGACACTCACCGGTACGGTCCGGTTGGAACTGCGATCATGAACGAAGACCTCCCAATTCGCACTGGCCGATCCGAGGTTGGTGGCCCGGGACTGAAACGCGATGTGACCGGCATTGCCGCTGATGACCGGATTGCGGCTGTGCCCGCCAATGGCCTGGGACCCGCCGTCGGTGACATTCACCCGGCGAACGGCACCGGTGTTCAGGTTGTAAAGGTAGATGTCCGCGAAATTGTTGGTGTCCTGCCCCGGAGGGAGGAGATTGCTCGCTTCCGATTCGAAGGCCACGAAACGATGGCCGCTCACGGGATCCGGATCGCTAATGCTGGCGTTGAAACTGGGCCCATTGGCCGCTCCTCCATTAGCGCCCTTTGAAATTCGCTGGAGGCTTCCGGTGATGCGGTCAAAAACATAGATGTCGGCGTGGGTGTTAACCGGTCCGGATACAAGGTTGGTGGCCGTGGAATGAAAGGTGACAAATCGACCGTCGGGGCTGATCTTGGGGTTCAAACTGTTGCCGTTGGAGAATTCGAGCAAGGCGGCGGGTTTGCTCACCAAAGTCACCGATCCATCGTTCCGGTCCTGAAGGAAAATGTCGGATACATTGGGAGAGGGCGTTCCGGTAGGGACTTCATCGTCATCGTCATCACCCACACCAACAACCGGTGCCGATAGATTGGTTGCGGTGGAGGCAAAAACCACAAACCTGCCGTCGGCGCTCACCGATGGGTTTTCACTGTTTCCGTCGGTGCTGAAAACGCCATCTGATACGTTAAAATCAAAAAGCTCGTCGGAGATATTCGGGGAGCCGAAACTTCGGCTTAGCAATGAGGTGGTCGGAAACCGCCCCATTCCCTCGGACTGAAGGACGATGTTCACCGAACTCGAATGCGTGATGGCGGGCGACACAGGACCAATATCGCCGTAAAGTTCGAAGGTAACGTAAAATTCACCGGTTAGGTTACCCGGCATGAACTGCACCCATTCGTATTGGTGTGACTGTGTGGGATAGAGCGTGCCGGAAAAGGTCTGCAACATGTGGTCCGACGATTGCCGAAAGTTTTCGGCCGGGGGGCCGGGAGTCAGGTGGACGTCGAGCCAGTAATCGGCACCACCGCCCGGTGCTTGAGCGCCATTCTGAATCGTAACCGACATCATTACGGGATCGCCCGGAAAATAGGTGCCGTTTTCGACCGAGAAAGACACCACGGAATTTTGCCCGAAGGCGTTTACCCAAAAAATTAAAGGGGTTAAAGCGAGTCCAAAAAACAGCTTGGTCAAGGTCTTCATAGAATAATAAAAACGCGATCTTCAGTGAAAAGGCTGCGTAAGAAAAAGGTGGAAATCAAGCGATTTAGGCATGCGACTTAAGGGACCGGCCGAAAGATCGCGCGCACATTGTTCTTCGATGGCTGAAAAAAATGCTCAACATCACTCAATCAGGAAGGTTCGCCGGGGAAGCAGAAGGATGGAAATTGGTAATCTGGATCTCATAAGCTTCTCTTGATTAGTCGGTAACGCTCAAACTTGTGCCGGAGGGAAATCCTGATCCTCATAAGAATCTCGGCTAGGCGAACACACCCTCTAGCAAAGAAGGTTCGGCAGGTGAGGTAAAGTCTTAAAATCGGCTTTTTCCACATTGAAAACCAGGAAGAAGGGGAGCGGGATGATGTGAACGGCGCCGGGGCGATCCACAGTCGCGGGGATTGATAGCGGTCGGACTGTATTCGTGTAACCAAGGTCATCATCTTCAGGAAGGGAACCGTTTGGCCGCCTCTTGCAGGATTCCGTTCATTTCCATCGATTGCAAAAAAGCGGCCATACCCTGCGGATCAGCCGTTCCCCGCTCGATGGCAGGCAGCTTTAAATCGGAACGCAGATTCGTCAGTTTCAGATTCAAGAGCAGGTCCTGGTGTTTTTCCGCCACCTGAGCGCGAAAACGGTCCGGTTTAAGGAATCCGGCGTGGCGGATTACCCCGTCGACATCTCCATACTGCCGCAACCACTTGGAAGCCGTTTTCAGTCCGACTCCAGTCAATCCGGGAATATTATCGGACGAATCCCCGGTCAACGCCAGGAGGTGGGCAATCTGCGAAGGAGGAACACCGAATTTTTCCTCGACCCCGCGGGGATCCAACTCCTGAAACCCGCTCTTCGCCTTGGCAGCCGGAACGGGTACAAGCATGGTGACACGATCATTGACACACTGTGCCAGATCCTTGTCGGCCGTAAGCATTAATACATCCTGATCCTCGGCCGAGAATCGTCCGGCCAAGGTTGCAATGACGTCGTCAGCTTCGACCCCGTCCAGTTCCATCGTCGCCATTCCCGAGAGGTGGGAAAACTCCTTGAGACAGGGCAGTTGTTGTGCGAGCGCCTCCGGCATGCTGGAGCGCTGCTGTTTGTATTCCGGGAGCAATTCCAACCGCGCCGAATCTTCACCGGAGTCAAAAACAACCACCGTCTGAGTTGGCTGGTAAACATCCTGTACCCGCCACAGGGAACGCACCCACCCGCGCAGGGCATTGGTTGGGAACCCGTCTGAACGGGACAAATCCGGAATAGCGTGAAAACACCGATACGCCAGATTCAATCCATCTACTATTAGGCACCTGCCCATGCTGCCAAAGGAATAAAAGAAAGGCCCCGCTGTTTCCGGCGGGGCCTTTCTTAAACAATTCTAATCTTCCCCACGTATTCTGGGAACCGGTCCGCCCGGAGTGACGTGAGTGGGCACCTGGAAAGTTGATCCGGGAGACACGTTGCGGAGTTCCTGGCTTCGCAGAGAACCGCCCGGGCTTACAAGGTTGGCCGAAACAAAAATCAGCAAATTACGCTTTGTGCTGGCTTCGCCTTCGCTGCGGAACAAGCGACCGAGGAGGGGAATATCGCCCAACACCGGAACCTTGTCTTTGACGGTCCTGACTTCCTCCCGTGTCAGACCCCCCATGACCAGGGTGGCCCCATCCCAGATCGTCACTCGGGTTTGGATCGAACGAGTGGCAAAGATCGGTTGGAAGAACCCGGACGGGATCGTGACGGTGGTATCACCCTGAATGGCGATACTGGGTCCGCCGTATTCCACAAAGCCTTCGAATTCGGTCACCTGCGGGTTCAACTCCAGGCTGATGCTACGCTCATCGTCCTCAACCGTGGGAGTCACAATCAGCTCAACCCCGACGTTACGGGTCTGGAAGTTCTGCGGAGTACCCGCGGTGATCGTCACCCCGCCGGTCGACGTGCCGCCGACTCCCGTACCACCGGCCTGGCTGACCTGACTCTGGGCATCGGAGTACTGCTCAGGGAAACGGAATTCCTGGGCGACGACGATTTGGGCGGTTTCCCCTGAAAGTACCGTGACCTTCGGCGCGCTGAGCAAATCGCTCCCAGTCTGGCGGGAAAGAGCCCGGATGGTCGCGTCCACACCAAAGCTGCCGATACTGCCGCTCAGGACCGCAAGGTTCCCGGCGGTACCGGCCAGAGGCAGTTCACCCGGCAAATCGGGTGCCGCCTGAGGGATGGACAAACTAACATCCGGACTGTCGACCGTAATCGCTGAACCGGAATCCAGCCCGGTTCGTGACTGCGACAGCGAACGGTTGTCCGTTCCAAACACCTGACGGAAACCTCCCACGACCTGACGACCCGAACTGTCTATAATCGGAAGGGTCGTAGCGGGATCGATCTGCGGAGTGCCTCCGCGCTGCAACTCATAATTAAAGCCTAATTCATCGAGAGCACCCTGCTGAACTTCCAGGAAGCGCGCCTCGATTTCAACCTGACGAACATCCGCGTAACGGGAAAGGAGGTTGCGAATCCGTTCAAGATTGCGAGGGGTCTGGGTCACAATGATACCGGATCCGTCGTAGACCAGGTTGGTTCCTTCAGGAAAATTGATGCCGGCGCCAACGAAGAACTGGCGCAAACCCTGGCTGACTTGCCCGCCACCTTCCTGCGGGGCCGCAAAAGGATCATCGGAATCGGGAGCAGCGGCGGCTCCGCCGGCACCCGTCATGCGAATCAGCGTGGCCTGGGCAATTCCAAAAATTTCGGTCTGCAAATCGGTACGAACATCATCTGCCGGCGAAACCACCACCACATCGCGCTCCACTTCATACCGGAACCCGACATGATCGACGATGAAATCGAGGATGCGTCCGAGTGACATATTGCGGAGGGTGATGCTGACACCAGGATTGAGTTGTTCCCGATCCCGCAGGACGATATTCACGCCCTCGTTGGCATCATCGTACTCGCGGGAAATATCGTTCAAGGTGGTGATGACCTGGCGGAGGGGCACGTCGCTGAAATTGACGCTGTCGATGACAATTTCACGCAACTTCACCGCAATAGGAGATTCCTCCTCGGGCTCTTCCTCCTCCATATCCGCGAGCCAAACCTGGGGACGCCGCCATGAGTCAGCGACTTCTTCCAACAATTGAGCCCGAGTGCGCTGGCGGTTGAGGTGAGCGGTGGATGCGCGTTCGGCGGAAATCCGTTCCATAAATGCTTTCGCCTGCGCGTTGTTGGAGTCCATGGCCTCCACCCGGCGAAAAGTGTCTTCGGCGCCGTAAAGGTCGCCGCTGATAAACTGAGCACGGCCCTGTCGCAGCAACTGGCGAATCCGTTCCCGGTCTTCCGGGAACTCCGGGTTGATATCCTCGATTCGGATAAAGCTCGGATCATCGAGGCCACGGATGACTTCCCGTGCCGCCTGCCGTGCTTCCATATTCGATTCCTCATATCCGTCGTAAATGGCCAAGGTCTCTTCAGCGGCGATGACCTGCCCCGCACGTAACTGTGCGAGCGCTTTTTTCGCCACGGCTTCCGAACGCACTTTCTTCAGCTCAACAATCAGTAAAGCGGTGCGAATGTTGTCTGGCAATTCGTCCAGGACGGCTTCGATCTCGTTGACGGCACGATCAAACTCTCCCGCCGCGATCCAATCCGGCGCCGCAGACAGCACAGCCCGGGCTTCGATACTGGCGGCTTCGATACGACGAATCTCTTCGAGGGATACCTCGCGATCCTCCAAATCAGCGATGAATTCCTCGTAACGCGACCTCTGTTCCGGAAACTCTTCGACGATTGCATCCGCGATTCGCCGCGCTTCTTCGGCATCGCCGCGATTCCTCGCACTCGCCGCCTGAGACCAGAGTCCGGCGATTCGGATATTCACCCCAGGATCCGGCCGTTCGGTTGCCGGCGTCGGCTGAACGGCCGGCCTCGCTTCGATCGCGGTTTCCACATTCTCCAGCAGTCGTTGCACACCCCGGTCTTCAGGTGCAATTGCCTGCAGTTCCTGAAGTCTTTCCCGGGCGGTTTCCAGATCCCCGGCGTTGCGCGCGGTCAGAGCTTCCGACATCAGGCGGATCTTGGTTTCGGTTTCCGTTTCAGCCAACAAGGGAGTTACAAAAAAACCGGAGCCCAGGAACAAGCAACTGAGGAGGATGGTCAGGAGTTTTTTCGTCGCTTGGTAGATTTTC
Source organism: Opitutia bacterium (assembly GCA_050506795.1). Classification (GTDB taxonomy): domain Bacteria; phylum Verrucomicrobiota; class Verrucomicrobiia; order Opitutales; family T3Sed10-336; genus SLOW01. The sequence continues at coordinate 15,739 of JBJHCF010000002.1, forward strand.
ATAATGCGGGACAATTGAAGGAACATTTTGAATTAAAAGGCAAAGATTAATTTTTAAAAGTGAAGGGCCTAGCCTGACAAATCAGCAATTGGTGCGAATTTACCCGGGAGCCGGTGCCGTTGCATCCCCGGAGTCTAGAATCGCTGTCCAGGGCGAAGGGTGGCCCTCCGAGGTTCATCGCGATTCGGGCTGTACTTTATCATTATGATCTCAGGGGGATCGACGGTGTATTCTTCAACGAGATACGAGTACTCGCCGATATCAAACATCTCGCCGGGGCGAGCGTTGATCGTGCGAGGCGGATCTTCGGAAGTAGTGACCACGATTGCCGGTTCATCAAGGTACTTGGTCTCTTCCTCCAGCAGCAACACTTCCTCCCCGGTGCGCCGATCGAAAATCACCGCTTCCGGAACTCGTGTGACCACTCCGTTACGCTCCTCCCGACGGACGTTAAAAGAACGCACCTCGATATCCACCTCGGGAACCTCACGGTTTCTTCGGGTGAGAATCATCTCACCGGTTTCGTTGTCGAGAAAGGTGATCAAGGGATCTTCGTCGCGGCCGGCATATCCCGTAAGTTGAATCCGGTAGGGTTCCTCTTGAAATCCGATGAACTCGATTTCCAACTCGGCAACCTCCCCGTCCCTGGGACCGGGAGGTCGGGGAACAAATTCGTCAGCCGCTTCGTTGTAGAATATGTACGGCGGGGTGAAGATGTCGTAAACCCAGGCATCTCCGGCGCTCTGGGGCTGCGGGGTTTGCCACACTGGAAACTCCAGGGAAACGTCTTCCTGTGGGGTCATCTCGTATTGATAGACGTTCGAAACCGGAGGGAGATCCGTATGCAGCGCCCCCGCGATCTCCTCGCCCCTTTGAAAGAAAAGGACCGACAAGCCGATAAGAACGAGCAGTGATAAGGCGAGGAGGATTTTATCGTAATTCTTGCTAAGCATCTTTCAAAGATTAGACGTTCGCTCAATCTTCCTCGAAGCCGATCTCGGGCGAAACGACGCCGTTGTCGAGCGAATCGGCGTCCTCGGGCGAAACCAGTTCGATGTACTCCACCGTAACGACGAACCGGCTGAGATGAGGAGTGACGATGGGCACCGCGCCATTATCCTCCCCTGCAGCTTCAGTGGCGGCGGGCGACGCAACGGGGATGCGCCGTTCGCGGGTAGCGGCGGTACCGCTTCCGGCCCCGTTTGCTGGGACCACCTCCACTCCCCGCACCAGCACAGGAACCTCGAAGGCCGACAGACGATTGAGAAAATCGCGCAGGGTTGCGGTGTATCCGGTAAAGGTGAGCTGAAAGGCATAGGTTTCGACAAACCCGGGGATGCGGGCTGACATGGTTTCCGGTATAGTGAATATGTCCTCGCGATCACCCCCGCCCGGAGCGTCTATACCACGTCGCTCCGCCACGTCTTCCCGGCGAATGCGGACCAACTCCACCGGACGCGCTTCGAAAAGAGTGTCCAGGAGGAATTCCGCAATCCGTCGTTGTTTGTGGACGTCCTCAATGAGCGCACTGGGCGGACCCCGAGTGCCATAGCGAGAAAAGCCGAAACTCTCATTATCGCGGAGGCGTACCCCTTCGCCTTCCTCACCGCCGACCTGGCGAGCACGCTCACGGTAGGCGTCCAAAAAATTCTGCAAATCGAAAAAGGCGTCCTGGCTGGTCGCCGGCGCCACTCCAAAAAAGTCTGCCACATCAGCCTCAGCGCCCAGAGCCGCCTTAATCGAGGCGAGATTGTCCTCGACGTTCCGGCGATCCTGCACGACCAGATCCAGGTTCTCCCGGGTCAGCGATGGGGAGTGATTGAGCAGGCGCTCGTACTCAAAAACTTTTGACTCATAGCTGCGCCGCACCTGTTCCAGGTTGTTTCGCTCGAGGACCAGCACAACCACCTGGGCCGCCAAAATGAGGCCCAGGATCGTGAGTATTGTACCGAAGACGGGATTTCGCTTAAACCAATGCATGAGATTTCTGGTCAGAGAGGCCGATCCGGATCGACAACCAGTGTGACGTCGAATCGAAGAATACCGAGAGCACTGGTGTCAAACTCCTCGTTGTACCTCCGCACAATATATTCAGATTCAAGAATGCTCTCGAACAGGGCGCTCACCCGGATGCGAGTATCCGGACTGGCACGCTCGAGCGGATTTTCCCGGTCCAGCATGCGACCGGAAAGATGAATGCGTACTTCCGGACGCTGGTCTTCATCTTCATCGTCGACAAAGGCCTGCTGAGGCTGCTGGAACAGCGAGGAGGTCTGCTGCCTTTGCTGGGCGGGAGCACCATTGCCGCGCACGATCTCCATTCGTTCCAGCCAAACGTCCTCCACACTCACCAGGCGCTGTTGGATGTCATTAAAGAAGTCCACCCAGTTGGCCCGCGATTCGCTCAGGCCTTTCAGTGCCGCGATTTGCTCGGTGGCCTCATCAATCCGGCCTGCCGCCTGTTGGTAATCGTTATAAATCCGCTGCACGGGAAAAAGCCTGCCATCCAATTCCGAAATGTTCTCCTCATAGATCAGCGCGGTCTGGCGGGCACTGTAAATCGGCATGATCAACGCCAAAACCAGAAGTGCCACCGCCGCCATCAGCACGGGCTTTCGCCGGCGAAAATCAATCTGCCGGGCGATAAGCGGAGGAATGAGATTGAAATGGGTCTTGGTGCCGCCGAACTCCCTGAGCGCGCAGCCCAACAATTCGCCCACATTGTGTCGGTAACCTTCGACATAATCGGCATCGACCTCCGGTCCGATCACAATCCCCTCCAGCGGGTTATAGTATTCGGCCGGAAGATTGAGTTTTTCCTGCAGGTGCTCCACGACGCCGGGCACGAGCGCTCCGCCGCCGGTCACATAGATTCGGTCCACCTTTTCTTCTCCGCTCTGCCGCCGGAAATTGACGATCGAGCGGGTGGCCTCCATCACCAAGCGACGCAGGAAGGCGTCCACATGCTTGCTGAAATCCCCGGAGGCTGATTCCGTGCCGGTGTGGGCCGCCGCGATGTAATCCCATTTCGCGGCTTCGGCATCGGCAGTATCCAGGCCGGTTTCCTCGGCGATCGCCTGGGTAACGGTGTTGCCGGCCAGGGTGATATTCCGAACGAAGAAGCCGGTTTCGCTGATGAACAACAGGTTGCTGGACTTTCCACCGATATTGGCGATCAGGATGTTTTCGCCGGGCTCCGAGTGGGTGTGGTGAAACGCGTTGTACTGGGCCATGCAGGACGGCTCGACGAGATTGACCTCGACTCCGAGGCGCGCGATCTCAGTGCAGAGCTGATCGATGATCTCCAGTTTCACCGCCACCAGCGCGACCTCGAACTCCGCCCCGTCATCAGCCACCACCTCATAGTCCCAAACCACCTCATTCAAGGGGAACGGGATGTTCTGCTGGGCTTCGAACTGCACGATTTGATCCCGTTTCGACTTGGCGACGTGCGGAATCTTCAAAAACTTGGTCAGCAATAAATGTCCGGGAATCACGAGCGAAACCGCACCGGAAAACTTCCGCTGCTGGTGTATCGCCTTAAGGCCTTGAAAAACGGCCGTAATCCACTCCTCATCACTGGTGAAATCGGCGCCGATGTTTTCCGTGTAAAAGGCATCCAGCGAGATGTTGCCGTCCTTGGCGGAAAAGAATCCCGCCGCCACATGCGCGCCGCCGCAATCAATAACCTGGGCAATTTTCTGTGAACTCATGTTTTAGTGAATGCTGTGCCGCAAACGCCGCGGACCAACCGAGGCCTCTCCCTGAAACGCCTTTCCGGTAGGCGACCGATCCTGCGAGCCATACTCTTTATTTACAAACATTGTGCAGTAGCGGGGCAACAATATTCCGCCGATCAACACGTAATCTCTCCTCAGCGCGCCAAAATCGTGTTCCGGGCGGAAGGGAAATCCCTCCCCGGCCGGCAAGCCCGTCTCACTCGTCGCCCGGGACAGGAACACGGTCGAGCGGCCGTTAAAAAACTCTTGGCGCATCAAGTTAAACAGTAATTCCGTCCGCGGCGGATTAATCAACTCAAAAAATTATCCGCGGCTCCACGATTCCATGTTCCCGCTTGCCAATTGCCGCCATCGATCCCAAGGCTTGCGAGATATGGAACGGTCAACCCGCAAACCCGCCTGACTGCGGCCGGGCACAGCAAAACCATCAAACATGACGGCCGAAACAAACACCGTATTGCCTTTTAAGATCAGCGTCCTGGTATTTCTGCAAAATCGTGAGGGAAAGGAACTCCTGATCTGCCGGCGCAAATCTCCCAACCAGGGGTGCTGGAGCCCAATCGGGGGAAAGCTCAAGATGTCCCTAGGTGAATCACCGTACGAATGTGCCATTCGCGAAATCGACGAGGAAGTCGGCTTGGCGGTCACCCAGGCGGATCTGCACTTGTTTTCCATCGTCTCGGAGAAGGCTTACGAGGGCTCCGGCCATTGGCTGATGTTTCTCTACAAATGTCGCAAGGCCCTGCCGTCGCTTCCCGATGCCATGGACGAAGGGCATTTCGGTTTTTTCTCCCGCGAACAGATCGATCACCTTGCCATTCCGGAAACCGATCGCCTGGCTCTCTGGCCCGTTTACGACGATCACAGCGATGGATTCGTCGCCCTGCGGGCGGATTGTTCCCCCGGGCGTTCGCCGGTGATCACCCTGGAGGAAATCATCTCCGCCGGCCAGAGCGCCACGGCGCAAGCCCGGCCTTTCCCGAAATAGCCTTGATTATTCCCTCGGTTCTCTGAATCTTCCCTTTTTCAATCTTTCCATCCCTGTGAATAAGAAAACGAGCCAATCCACTGCCAAGAGCGCCAAAAAAAAATCCACCGCCCAGGCGAAAAGAAAACTTTCGGGGGTAAACGCTTCCCTGTCCCGGGACGACAAACTCAAACTATATCGGGACATGGTCCGCATCCGGCGCTTTGAGGAGCGTTCCCTTCATGCCTATCAGCAGGGAAAAATCGGCGGATTCCTCCACTTGTACATCGGCCAGGAGGCGATCGCGGTCGCCACCGCTTCCCTGATGGGGGATAACGATCACATTATCACCGCGTATCGGGATCACGGCCAGGCCCTCTCGGTCGGCATGGGAATGAACGAGTGCATGGCGGAACTCTACGGCAAGTTCACCGGCTGCTCCAAAGGCAAGGGCGGATCGATGCACTACTTCGCTCCGGACAAAAACTTCTGGGGCGGCCACGGTATTGTCGGGGGCCAAACCCCGCTGGGGACGGGCATCGCGTTCGCTCTGAAGTACAAAAAGCTGGAAGGATGCTGCCTCTGCCTTCTGGGAGACGGCGCGGTCAATCAGGGGGCGTTTCATGAGTCCCTGAACCTGGCGGCCCTCTGGAACCTGCCGGTAATCTACATTATCGAAAACAACCGCTACTCCATGGGCACCAGTCAAAAGCGCTCATCCGCGGGTTCCCCGCTCGCCCGCCGGGCCGAGGGCTACGACATGGCTTGGGACCTCATCAACGGCAGTTCGGTCTACGAAATCAGGGAAAAACTGGCCCCGATCATGGACCGCGCTCGCAAGAAGCAGGAACCGGCGGTGGTGGAAGTCCAGACCTACCGCTACCGCGGGCACTCGGTGGCGGACGCCAATCACGAGAAATATCGCTCCAAGAAGGAAATCGAGGACTACAAGAAAAACCACGATCCCATCATGCTCTTTCAACGGACCCTGAGCGAGGAAGGTGTGCTGAGCGACGCTGACATCGAGGAAATCGACCGCGAAGCCAAAAAGGAGGCCGCCGACGCCGCCCGTTTCGCCGACGAAAGCCCCTTCCCGCCGGAGGAGGAAATTTTTACCGACGTCTACTGGGAGGTCGATCACAAGACGGGCAAGAACGAAGGCCGTTTCTTCTTCAACGACTGATCTTCCGCCGCGCCGGAAACCTATTTTTACCAGCCATGCCGCAAATTACCTATCGTAAAGCCTTGAACGACGCTTTCGCCGAAGAACTGGAACGCGACGAAAACGTGGTCCTGATCGGCGAGGAAATCGCCGAATACAACGGCGCCTATAAAGTCACCGAAGGGTTGCACGCCCGTTTCGGCGATCGCCGCGTGATGGACACACCCATCAGCGAGGCCGCTTTCTGCGGCCTGGGCATCGGGGCCTCCATGCTGGGCATCCGCCCGGTTATCGAACTGATGTTCTGGAGCTTTTCCTACGTCGCCTTCGACCAATTGTTCAACAACGCCGCTACCGTACGCTATATGTCCGGCGGGCTGATAAACGTCCCTATCGTGGTACGCGGTCCGGCCAACGGCGGCACCAACGTCGGCGCAACCCACTCTCACACGCCGGAAAATTTTGCCGCCTACACCCCCGGATTGAAGGTGGTTTGTCCGGCCACCGCCTACGACGCCAAGGGTTTAATGAAATCCGCGATCCGGGACAACGACCCGGTCTTCGTGATGGAAAACACCCTGCTCTACGGCCAAAAATGGGAGGTGCCGGAGGAGGAATACCTTATTCCGCTCGGCCGGGCGGACGTTAAAAAGGAAGGCACGGACATTTCCCTCATCGCCCACGGCCGCTGCGTCATCACCTGCCTGGAGGCCGCCCGCCAGCTCAAAGAGGAACACGACATCGATGCCGAAGTGCTCGACCTGCGTTCTATCCGCCCTCTGGACCAGGAGGCTATTCTAAAGTCGGTACGCAAAACAAACCGTGCCGTGCTGGTGGAGGAAAACAAACCCTTCTGCGGGACCGCATCGCAAATCGCAGCCCTCATCCAGGAGCACGCGTTCGATCACCTCGACGCCCCGGTGCGCCGGGTTTCCGCCTACGACGCCCCGCAGATTTACAGCAAACCGCTGGAGGACGAGATGATTCCCAACACCCGGCGCATAATCAAAACCGTCCTCGAAGTCCTTTGAACCCTTTTCCTCTTTTCGATCGATAACTCTTCTCGAACATCCCATGGCCACAATCATTGAAATGCCCAAACTGAGTGATACCATGACCGCAGGCACGCTGGTCAAATGGTTGAAAAACGAAGGCGACGCCATCTCGGTGGGCGACATGCTGGCGGAAGTCGAAACCGACAAGGCCACCATGGAGCTGGAAAGCTTCGAAGAAGGCGTTCTGATCAAGCGCCTGGTCAGCGACGGCTCCGAAGTCGCGGTCGGCTCCCCGGTGGCGGCGATCGGCGAGAAGGGAGAGAAATTCGACGAGTCCTCAGTCAAGTCGGAAACTCCGGCCAAGGACTCGGATCAGGACTCCAAAGACTCGGATCAGGACTCCAAAGACTCGGACCGGGAGAAAAAGGACGAGCAGTCGCCCAAAAAGGAAACCAAGAAATCCGACGAGGAGGACGACCGGAAACCCTCCGATAAAGAAGCCTCTTCCGAAGACGCTGCATCGGCCGACGACGACGATGGCGACACCGAGGGATCCTCGAAGCGCGTGAAGGTTTCTCCCCTCGCCCGCAAGCTCGCCCGCGAACACGGCGTGCCTGTGGAAGGCCTCAAAGGTTCGGGACCGGGCGGACGCATCGTGAAGGCCGACGTCCTGGCCGCGGTGGAAAAAGGCGGCGTCAAGGCCGCCAAAACCTCAGCCCCGAGCCCGGAAGCCAGCCTGCCGGCGGTTTCGGGTGGAGCCATCGCGGAAGCGCGTGACATTCCGGTCTCCAACATGCGCGGTACGATCGCCCGCCGCCTGCTCGAATCCAAAACCCAAATCCCCCACTATTATCTGGAAGCCGAAGTCGATGCCGGCCCTCTCCTTGAAGTGCGCGCCGCGATCAACACATCGCTCAAGGATGTGCCACCGGAAAAAGGCGGCGCCAAGCTGAGCGTCAACGACTTCGTAATGAAAGCCTGCGCCGAGGCCCTTCGGCGGGTACCCGCCGTCAACGCCTCCTGGGAAGGCTCTTCCATCAAACAGCATCCCGCAGCCCACGTCTCGTTCGCAGTGGCTATCGAGGACGGCTTGATCACCCCGGTGATTTTCAACGCCCACGCCAAGACCTTGCGGCATATTAGCGCCGAAACCAAGGCACTGGCCGCCAAGGCCAAAGCCAAAAAACTCAAACCGGAAGAGTTCACCGGCGGCACCTTTTGCGTGTCCAACCTGGGAATGTTCGGCATCGACCGTTTCTCCGCTATTATCAACCCGCCCAACGCAGCTATTCTGGCCGTTGGAGGAACCCGAAAGGTTCCGGTGGTTAACGCCCGCGACCAGATCGAAATCGGTTACCGCATGGTGCTGACCCTGTCCTGCGACCATCGCGTGGTGGACGGCGCGATGGGCGCCGAGTTCCTGTCCGCCCTGCGCGAAATGCTGGAGAACCCTGCGCTGATGCTGGTCTAAACGGCTTCGCCGGTTCCTGCTTCCTGGTTCTTGGTTCTTGGTTCTTGGTTTTACTTAGGCCGGAGGTGGCACGTTCGGGAGACTGCTCTCACGACAATCCCGCCCAGTGGTCCACATCGCCCGGACAAAAAAACCAAGAACCAAGGAATACCCCCCTTACCCTTTTTCCTGGTAGAGGTGGACGTCGCGTTGCGGGAACGGGATGCTGACACCGGCCTTGTCGAACTCCTGTTTCACCTTCTTGTTGAGCGCGAGTTTGGTCGGCCACCAGTCCGGACGTTTGGTCCAGGCATGAACCAGAAGATCGACCGAACTGTCGCCCAATCCCCCGACCGCCACCATTGGCGCGGGTTCCGTGAGGAAGCGCTCATCGGCGGCAATGATGTCCTTGACGATGCCAATGGCCTTGTCGATATCGTCGGAATAGGAGATACCGAAGGTTTCGTTCACCCGGCGGATATCGTTGTGGGTGCGGGACAAATTGGTGATGACGTTGCCCCAGATTTGTCCGTTAGGCAGGATCACGAAGGGTCCGTCGGGCACGTGTGCGCGAGTGATAAACAATCCGAGTTCGTCGACGATGTAAAAGTTGCCGCCAACGACAATTACCTCGCCCACGCTGAAGGGGCGAAAGATCATCATCATGACCCCCGCCGCCACGTTGGTCAGGGTGCCCTGCAACGCAAGGCCGATGGTGAGGCCGGCGGCGCCAATCAGAGCCACCAGGCCGGTGGTTTCCACTCCAAACGCTGAAAGTGTCGCGTACAACGTGAAACCGATCACGATGATCTTCGTCAACTTGACCAGCATGCCGCGGATAACCGGATCGATACGCTCGGTCTTCGAACACGCTCGATCCACCCCGCGGGCGAGCACTTTCGCCACGTAAAAACCCACCAGCAGGATCAGGATCGCCCCAACGACCTGCAAGCCGTACTGGCTGACGCCCTCCAAGACGGCCTCGACCGCCTGACTTCCCCACTCCCCCTCGGTTGCGTTTGTGTCTGCCATAGGCCGTGATGAAAACACCCAAACTATTCGAGTTCAAACAAAAACAGCTTCCGAAACACAATTGCTTCGGCGGGATCCGTTTACAAAGCCTTTACAAAACAGACCCAATCCTCCAACATCGCTCCCATGTCGCACCACACTTCACCATCGCTTCGCCAATGCTTAGCCGCGGCCACCGCCGCCCTGGTCCTCATTTGCTTCTCCACGCCCGCCCTGCAGGCTCAGGATGAGGATACCGACGAAGATCCGGGCCACTTCTATCAAAACTGGAACGGTCGCTTCGAATTGGGATACACCTACCAGTCCGGCCGCACAGATCGCAACGAACTCACCCTTCGGGCGCAAGCCGACCGGGAGGCGGGTATTCACAAATTCCGTGCCATTGCCGAATACGTCTACGGCGAACAAAAAACCGATGCCGGCACCGTCAAGAGCAGCGATCGCTACGGGGCGAGCTTCCGCTGGAGACGAACCTTGAGTCAGTACTTCTTCACCCAGAGCCTCACCTCCTACGAGGTCGACCAGATTCGCCGCATCAAACAACGGGCGGAACAGAATCTCAGCCTGGGTTACCAATTTCTCGACCGCGAAAACATCGACGCCTCGGTGGCGCCCGGTTTCACCGCCCAATACAATCGTCAGATCGGGGTGGAAACGGGAATGAACTACCTGGCGACCTTTTTCCAGGACGTCAATTGGCAGATCACGGAAGCCTACCGCTTTGAAGAAGACAGCACCTTCCTCATCGAACCGGATGACAGCGACAATTACATTTACCGTTTCAACGCCGGCCTGGTCGGCACAATGACCCAAAGCATCAACCTCAGCCTGCGCTACAGCCTGATCTACGAAAACCAGGTGGCTCCCGACGTGGAACGCACCGAACACCGGGTCGTCGCCGCGCTGGGCTACACCTTCTGACGCGGTTCCGCCGGCAACAGGGTCTCCACCGCCACTTCCGGCGCGTCTTTCCAGAGCGAATCCAGCCGGTAGTAGTCACGGGTTTCCGGAAGAAACAGGTGGACGATGATATCAAAGGCGTCCACCACGTTCCATCCGCTCGCGGCGGAGAGATCCTTGCCAATCACCTTCACCCGGTGATCCTTCAACACCTGGGAGACTTCGTTGGTCAGCGCCCGCAGGTGCGGCTCCGAGGTCCCGCTGGCGATAATGAAATAATCGGTGATGCTGGAAACCTCGCTGACATCGAGGACTTTCAGGTCCTCCGCTTTTTTGTCGTCCAACGCCCGGCAACAAAGCCGCAACGTCTCCATTTGATCAGGCTGTTCCTGGGTCATAACTCAATGTGTCCGGGGTAAAGCAACCTTTGCCGCGAAAACCGCCCCAACCGGCATTCCTTTCGTTTTATCATCTCACTTTTTTGGAATTTCATTAAACTCAATATTCGTATCCCCTTCAGCGGGATTGGCAATTCCCGGCATCGCTCTCCAGCAAGGACAAAACGGCTTCGGCCTTACGGTACCAGCCCTTCTCGGCGATCCGTGCCACCACCCTGGACGGAGTCAAAAAATGCAGGGCGCGCCCGGATCGAACACGCGCCCGAAGCTCGCTTGAACTAATATCGCAACCGTGGCCTTCAATACAGTGCATCCGCAAGCCGGCAATCCGCAGGTCGCAGTCCGGAACACGGCTCCCCGGTCGCCCGACCAAGGCAAATGACATCAACCGGGCCAGCTCCTCGATTCGGCACCACTGCGGCAAATTCGCCGCCTGATCCGCCCCGATAATCCAATACAATTCGTCCTCCGGATAAAGCTCCCCGAGCCGGCGGGCGGTTTCCACCGTATAGCTGACGCCCCCGCGCTCAATCTCCATGGTCGAAAGCTCGAATCGAGCAACCCCCTCCAGAGCAAGTGCAAGAAGCTCCATGCGGTCTTCGGCACCCAGACCCGGTTCGTTTTCCTTAAGAGGCGATTGGGCGCTGGGAACAAAGATCACCTTGTCCAGCCCAAGACCTTCCATGGCGTCCTGGGCCGCGAGCAAATGTCCGTGGTGGACGGGATCGAAACTACCTCCGAGGAAACCCAACTTCATCCATAAATTTCTTCAACGTACGGAGCCAGCGCGGATTGCAGCTTCTGCAGTCCACGCTTTTCACGCATGCTGACCTGCTGGTGCGAAATCCCGATCTTCTTTGAAATCTCCGACAAGGTGTGAACCCGCCCCTCGTCACCCAAACCGAACCGCATCTCCAGCACCTCGCGCTGCTTGGCGGTCAAATGGTGTACCAGCACCGAAACGAGGTTGCGCAGATCCTTCTTCGACACACTGGCCAGGGGGCTGTCCGCCATGTCATCCGGCAACTTTTCCGAGAGCGAAAGGGAATCATCAAGCACCTCGTTGAGAGATACGCTCGGTTGCCGCAGCCGCTCCATGATCAGTGCCGCTTTTTTCTCGGCCGGATCCGGAGACCCCGAAGCCTCGTCGTCCTTCCGGCTGAGCGTCTTGCACGCCAAATTGATGGGGACGTGCACCGGGAAACGTTCTCCCATTAAAAAGTTCTTAACCTGCCGCTTGATCCAGCTCTGGGCGTAGGCGGCAAAGGAGGCATTCGAGTCCTCCACCTTGTCCACCGCGTGCAACAACGCCATCGAACCTTCCTGGACCGCGTCATGCCGTTTGGCCGCATCAAAAACCGTGCGATTGACCGTCATCTCGATCAAATCGCGATACAGGTGGAACATGATGCCCTGCGCACGCTTATACCGGCGATGGTGGCGGGCCAGAACGAAAAGCAAATTGTCCCGGAAATCACTCCACTGCCGGTTGCTCAGGTACTCGTCCACCTCCAGCGAGCTGAACAGGTCCAGACCGAACATCCGGTCGATTCGCCGTGCGGCGGCTGTGGGGAAATGCTGGCGCAAACGCTGAAAAGTCCAGCGAATCAATTCGTAACGGTTTTCCAGCAGGAGCGCCCCCAGGGAAGCCCGCAACCCGATTCCCTTCCGCGGACCCGGAAGCTCCAACGCACGCAATCCCTCCTCATAGGTGTCCTCAAGGCAGGGAAGCATGAGAAAATAATCCAGCTTTACCCGGTAATCGGCAATCACACGGCGACAGACCACCTCCTCAACGCTGAGACTGGAAGAACTCACCTCCTGTCGCTCGGGCAGGGATTCGATGCCGATGGTACGGGTCATAAAAAGCCTTTAATCCAAAAATGTCGCATTATCCTGGAAGGTCAACTCCCGGTTTGCCTTTTCCATATCACGTTCACGTCCACCATTTCCCCCGGTTTCCGGGCAAATCCCTCCAAACACCCCTCCAAATCGCGTTGACTCAATTTAACCTTTGCTCCACTACAGACTCCTTCCAAGCCCGGATGGCGGAATGGTAGACGCTGCGGACTTAAAATCCGTTCCTTGCAAAAGGGTGAGGGTTCGAGTCCCTCTCCGGGCACCGCCTCTGTTTATGCGGCATGTAGGCTAACTCCAGTGACTTACACGCAACGGTAGTCCGCAGGAGTTAGCTCTTGCCTTGCTCGGAAAAGTCGGCATATAAGGCATAATGCGACAATCGACCGGCACCAAAACCGGCACCAAAAAAGGTAGCAAACCCGAGCTCGGCCAAAAGGATCAGATCGTTGGAAAGAACGTCCTTCGGCGAGCCGCTTCGCCATATCTGTACTGCCTGGCCTACGTCAACGGACGGCGGATTCGTGAATCTCTAAAGATCGAGGCCGAGCCCCTGACCCAGGAAAAGCTACGGATGGCCGAAAAGAAAGCCCGGTTGAAGCTGGAGGCCCTCCGGAACGACGACGTCGCCATGTACGAAGCCGGGCGCGTGACGAAGTCATGGCCAACGGTCGGCCAGCTCCTCGAAAGCTTTGAGGAGTACGCGAAGATTCGGAATCTATCCCATCGCACCCGCTTGACCTACCGGAGCGCCCTAAAAAACACCATTCTAGCCGTTCACGGCCGTACCAATGGATGGAAAAACCGCAGCGTTTCGGACATCAATCCCAGCCTGGCGACCAAGTACGTGCAAGCTGTCATCAAAGACAGGCCGGGCGCCCAGGACGACCGCACCGAACGCCAGAGCGCCGTCAACATGGCGCAAAGCCGTCTCAGGGATGCCGCCGCCATATTCTCCAGAACCGCGCTTCGCTACTATGCCGAAACCGGTTTGCGCCTCCCGGAAATCAATTTCGGCCCGTCCCCTTATTTCGCCGCGACCCGCAAGGACTACACTCTCCCGCCTGCACCGCTCCTCAAGAAAACGATCGAAGCCTGCGAGAAGGCCAAGGATGAAGAACAGGACCACTATATTTGCTTTCTCCTCACCTTCGGACTGGCCTGCCGTGGATCCGAAGCCATCGCCGCCGAACACACCTGGATCGAGGAGACCCACGAGGGCGGCAAAGTCAAACACTGGCTGGCCATACGCGAGCGGCCGACCTGGAAGCAAAAGCGCCGCGCCCACCGCAAGCCGATGTCCGATTACGTTTTCGCCGAGCTTCAGGATGTCGCCTCGGACCGGCTGCCTCTGCTTTCCGGAGAGACCCCGCACCTTCGCCGCGTGATCCTACAGCGGAATTTCGCGACCTTCCTGCGTGGCCTCGGGTGGGACTCCAACACCTATCCCTGCCCGGTACACGAGCTCCGAAAAGCCATGGGCAACCATGTTTACCACTTTCGGAGCCCGGTAGCCGCCAAGCGCCTCCTGGGCCACTCCACCATCCTCACCACGGAACAGAGCTACTCGGAGAACACCGAAACGCCGCCGGAACTGGTACCTCTTTTCGAGCGGTACCTGGTTCAGGAGCCGAAAGCAAAGGATGCCCAGACCGCAAAATAGCGCCGCCGGGGCTCACAATTCCCTCCCCTCCTCCACCGCCCATCAACCCGGCAACCTGCTCAGATGAAACCCAAGAACCTCATCAAACGCGGAGACACCTACCACTTCCGCGCGACCATCGACGGCAAACAAATCTGGCAGACCCTGGACACCTCCGACCGCCAACTGGCCGCCGCCCGTGCCCGCAAGCTCAAGGAAGAGCTCAAAGGTCGCCGCTGGGACGTCCTCATGGACGTCCGCCGCCGTAATTCCTGGTCCACTCTTGGCGAAGTATTCGATGCCTACCGCAGACGCGCGGAGACCGAGGACATCAACGCCCGGACCGTCAAAGAGAACATTTCGTGCCTCAGTCGAATCGTTCGGGCCGTTCACGGCAAGCACTGCGATCCGGAGGCCGAGAAGACCTCGATCCTCACCGCCGAGCTCGTCCGCGAGTACCAGGCCCGGAAACTGGAATCCGCCAAACCGGCCGGACCGCTCGCCCTCGACAAGGCAAAATCCACCTCCTTCTCGACCGTCCGGCAGGCCCGTTCCCTCTTTTCGCGTGAGTGCCTCCAGTCCAGCGCCTACCGCGACCTTTCGCTCCCCGACTTGGCGGGATTCCTGGAAACCCGGCTGAAAAACAAAGAACGCCAACTCCGCCGGCCGCCGGACCCGAAACTGATCGCCGCAACCGCCGAGGCCGCCACCGAACTCAAGAAAACACATCCCGCCCGCTGGCTCGCGTTCATCCTCTGTTCGAACCTCGGCCTCCGCCGCTCCGAAGCCATCGCCGCCCGGTGGGATTGGATCGACGAAGTCACCGTCCACGGCGAGCAGAGCCAACCCGACGGCACCACAAAGACCGTGGAGACCACCTGCTACGTGATGAGCGTGATCAAACGCGACGACTTCGACCCGAAAGGCTCGCCGCGCCTGATCTCGATCCACCCGGAAGTCTGGCAGGACATGAAGCAAGCCCAGCTCTCCCTCGACACCATCATCCCCGGAACCCAGCCCGAACGACTCCAAGCCTGCAAAGAGAACGTCACCTGGCTCCGCGCCCTCGGCTGGAACGCCCGCCTCCCCAACCACGCCCTCCGGGGCCTCTTCGCCAGCACCATCGCCAGCCAACACGGCCTCTTCGCCGCCCAAAGCGCCCTCGGCCACGCCGACCCCCGCACCACCACCGACAGCTACGCCGCCTGGCTCGGCTTGGATAAGGTGGTGAAGGTCTTTTGAGGGACCGCCATCCTTTCGCCGAATCCAAGCTTGAAAAGGCAGGGAAAAGGCACAAGGTTGAATCAACCTTTCAGGAATCCATGTCCAATCAGTTGGCAAAGTCCAAACGCCGCCAGTCGCTTGCCGAGCACGAAGCGGTCCTCGCCGCACTCAAAACCATCGCGGAGCGGGAGGAAACGACCGTCATGGAACTCCTTCGACGCGGAGCCCGGGAATTGGTAGCCCGCCATACCCAAAACCCGGACGAGGCGGAAACCTTGCGCCGGACGGTCCTCGCATTCACCCCACAAGTGCCCAGTAAATTCGAATCGGCCGCCCAAGTCGCCCGGTTCAAACGGGAACAGCGTGCCTTCGACCAGGTTCTCCAGGACCTTCACCTCGCCACACCCCAAGAGATCCAGGCCAGGAATTCCCTGGTCCGGGGAAAGAAGAAGCAGCAGCTATTGGATTTCGAACGGTCCCATGCCTCCCTCTGATTACAGGCCACGGGAACCGGAGGATTTCGCCGATTTCCTGGACCTTCCGGAACCCCCGTTGCTTGTCGGCGGACAAGCAGTAAACCTCTGGGCTCTTCACTACGGCGAGGAAACCGAGGGCCTCGCCCCATTTGTCTCAAGAGATGTGGACCTCCTTGGAAAACGCCAAACACTCTCGGACCTTGCGGCCCGGACCGGAACGCGGCCCCAATTCTTTCCCCTTAAGCCACCCAGCAACTCCTGGGGTGTCGTTATCGCCGAAGACGCCCGGGGAGATCCTCTGCTCATCGAAGTCCTCCGGTATGCCAACGGCGTCAGCAACGAAGATCTGGAAAAACCCGCTTATACCTTCGTTATCGGAACAGGAGTACACGTCCGGGTCCCTGGCCCCATCGCCCTGCTCAAGGCAAAGATCGCGAATGCCTCGGACCTTCCCCAGGCGGATCGCCAGGACGAGCAGCACGTCGTCATCCTTTGCCGCCTGATGCCCGCCTACCTCTCCGACCTCGAACACGCGGCCGCCCATGGCAAAACCACAGAACGAGCCGTCCTCACGCTGCTGGAATACCTCTTGCAAGTCATCACGGCCGAAAAGGCAAAAACCGTCCTCCACCGCCACGGAATCAACCGTGAATCACTCTTCTCGCCCCTCTCGAATTCCGTACTCCCAAAGATCCAAGCTTTCTACAAGCAACGCCTCCCGCGAGCTCTGGGAAGGTGACACGACGAACGCCTTTTCGCCTACAAAGAGATCGTCACCCTGGCTCCGAGTCCTCGGCTGGGACGCCCGCCTCCCCAATCACGCCCTCCAAGGTCTCTTCGCCAGATCAACTGCATCCTCCCGATCCCAGTGACACAGACATTCCTGTCTGTCCCTCCGCCAAGTCCGACCCCAATACCTCGCAAACAGGAATTTCCGCCCCACTCCTGTCGATCACCATCGCCCCCTCGCCCCACGTCCCTCCACCCCTCCAATACTCCACCATTCCATCCCCCGCCCCCGCGCCCTAATTTCCCTTGCCCCAACAGCATCGGCATCCCTATAAATTTCATGCGATGCTCGAACTCCCCTTTATCCACATGGCTTCCTTTTGACACTCGATTCAACAAAAACAACCCACCGAAGCCGACATCCGCACCACCCCTCCCTTGGACATGACCGTCACAAGCTACCACTCTCAACCTGAGCAAATCGCGGCATGACGAAACAGGAAAAACAGCAACTCAGCGAAATCGACATCTGCGATCTGTTTATCACGCCCGCGATCAAAAACGCGGGTTGGGACCAGCCCACCCAGATCCGCCGCGAGGTTACCCTTGCTCCTGGCCCAGTCGTCGTTCGGGGAAACATGTCCTCGCGAAACACGAAGAAGAAAAAGTTCGCTGACTACGTTTTGCTTCGGGAGGCAGGGGTTCCCATCGCGATCGTCGAGGCCAAGGACAACAACCACACCGTCAGCCACGGCATGCAACAAGCCCTGGGCTACGCAGGCATTCTCGACGTCCCCAGTGCCTTCAGTTCCAACGGCGACGCCTTCGCCTCCCACAATAAAGTCCCGGCACCTGGCGAAGAAATCGAGTGCGAATTGCCCCTCGATTCCTTCCCAACGCCCGCCGAACTTTGGAAGCGCTACAAGAAGCACCGGAACATTCGGGACAACGAAGAGGAACTGGTCCTCGAGCCCTACCATCTTGACGCCTACGGCAAGGAGCCACGTTACTATCAGGCTGAGGCGATCAACCGCACTCTCGAAGCCATCGCAAAAGGCCGGAATCGTCTCCTTTTGGTCATGGCCACAGGCACCGGCAAGACCTACACGGTCTTCCAAATCATCTGGCGCCTTTGGAAAGCCAAAAAAGCCAAGCGCACCCTCTTCCTCGTCGACCGGAATGTTCTCGCCGACCAGACGCTCGTAAATGATTTCAAGCCGTTCGGCTCGGTCATGACCAAGATCAAGAACCGCAAGATCGATTCTTCCTACGAAATCTATCTCGGCCTCTACCAGGCCCTCACCGGCCCCGACGAAGAAGACAAGATCTTCAAAAACGTCTCTCGCGACTTCTTCGACCTCATCATTATCGACGAGTGCCACCGCGGCAGCGCCGCGGATGACTCCGCTTGGCGCGAAATCCTCGAATACTTCTCCAACGCCACCCAGATCGGCCTGACCGCAACCCCCAAGGAAACCAAATACGCCTCCAACATCGCTTACTTTGGTGAACCCGTTTACACCTACAAGTTGAAGCAGGGCATCGAAGACGGTTTCCTCGCGCCCTACAAGGTCGTCCGCTACCACCTCGACAAAGACCTCATCGGGTGGACACCCCCGCCGGGCATGACCGACGACCTCGGCAAGGACATCGAGCAACGCACCTACAACATGGCCGACATGGACCGCATCCTGATTCTCAATCAGCGCACCAAGCTCGTCGCCAAGTGCGTCATGAAGCTTCTCAACGCCACCGACCCTTTTTCCAAAACGATCATCTTTTGCGAGGACATTGACCACGCCGAGCGCATGCGCGTGGCGATCACCAATGCGGCCGGTCAACTCGCCCTCGACAATCCCAAATACGTCATGCGCATCACCGGCGACAGCGTCGAGGGCAAGGCCGAGTTGGACAACTTCATCGACCCCGAGTCCAAGTTCCCCGTCATCGCCACCACTTCCGAGCTTCTCACCACCGGCGTCGATGCCAGGACCTGCAAACTCATCGTCCTGGACAAGACCATTAACTCCATGACCACCTTCAAGCAGATCGTTGGGCGCGGCACCCGCATCGAGGAAGAATTCGGAAAATATTTCTTCACCGTCATGGACTTCAAGAACGCGACCGAACTCTTCAAGGATCCCGAGTTCGACGGCGATCCCGTCGTCATCTACGAGCCCGACCCCGACGACGACCCAGTGCCTCCAGACCCCGACCCAGGTCCCGGTGATGGCGGTATCGAAGAAGACCCGGTTCCGTACAATTCGAAAAAAATCCGTGTGAGCGGAGTCGACGTCGTCATTCTCGCCAAAACCGTCGAATACCGCGACGACGATGGCCAGATGGTCACTGAGTCCTACTGCGACTACAGCCGAAAAAACATCCGCACCGAATACGCTTCGCTCGATGACTTCATCAACAAGTGGAACTCCACCAGGAAGAAGGAAGCCATCGTCAAGGAGCTGGAAGAATACGGCATCGAGCTTTCCAAACTCGCCGAGGAGGTCGGCAAAGACTACGGCGACTTCGACCTCATCTGCCACATCGCCTATGACCAGCCGCCCCTCACGCGAAAAGAGCGGGCCGACAATGTCAGAAAGCGGGACTACTTCACCAAATACGGAGACAAGGCCCGCGCCGTCCTTGAAGCCCTCCTGGACAAATACGCCGACGAAGGCATTCTCACCATCGAGAGCCCCAGGGTTCTCAAACTCACTCCCTTCGACCAGATGGGCACGCCCGTCGAGATCATCAACGACGTCTTTGGCGGCAAGGCAAAATACGAATCCGCCCTCCAGGAACTCGAGCGCGCACTCTTTGATCAAAAACACTCAGCATGAGCAACGTTAGCGGAATTATTAAGTCCATTCAGGACATCATGCGGAAGGATGTCGGCGTTGACGGCGACGCCCAGCGCATCAGCCAACTGGTATGGATGTTCTTTCTCAAAATCTACGATGATCGCGAAGCGGAGATCGAACTTCTCGAAGACGATTACAAGTCGCCCCTTCCCGAGAAGCTTCGCTGGCGCAACTGGGCCGCCGACCCCGAGGGCATGACGGGCAATGACCTCAGCGAGTTCGTCAATAACGAGCTTTTCCCCACGCTCAAAGAAAAGCTGGTCCTCGAAGGTCCGAACGGCAAACGCGCCCAGGTCGTCCGCAATGTCTTCGAGGATGCTTACAACTACATGAAGTCGGGCACGTTGATACGCCAGGTCATCAACAAGATCAGCGAGATCAACTTCAACAACACCGAAGACCGCCACACCTTCGGCAGCATCTACGAGCAGATTCTCAAAGACCTGCAAAGCGCCGGCAACGCGGGCGAATTCTACACCCCCCGCGCTGTCACCCAGTTCATCGTCAACCGCGTCGATCCGAAGCTCGACGAAATCGTCCTCGACCCCGCCTGCGGCACCGGCGGCTTCCTCGCCTGCACCATCGACCACAAGCGCAAGCATTACGTTAAATCCGCCAAGGACGAGGAGACCCTCATCGCCAGCATCCACGGCGTCGAAAAGAAGGCCCTGCCGCACATGCTCTGCACGACGAACATGATCCTGCACGGCATCGACACCCCCACCAGTATCCGCCACGACAACACCCTCAGCCGCCCCTACAAGGACTACGGCGAAAAGGACCGGGTCCATGTCATCGTCACCAACCCGCCTTTCGGCGGCACCGAGGAGGATGGCATCGAGAACAACTTCCCCGCCAACCTCCGCACCCGCGAGACCGCCGACCTTTTCATGGCGCTCATCGTCAAGCTGCTGAAAAACCAGGGCCGCGCCGCCGTCGTCCTTCCCGATGGTTTCCTCTTCGGCGAGGGCATGAAAACCCGCCTCAAGCAGGACCTGCTGGCGAAGTGCCACCTCCACACCCTCGTCCGCCTGCCCAACGGCGTTTTCGCTCCCTACACCGGAATCAAGACCAACATCCTCTTCTTCACCAAAAAACCCGAGAGCGAACAACCCGCCACCCGGGAAGTCTGGTTCTACGAGCACCCTTACCCGGAAGGGGTCACCAGCTACAACAAAACGAAGCCGATGCGCTTTGAGGAGTTCCAGACCGAGATCGACTGGTGGGGCTCCGAGGACGATGGCTTTGCCGGCCGCGTCCAAACCGAGCAAGCCTGGAAGGTCAGCATCGAAGACATCGCCGCGCGAAACTACAACCTCGACATCAGCAACCCCCACGTCGGCGAAGCGGTCAACCACGACCCCGAGGAACTACTGGCTGAATACAACAAACAACAAGGGGAGATCCAAAGCCTGCGCGACCAGTTGAAATCTATTTTGGGTGAGGCGCTCGGCCGATGAAAAAGGATGAACTGGTCCTCTCCCGCGATCTCCTCAGCGAGATCAAGACCCGCGTCCGCGCGGGGCAGAACCGCGCCGCCCTCTCGGCCAACGCCGAATTGATCGCCCTGTATTGGGACATCGGTCGCATGATCGCCACCCGACAAAAAGCCGAAGGCTGGGGCGCGGGCGTCATTCCCCGCTTAGCTGCGGATTTGAAAAACGAACTGCCGGAGGAGAAGGGGTTTTCGGAGCGAAATCTCAAGCGGATGGTTCGGTTCTTCCGCGAATACTCCGATCTTGCCTCATTCATGCCGCAGGCTGCGGCACTATTATCCAAAGATGATCAAATTGAGGCGCAGGCAGCGCCACAGACCCATCCGCCCGCAAATTTGCAGCAGCCCGCTGCAAAATTTGAAGAAACTGACGATAAGGAGTTTCCAAATGTGCCGCAGGCTGCGGCACATTTGCCCATTCCGCTCGATGTCTTATTCGGACTTCCTTGGTTCCATCACGTCGTCCTTATTGAAAAACTGAAGGATTTACCGCTGAGATACTGGTATGCGCACCAAGCCCTCGAACAAGGCTGGTCCCGCGATACCTTAACCGAGCAGATCAAAAACCGCGCCCACGAGCGGCAAGGCGCCGCCGTGACCAACTTCGAGCGCACCCTTCCCGAGGCCCACGCGGCCATCGCCCAGAGCCTCCTCAAGGATCCGTATCTGTTCGATTTCCTCACCCTGGAAGGAACCTTCCACGAGCGCGAACTCGAGACCGGTCTGCTCGAGCACATCCAGAAGTTCCTGCTCGAACTCGGGCGCGGCTTCGCCTTCGTCGGTCGTCAATACCGCCTGGAAATCAGCGAACGCGACTTCTACCTCGACCTCCTCTTCTACCACCTCCACCTCCGCTGTTTCGTCGTCGTGGACCTCAAGAAAGGCGAATTCAAACCCGAGTACGCGGGTAAAATGAATTTTTACTGCTCCGCCGTGGACGACCTCGTGCGCCACGAACAGGACGCCCCCACGATCGGCCTCATCCTCTGCCAGACCAAGGACCGCATCTTCGCCGAATACGCCCTGCGCGACATCCACAAGCCCATTGGCCTCGCCGACTACGAACTCACCCGCTCCCTCCCCACCGAACTCGCCTCCAGCCTCCCCAGCATCGAAGCCATCGAAAACGAACTCGCCGATGATCTCGGAAAGGAGAAAAACGAATGAATCCCCACAACCCTCAACTTTCCTCCCTCATCACTCAGCACCTCGACACCTGGACTTCGGCGATCAAGGCGAAGGCATCTGCCGGACGGGGAGGCGGCAAGAAACAGGAGTTCTACGGCATCAAAAAACTGCGGGAGCTGATCCTGGAGTTGGCGGTGCGGGGATTGTTGGTGCCGCAGGATCCGAAGGATGAACCGGCAGTAGAATTATTGAGGAAAATTTCAGTGGAGCGCTCCAGTCTTATCCAAGCAGGTAAGCTTAAGAAGCAGCAGCCTTCTTCGTCGATCAAAGACGAAAACTCGCAATATCCTATCCCGAAGGGATGGGTTTGGACGCGAATTGGGACTATCGGAAATGTTTTCAATGGGAATAGCATCAGCTCTCGAGTGAAGGAAGAAAAGTATACTGGCATTGAAGGTTACCCATTCATTGCAACAAAAGATGTTGGATACGGCTTCGAAGGCCTCGATTATGAAAATGGAGTCGCAATTCCCGTAGATGAGGACAAATTCCAAGTTGCACGAAAAGGTTCGGTGCTAATCTGCGCTGAAGGCGGGAGTGCTGGTAAAAAGTGCGGCATCACAGACAGGGACATTTGTTTCGGAAACAAGCTCTTTGCCAATGAACTGATCGGAGGAATCTCTTCCAAATATATTCTTTCGGTTTACTTATCCCCAACGTTCTTCTCAGCCTTTTCAGAGTCAATGACAGGAATCATTGGCGGGATTTCAAAATCGAAATTCGAAACACTGCTTTGCCCACTCCCGCCTCTCGCCGAACAACACCGGATCGTCGCAAAAGTCGATGAACTGATGGCGCTTTGCGATCAGCTCGAACAGCAGCAAGAGGACAGCGTGCGCACGCACGGCACCCTGGTGCAAACGCTCCTCGGCACCTTAACGGCCGCCAGCGAACCCGGTCAGCTCGCCCAAGCCTGGCAGCGCATCGCCGCCCACTTCGACCCCCTCTTCACCACCGAAAGCAGCATCGACCAACTCAAACAAACCATCCTCCAACTTGCCGTCATGGGCAAACTCGTCGAGCAAGATCCGGAAGATGAAAAGGCCTCTGAACTCCTCAAAAAAATCGCCACCGAAAAAGCCAAACTCA
Source organism: Opitutia bacterium (assembly GCA_050506795.1). Lineage (GTDB taxonomy): Bacteria > Verrucomicrobiota > Verrucomicrobiia > Opitutales > T3Sed10-336 > SLOW01. The sequence goes on from JBJHCF010000002.1 coordinate 38,944, forward strand.
TCAAAACCGGAAAAATCAAAAAGCAGAAAACACCGCCACCGGTATCAGATGATGAGATGCCCTTCGAAAAGCCATATGGCTGGGAGTTTTGCCGACTTAAAGAATGTGCTTATGTTTTCTCAGGCAATGCTTTCAAAAGCGAAGATTTCAACAACACTAATGGCATCAGGGTGATAAAGATCACTAATGCGGGCGTAGGAGAACTAATTGAAACTGAGGAGTTCCTACCTCCGTCTTTCGGAGCCGGATACGAAAACTTTCAGGTCATTAAGGGCGACATGATTTTGGCCTTAACAAGGCCTTATATATCTACTGGTCTAAAAGTTAGCATATGCTCTGCAAAATACGACAATGCACTATTGAATCAGCGTGTTGCCGCCATTCGTTGTTTTATCGATACGTCGTTCATGTATCAGTATATGCAAAGCACCTACGTTCTTGGCCTTTATCAAAAGAGATTCAGCGGCTCAGGTCTCCAGCCCAATTTGAAGATGGCAGATGTAACTGAATTAATCACTCCTGTCCCACCCCTCGCCGAACAACGCCGCATCGTCGCCAGAGTCAGCGAGCTGATGACCTTGTGCGACCACCTAAAAGCAAATCTTCAGGCAGCGCAAACAACTCAACTCCAGCTCGCCGACAATGTCGTCGAAGCCGCGATCCGATAGCCACCTTTCAATCACTTGACATCGAGTACCTTCTATGCGCCTCAAGCACATCCACATAAGCGATTACAAGAACCTGAAGAACTTTGACCTCCATTTCGAGAGCGATAGTTACCTGGATGTATTCGTGGGAAAGAACGGCACCGGAAAATCGAACCTATTCGAGGCTCTTATCGAGATCTTTCACCATCTCAATGAGTTTAAGTCAAGCGGTTCCAGTATCGACTTCGACTACCGCATCACCTATGAAATCGAGGACAGAAGCACGTCCATCGAGTGGGCCGACAGCCAGCTCAAGATCAACGGGCGCAATCGCAAGAGTCTCGGCAAGACCCCTATCCCCGACAATATACTGGTCTATTACTCAGGACACAACGATACGGTTTCAACGCTGATCGGGAACTATCAAGCGGCGTTTCAAAGCAGGATCAAGAGCGCCAATTTCTCCGACTCACGCTATTTTCTTGGCATAGACTCTGCCTACAAACAGATCCTCCTCGCAGCCAGTCTCCTCAGACCAAGCGACAGCCCCTGCCGCCGCTTCATTTGCCAGAAGCTCGGCATCGCGGAAACCGGAACCGAACTCCGAGTTACACTCAAGCGGCCCTATTACGCGGCTTCTTCCGAATACGACGTCCAAAACAACGACGATGTCGACAAATTCTGGAAACCCCAAGGCATCACGAAAACTTTTTTGAACCAGCTCACAGCGTGCGCCGCTCCAGCCCCAAGGGGTGGCCGAGTCAGAACTGAAGGCTACCTTTCAGGCGAGGACAGATACATCCTCTACGTGGACACCGCTAAACTGGTAGAAGAATTCAAAGACGAAGCGTCGCACGAACTGTTCAACCGGTTCGACAATCTGAAGGTCCTCGAGATGCTCGAAGACATTTCGATCCCCCTCAAGCTCACCAACGGAGAACAAGCCAACACCTCCTTCTTCAGTGATGGCCAGTTCCAATCCGTTTACATTTTCGCGATCACCGAGATCTTCAAACAGCGCCATTGCCTGACGCTGCTTGACGAGCCCGACTGCTTCCTCCACCCCGAGTGGCAATACGAATTCCTCAGCCAAATATTCGAGATCTCAGACGTCGCCACTCAAACCAACCACACCCTCCTCAGTAGCCACAGTGCGTCAACAATCTCATCGAGCAACGACAGCCTCATCAGCCTATTCGAAATAGACGGTAATACTGTCAAGGTCTCCCGTGTTCCCAAGGGCGAAGTCATCACCTCTCTCTCAGCGGGACTGATTACCTTCTCCGAGTCCGAAGCACGCCTAAATATCCAGCACGTCCTGAGCAACACGACAGGGCCGGTTCTCTTCACGGAGGGCATCACCGACGAGATCATCTTGGAAATCGCCTGGTCGAAACTGTATCCCGGCGTAGATCGGCCGTTCGAGATCCAGAATGCGTTTGATTGTGCTTTTTTGGGCAATCTCTTGCTGCGGGACGAACTTTACCAGAATCATTCGAAAAGGGTGTTCTTCGGTTTATTCGACTTTGATGAGGCATACCAGATGTGGAATCGCCTTAGCGGACCTGATGAAGAAATGGACCCCTGTAAATGCCTTACGAAGAAGCATGCTAAACATGAGGGTTATGGACTACTTCTTCCGGTTCCAACTGCCTCCTCGGTCAGAAATCAAGTATTAAACCCTACTACTGGTCGTACGTTTAAACATAAGTCACTGCTAACAACTGAACTGCTTTTTCACGACGTTCCCGGCTTGGAATCACATTTCGCGGTCGACACCGAACGGACGGACAGCTTCAAGAAATTCGTTGGGAATAAAGTCAATTTCGCAAAACAGATTGTCCCGACCCTTGATCCCGTTCACTTCAAGGTTTTCGAGCCCATCTTCGATTTCATAAAATCCAAAGGCAACACACCCGCCACTCGCACATCAACATAACCAAATTAGCCCTATGAATTTTGAACAGCCCAAGCCAGACTCCAAAAAGTATTCAGATCTCATTTCGAACATCGAAAAAGGGATTATCAAGATCCCGAAATTCCAGCGCGAGTTCGTCTGGGGCATCGATAAGACAGCCAAGCTCCTGGACAGCATCTTGAAAGGCTATCCCATAGGCACTTTCATACTTTGGAAGACGGACGAGCGGATCAATGACATCAAGAATGTCGGCAATCTGGACATCCCCCCGACCCCGGACGGGACGAAGGTAGAATATGTCCTCGACGGCCAGCAGCGGATCACCTCCTTGTTCGCCGCCTATCGCGGGGCAAAGATCCAAAAGGTTGGCGAGAAGAAGGTGACGGACTACGGCGATATCGTAGTGAACATCGACGTCGAAATCAGCGATAGCGACGGCCAGGTGATTTCCGCAGAGCCAAATGGCCAGAAATCGGTCTCGTTGAATACAGTCCTGAACTTCAGCTTCGCCAAGGCCAAGGAGCTGGAATCGCAGTTTAGTGGCGACGAACTTCAGCTTATCGATTCCTATGCGACCGCGTTCCGCACGTATGAATTCTCAACGGTCGTCCTGAGAAAAGAAGACATCGATTCTGCGATCGAAGTCTTCACCCGGATCAATACCGGAGGGCAGACCTTGACGCTGTTCGAAATCATGTCTGCGAAAACCTACGATGAAGAGCAGAATTTCGACATGACAGTAAAGTGGGCTGACTTCATCAAAGACTTGAAGGACATCAAATACGAAGGGGTATCCAGTTCAGTTGTACTGAGCCTTTTGTCCCTAGTCCTCAGCCGCACAAAGGAATGCAAACGCAAGACGATCCTGGCCCTGGAAAAACAAAACATCATCGATACATGGAGCGATGCCATCTCGGCGCTGAAGGACAGTATCGACTACTTTCGGACAACCTACCGGATTCCAGTCTCGCAGATTCTGCCATACGACGCACTCCTGATCCCGTTCGCCTATTTTTTCTACTACAGGAAGGACAAGCCGAGCGGGGTGCAAAAGAAACTTCTTGAGGAGTTCTTTTGGCGGATGTCCCTCTCCTTCAGATATTCCAGCTCCACGGAATCCAAGCTGGCGCAGGACATCAAACGAATCGAAACGATCCTGGAGGAAAATCGTCCCGACTACTCTGACATCAAGGTCTATTTGGAATCGCCGCGAGCACTTGTGGAGACGAGCTTCAGCGCCGGGAACAGCTACTGCAAGGCCATCCTGTGCCTGTTGGCTTACCAGGAGCCCAAGGATTTCAGAGACAACGGTAAGGTGATTCTGGACAATTCCTGGCTCAAGATCGCAAACAGTAAGAACTACCATCACTTTTTTCCCAGAGCCTATCTCAAGGGGAAGGAGATTCCGAATGGAAACAGCTTGGTGAATATCACGTTTGTCAGTGACCATCTCAACAAACGCAAGATCGGCGCGAAAGCTCCCTCAGTCTACATCGGCGACTTCCACGACGACAACAGCGAAATCAACGTCGCACTAAGGTCTCATTTCATCGACCTCAATGGATTTGGAATCGAGAGTAATGACTACGCCACATTTTTGGAGAAGAGATCCCGGCTGATCTATGACGCGCTGAAATCGCGGATCGAGCTGACCCATCAGGAATCCGTAAACGAGGAGTTGGAGCAGCTCATAGTCGCGGGAGAAAGTGATCGGGTAGAATTCAAGTCGACTCTCCGCTACGATCTAAGAACCAAGGAAGTGAACAAGAAGCTGGAGTTCGTGATCGCAAAGACTATCGCCGCTTTTCTGAATTCCGAAGGGGGAGACCTCCTGATCGGAATCGACGATGATTCAAATGCACTGGGTCTGGAGGACGACTTGAAAACGCTTGAGAAGCAGAATATCGACGGCTTCGAATTGCATCTGATCGGGATCATCAGGAAATATGTCGGCACCCAATATGGAGGCCACATCAAAATCTTATTCCCGCTCTACGACAGCCAGCAAATCTGTCGCATTCAGGTATCCCGAAGCGGCACTCCGGTTTTCACGTCATATGAAGGAAAGGACGAATTCTTCGTTCGCACTGGCTGCTCCTCCCAGCCCCTTAGCCGCGGGGAGCAAAGTATCTACGAGAAGGAACATTGGTCATAGGGAAGTGGTTCGACGAATTCGAGGTAGCGGAGATTGGGTCAGGCCAATATTTCATGATTGGGGAGGACAAACTGGAGTCGTCATCAGGCTCCAGTCAAGCTGCGAGCAGTCACCAGTCATGAAACGGGTAATATCACCGCCCAGACTTGACGTCCTCCGCTTCCTTAAAAAGGCGTTGGTTGAGCGAATCGCAGTCATGGAACAATCTTTTCGCCCCTACCGTGAAAAACTGAAATTATTTGCAAGTAAGGCCAAGTCTAAACCGAAGAAACTATGCTTCTAAAGCTTCTTTATATCCTGCTTTGCTTTGTCCCAGTAATCATCTTTATCGCGTTACTTTATCGCGACCGATTAAAGGCACGAACTACCAAGAGGTCACCTTTCACGCACGAGTTGCTCCGGCCTCCGGGGGAAAGTCTCCGGCTCAAAATCCAGGAAATGGATGAACGTCTTAACGGCCGGATTCTCGTGTTGGTGATAGTCCCAGTAGCATTCGCGTTCACGGGCTTCTCGAATCCTCAATGGCTTGGAAGTGGGTTAAGCGCCGTGATTGTCATCCCCCTCACCGCAGGCGTTCTCGCTGTAATGTTTGCGACCCTGGGACGCAAAGTGTGGAAACAAATTCAGGACATACACGATTACGAACTTGGCTTCCAGGGTGAGCGGTATGTCGCCGAAGAGCTGAACCAATTACTCCGCCAGGGATTTCATGTGTTTCACGATATCCCTTTCGATAAATTCAATATTGATCACGTCATTGTCGGAACGCTTGGAGTTTATGCCGTGGAAACCAAAACCCGGCGTAAATTCTCGGCTGCCGAGCGCGGGAAATCAGCCAACCGTATCCTATTTGACGGTAAGACGCTCACCTACCCTCACGGGAACGACAACCACGGCTTGGATCAGGCCAAACGCAATGCCGACTCCCTCGCCACATGGCTGAGCAGCGCGACCGGTGACAAGGTTTCGGTTCATCCGATCTTGACCTTCCCGGGTTGGTGGGTGGAACGAACCGGGACCGGTACCGTGACGGTGGTCAACCCAAAGGAAATCCCAAAGGTCTTTCCAAAGACCATCCGAAAGCCCCTTGATGACAGCGAGATCCAGCGGATCGTCCACCAACTCGAACAAAAGTGCCGCACGCAGTAAGGCTGACCGGAACCTCTTTACCTCAACCCATTACAGTGGGGAGAGCAGAAGGAATCAGGTTTCGGTTCTTGAGAACCCCTCCCCGCATTGTTTCCCGGCGGTCGGAATGGCCGGTTTTGGATTCTCCCCGGCGGTCGTACCGAGCGCACAGCGCGACATGCCGCCAATGGCGGCGTTTGAATCGCCACCGGGCTGCTCTTTCAGGTGCATGGCGACCGTTCCCCGGTCGATCTCGAATTCCCTGGAGATACGGCATCGCGACCAACCTCACTCGGCCAAAGTTCGTATTGTTTTAATAGTAGCCATCTTCAGATGATTTGTCATGACCGGCTAAAAAATCCCGGTTTTGGTAAACCGGCAACTTCCTCGCCGTTTGACTCAAGGTGGCTGGTTTTAAGTGACCGCTGACACGGGAGTGTCATTCTCAACTTACGAACTGGGATCAAACCAAATCGGGTCGGGCGTTAGAGTTGAATCGTTGATTGGGCAGTCAATCCCCGAATTGTCGACTAGCGAGGTCACACGGGATTTCAGGTCGGAGGCAGCACCTGGGTTCAACCTGATTTCGTCGATCAGGGGCAAACCCTCGAACCCAGCTCTTTTAAAGGTCGGCCAGTGATCTGGTGGTGCCTCACCTAGTTGCGCAAAGTCATCGCGAATCATAAGATCCACATCCTCGTGAATCATCCGCAACTCCGCCTCAGATGCGAATTCGGGTCTCTTACGTATTGGTAACTGCCAATGTCCACCGGGCGGAACAGGGTTAGGCCACGGATCGTATATTACTTCTGCGACGTAGGAGTTCGGGAAAAAGTCGGCGATCGTAGACAGCTTCCCGACCGTCGACCGGATCACCACACCCTCACGGATCACCACACCCTCAGTGACTCCACCATAGCTCGGCCACATCAAGGAATCTTCCTGCGGAAAAACATGCCAGCATGAAGCGAAGGCAATATGACGCCAGGCCCAAGCATGTCGTTGGCTAGCAACTTCAGAGACGGTCGGAACCGATCCAGAAGCGGGAATGTAACCCTCATATTTGTCTGCGAACTGATCTAGCCGCGACAAGTGCAGTTCTTTAGTGGTGATGAGATCGCTCAAGCGTTTAAACGACATGTAACGCCACACCACCAAATCAGAATCGGGTTCGGGAATCGATTGATGCCTCATTCGTACAAGTGATTCTTCTTCAGCGCACCTCGATAAACGAGTGTGTGGCGCTTCGGGGATCGAATGGATCAGTTCTCGATTCTTGACAAGCGTTCATCAGATCTTCCTCAGCACTTTCGTTCCCGCATTTCCTCCGTAAACAAGACACTTACTACCAACTCACCTTCACCCAGGAAAGCAAAAAACCACCCGCTCTCCTTACCCCTTATTGGGTACGCCCTCCCTTCAACCGCCCTGCCGGATCCCTAAATACCGCCTCCCCTCCCCCTTCGTCCGTAACTGGAAGTAGTCCCGGTAAATCACCTGCAGCGAATTCCCTGCCTCCCGCGCCACCCGCACCTCATCCCCGGCCTGACATCCGCCATGTCCCCGACGGGGTCAAGGGGTTCCTCTTCGGTTCGACCCTTCATGGTCGATCAAGTCCACCGGTTTCCTTGTTTTACGGCCATGGTCGCGCCCCAGGCTCCGGAAAAAACACCTAATTTGCCCGAGAACAATGAACTCCGACCCAGGGTTGGCCATTGCAATGCCTTTCCTTTTCGCTGGTAAGGCATTGCCCCGCCTTGACTTCAGGTGGTAGTCTCTTCATGTTTCGCTTCATGTTTGGTTTTCCTACAGGGGACTTGCACTCCCTTTGCAACGCCCCCAAGCTGGGCGCACACAAGCCCAGCCAGCGGACCCGCTTCTGCGGGCCGCTGATGGGCGGCGTTATCACTCACTGACTCTTGCGGTCGTAACGGTATGGCCAACGAAAACGACCACATAGTTATTCCGGAAACCGTCCAGCAGGTTTTGAAGACGTTTCTCGGGGCTATACGAGACGAGCCGGATATCCCGGAAGATGGGATAGCCCGATTGGAAACCCTCCTGCTCAAGGGCGAAACCCCAAAGCCTGAAGACATCAAAACGGCCCTGTTCGAGCCCTCAGAGGGGGAGACATGATTCGAGTCCAGACGCTCCAAATTCAGAATTTTCGCGGGGTGCGCGACCTGACCCTCAACCTCGATGGAAGAAATTTTGGGATTTGCGGTCCCAACGGCACCGGCAAGAGCGGTGTTGTCGATGCAATCGAATTCTGTTTGACTGGCGATGTAACGCGTTTGTCAGGCCAAGGCACTGCGGAGCTTTGTGTAAAGAACCATGCGCCCCACGTCGACCAGCGCACCCATCCTGGAAAGGCAAATGTCACCATCACCGGCGATATTCCTTCTCTCGGCAAAGTCGTAACTATTCACCGCTCGGTGAAGAATCCGAAGAAGGTGGAGATCAAACCGGCCGACCCGGCCATAAAGGCCGTTGTCACCCAACTGAAAGCCCATCCCGAATTCGCGCTCTCCCGCCGGGAGATCGTGAAATACATCATCACCCCGCCAGGTCAGCGCTCGATCGATGTCCAGACGCTATTGCGGCTGGACCATATCGAGCGCCTGCGCAAGTCGTTCACAACCTTCAACAACAAACGCAAGGGCGAGGCGGATGAAGCGAAACGCAGTCGCATCAAAGCCGAGACGGACCTGAAAACCGCCCTGAAACTTGACAAGCTGGACTGCGGGTGTGTCCTCGAAAAGGTCAACGAGAAGCGGAAGATTCTCAGCCTGCCGGAACTGACCGAGCTGACCAAAAACACCTCCTTAAAGGCCGGCGTCGCTGTGCCTCAGGAAACGAACAAGAAACCGCCCCTTCGCAAGGCTGTCGCGCAGGCCGATCTCAATGCCCTTCAGACCGCGCTACAAGGCGGCGAACCGACCACGCTCGCTGACAGCCGTCAGGCGACCAAGGACGCTCTCGAAAAACTCCGGGACGATGATGAAGCCCTGACACTCGCTCGACGTCACGGCTTCATCAAGACCGGTCTTGATCTGATCACCGAAGACGCCTGCCCGCTATGCGATACACCGTGGAAGGCGGACAATCTACGCGAGTACCTGCGCCAGAAAATTCTCAGCGCCGAAGAAACCGAAAAGCTTCTCGACACTCTTCGGACCGATATTAACGCCATTTTGGAAACCCTTGCCGAACGCATCCAGGCCGTTGCGCGCGTCATCCAGTACAGCAAGAGCCTGGAACCACCTGTGCCGAAAACCGAGACGGAAACCTACCTCAAAGAGTTGCAGGACGCGGAAACCGCGCTCAAGGAATTTCTTGAAAATCACAGCCGGATTGCCCCCGCAATCACGGCTGTAACCAACTCGTGGTGGTCGCCGGCAGTGCCGCAGCGTGCACGGATCGATGAATGCCAGGCAGCGGTAAACGCCTTACCCGATACCTCGGCCGCCGACGAGGCGCACGACATACTCAGTGTCGCGCAGGACCGCTATGAGCGGCTGTTGGAGGCTACGCAGGCGGCAAGAAAGGGCGAGGAGCAGAGCGCTATCGCGCAAAAGGTGCTGGACCACTACAACACAAGCGCCACCGGAGTCTTGGAAGCGATTTACGACCAAGTCGCCACGGAATTTTCGACCTTCTACCGTGCCATCAATCGCGAGGACGAGGAAAAGTTTGTCGGCAAGTTGACGTCCGAGCCGTCCAAGCTGTGCTTTGACGTAGATTTTTACGGCCGCGGCCTTTTTCCACCGGGTGCCTATCACAGCGAAGGTCATCAGGACGCCATGGGGCTGTGCCTTTACCTGGCTCTGATGAAACACACTCTCGGAGACAAGTTCACTTTTACAGTTCTCGACGATGTACTCATGTCGGTCGATACAGGCCACCGGCGGGAGGTTTGCCGACTTCTAAAGAAGGAATTTCCCAGCACCCAGTTTGTCCTTACCACCCATGATCGCGTTTGGCTCCGATACATGAAGACCGAAAACCTAATTTCTCGGAGCCAATCTTCCGGCGGGTGGACGGTCGATTCCGGTCCGCGCGTGTGGGATGACCACGACGTTTGGACAGAAATTCAAGGGGAACTGGTTAAGGAGAATGTCGCGCAAGCCGCCTGGCTCTTGCGCCGCTATCTCGAATATACAGCCTTCATCCTCGCCGATAACCTCCGTACCCGCATAGAGTTCCGGGGCGACGGCGTCTATGATCTGTCAGACCTTATGCCTCACGTTTTTAAGAGTTGGCGCAAATGGCTTGAAGACGGTGAGAAATCGGCGATAACGTGGAAACTCAATGAACAAAAAACCGCTCTTTCCGCAATGCGGGCCAAGGCTAAAGAGCTGGTTGCCAAAACGAATACGGAGCAGTGGGCCATCAACCCGTCCGTTCATTTCAACGAATGGACCAATCTGCAGGCCCCTGAATTTCAGGAAGTGGTCGATGCCTTCAAAGCTCTTCTGGAATACCTCCGTTGCGAGAATCCGGCGTGTAACTCATACCTCTATATCTCGCCGCGCAAGGGTCAACCTGAGGAACTGCGCTGCAATTGTGGAAAGATCTCAATTAACCTTAAACGTGCGCCCTAGATAGGAAAGGATGGCATATATATCCCACCTGGGGCAAACCAGACGTGTTTCAGTCTTCCCTTCCACGCCTGTCACCGTAGCGACCCTTTCCGGTTTCGACCTGTAAGCGCGGCACGCAATTCAATGGCTGATCTGATCCCTCTCAGCGGAACGACACCCTGTCCCGCCGTAGGCCACAGGGAGTAGGCGGATCGGTAGCTTCTGTATGGTTCTTACTTTGAGACCTCCGGATTTTCACCTGACAAGAAGCGCATACCTTCGCTTGGCGCAACAACGTCAAACTGAGGAACGGAATGAAGCTCGGAGCGAGTAACGGAGTCGTCCTCCCTGACTCTTTCGATCTTTATATTAACGGAGTTGCAGAAGTCCAATGACTCTCAAAGGAATCTACAAGCTCTCGGCCAAAATCCGCATTAGAGTTCAATACGCTAAACGGTGCCTTTGTCAGTTTCTTAGCTCTACCATTATGATCAAGAGTAACTGGCGAATATATCACGGCGTCATCTGCAATCATGCATGTCACCGTTCGCTGGATATTATAAAGCCTGATGTGTTCACTTGGATCCAATCCTGCACCTTTTAGGACTCTTTTTGCTTTGGATAGGCATTCTCCTATCTGCTCCCTGAGGTCATTATCCTGATGGGCACAGTCAATAACCCAATCTGGCGAATCTGGAGACAAAAAAAGCACTCTGAAGTCAAATCCACACTCTTTCTTCTTTTTCATTTCCTTGAAGAATTCCCAATGCTCTTTGTCGAACAGTTTTCGATTCTTTCTCCCAAAAATGAATAACCTTTCTGAGGCAATATCTGTTAGAGTTGTGTATAGTCCATGGCTTTCGAAACCGCTCTTGAAGTAAGCTTGGCTGCCCATAACCGGATTGGGCAGTCCATAAGCAGCAAATGCCTTAATCACGCTTGCAACTTTTGATCTAGTTCCCGGAATTTCGATACTAGATATCTCCTGCACTTTGGCTTCCAGGGCTGGCCAATTTTTCTCAAACGCATCATGCAGAATTTCTTTTGGAATAGCTATTTCTCCAAGCTCAACATTTAATGCCTGCAAGAGCTTCAAAACATCTTCCTTTTCGAGTACGGTAGATTGAAACTGAGTCAATGGGCCGCTCACCTCACTCGGATACATTCCTAGCAACACAGGGCAGACTTTAGAGCTACCGAGGGCTTTGGACAATGCACCCGCCTCAAACAATAGCCATGATGCCTTGTAGTTCTCAGGTGTGACGCATATTATTCCAATATCGTGCTTCTGTAAGCTCTCGCCGATTTCCGAAGACCAACGCTTTCCTTTCTCGATGTCGTTAGATGACATCCATGGGTTCGACAATTGTATGACCTGCTGGAGCCACCGCGAAAGGTACTCAGCAAGAGCTTGGCTACGTTTGCCAGACCAGCTAAGGAATATGTTGATTTTGCTCATTTATATTTTTGTGGAACGTATTAATAAAACAAAGGATTTTCATGATATGACGGAGGGTGTTTCCGTCAAAAGGCAAAAGCTCTTTAGGTTTCACAGGTGATCTCTGCTGATGGGGGTTCGTGGAAAAAATCACTGGTGTCGATGATCTGGGTTGACTTGCGGGCGTTGAATTATTCTCGGCATAAACGGCAATACCCCCAATTGTCGAGCCAGAAATGCTCACCGCGTGCAGCAATTTCCCGATGGAACGAATATCCTTAAGCATGAAACCGACGATCTCCGACGGCAGGATTTCCTCAATTCACCATGGAGAAGATTGACCACAGGGGCAGGACATTCCCCGCTCCTTGGTCCGCTTGGCTCACAGGATAGGACGCCTCCTGACGAAGCACCCGCCAGCGACTCCACGTTCTGGTTCCCCTGATGTTGCAAAAATCGCAGAAGTTCGGCTGGCAAGGCGGACCCAAAACCGGCGCAGGGATAGTACTTAAGTACGTGAGCGAGCCGGTTGCAGGGCCAACACCGCAAGGCGGGCTTGTGCGATTTAGCGTTGTGGCAAACCTAATTCAAAATGATGTTCTGGAAGCAGGAAACCTAAAGAGCTCTTGCCGCAACGCGTTTGCAATATTGGGGGTGATCTGGGCCTTTTTCGCCAGCAAAGCGGATTCCGCCAGCGATTTGGAATCCGATGGTCCCCAGCGGAGGGCGTTGGACGCCCGGCCTACCCCTAAACCGGACGTCCTTTAGTTACCCCAAAACTCCCGTTTCCGGGAGGATCGGCATTCGAATCCGTGAACATGGAGGGATCAAGAAGATTTTGCCTAAAAATGTGCTTCACCCCGCGGATATTCAAGAATGTTGGGGGTTAATTCCGTTCTCGCGAATCCTGGACCAATTCGGACAAGAACGCCAATGCAACCCCAGCGGCCCACCAGACTATCCCTGACAGCGCAATCACGACCACCCATAAGAATCCTTCTCCGGGCATCACCTTCCCAAAAAACGTCACTATAACCACAGCCAGGCACTAGACATCGGAACATTTCGTCGTAACTATTATTTCACCCATTCCTTTGGCACCCGTTATGGGCTAGGGAAAAGGACGGACTCCCCAGTGAGGCGAACGCGAATACGAAAGAATAGGCTGTCCGCTTCCTTGAACCAAGGCGGAATAATACCCTGCGGATCATCGTTCCATGTAATCGTTACCGTCTCGGTTCGACCGTCTGGGTTGGGGTCGATTGTTATCACTCGGCTGGGTACTGGCTCCCACCACTCGCCAAGAGACTCCGCAACATCTAGGGAATAGACGAGACCGTCATGGTGAACGGGCCGTGTGAATCGAATCAAAGGGCCTGCTTCTAAAGGATGATCCATTTCGCCACGCAGAGTCCCAAACGCCATCGCTTCGGGGAGGTGCCTCTGACTCGGCACGCTCCCGTCCATGGCGAACGCGGCGTAATGCAGATTGGACAACCTGGAATCGTCACGGACGGACAGCGGGCCACTGACAGAAATGTCCATCCATTCCTGTTCGTCGATGTTCTCAACAACCCAGTCGTTATAGGGATGATCGTAAATCGGAATCACGGCCTCACTCTGGCTTCCACTCAAAAAGGATTCCTCGCCTTCCAGGGAATACACGATCGTCCGTGGACTGCTTATCGCTTCCGAAGCTACTGGCGTAAGGGTAACGAACTTCGAAGCTTCGCCGGAATTGAAATCGCTCATTTCTCCGCTTAGGGAGTAATCGCTTCCCTGTTCTGCATCGCCCGAGACATCGACGGTAACCGAAAGAGCGTCATCAAGGAGCCCGGAACGGGCCATTACAACGCGTGTAGGCAAACCGTTCACCTTGCTGAGATAACCCGGCCATGTCGTCGAAATCGAGACCATAGGCTTGTCCAACGGCAAGCTGGCGGTTTCGGATAGACCATAGGCGCCCATGTTGGGGCGCGTTCCATCCGGCCGCGGAGCACCAGCGGCGATAAGGGGACTATGTTCCTCATCGACGACCCAATCTCCCAAACCCGGGTCCCAGCGCCCCACGTGAGACTGGAGACGAAAGTCGCCGCTATCAGCGTCCGCAAAGAACGGGTCGAAGGCAGTGTTGCCATTCTCACCATAAGGAATCCGTTCATTTCCGCGAACATCAAGTCGATTGTTCCAGAAGTTATTAAAACGAACATCAAGTCCATTGATGACCATCAGCGCTTGCTCCTCAGGATAGCCGTGAGCCGGGATATTCGAGCTGGTCCGGTTTTGACTGACTATATTATTGAGAAAAACGCCTCCATCAGAATGGCCGCGTCCATCATAGGCGACCAACACCGGATAGTCAGGAGATTGATTTCCATGGATAACGCAATGCTCGATCCGGAATAGATTGCCGCGACTGATAAATACTCCACCTCCTTCTACCCCAGAAATATTGGCAACGATGAGATTGCCATTCAACACGGTCTCTCTCCAACCACTCGCCATCAAGCTCACTCCTCCGCCTCTGGGCGCCGCGTTTCGTTCAATTCTATTTCCATCAATGACAAGTCCTGCGATTGGCCCCTCCACCTGCGAGAAAATCCCGCCCCCCTCGTCTTCGGCTGTGTTGGCGTAGATCACGTTGTTGGAGAGCAAAGCTTCACTGTCGATCAGATAAAGATGAACGCCTCCGCCTCGACCGGCGGCGAAATTACCGCTAATTTGATTTTGTTGAATCAGTAGCTTATCTTGCGAGCTTCCCTGGATCCGTCGCGCATAAATTCCCCCTCCTTCTCCGCTGGAATTGCCAAGAATTCGATTGTATTCAATAATGGGAGCCGAATTCTGGATTTCAATTCCAGAACCGCCTGTAGCGTATCGTATTGTAAACCCGCGGACTTGCGTCCTATTGTCCTCTCCGTCTGCAATCCTTACAGCCGGACCCGAGTTCTCGCCTCCCGCTCGCCAAGCATCCAGAACTGTCGAGATCACCGTATCCGAGTCCATTGGATCTGTGCCGGTCAAAATAACTGGCTTCCCGGAAGTATCGATCGTTTCAAAATAAACACCCGGTTCCACCAAAATTTTTGAGCTCTCCTCGGCTGAAGCCGCATCAATGGCATTTTGAATTGAATCAAACCGATCTTGCCCCCACCCAGGTGATTCCGGGTCGAAATCAAGACTGACCCTAAGAAGCGGTCCAACTTTCACCGTTGCGTCCAAACTGGAAACCATGCCCTCTTCATTCGCAATTTCTACACTATAGTTGCCGGCATCATCTGCCAACATACCTTCGACCACTAGGACATTTGTTTGCGCTCCGCTTTTACGCTCATCGTGATCAATAGGGTCATCGTTAAAAAACCATTGATAATCCAGATCGCCGCCCAACGGATCGATTGCCTCCACGATAAGCTCAATGCGTTCTCCTTCAAAAACCGATATTGACCGTGGCTGCCGGGTAATGAACGGAAAGTGCGTAATGACAGAAACTACAGCTCCATGGTCGCCAACCGCAATAAGTTGGTTTTCGTGATGGTACATGTTCCAAATCCATTCAGGAGGAGATGATGGAAAAGATGTGACCTGATCCCAGTTGATACCGTCTGGAGAGACATACGCTGCAACGGGCCAACCACGACTTGACTGTCTGCCGGTGGCAATGTAGCCAACAGGAGACGAACAAATCGCCGATGGGATGAAACCTCGATCCACTTCAACGTAGCTCCATTTTTCTCCGTTCTTTGAATGAAGAACCAGAGGAAGCATATATTCGTCCACCCTCTCATTGTACCCGAACACTAGGAATCCGTTCGTTCCGTGGATTACCCCTACCAAGTTCCCTTCGAAATGATGCGGTTCATATTCTACTGGAGGATTCGGAAGGGGCGATGTTTCCCACGAAAATGGATTCGATGCGTAGATAATACGGCCTTCTTGGCCCAGACCAAAGTGTTGTTCGAAGTGCTGACCGGATGCAACAGCGACAAACCGTCCGTTCCCGTAGGTAACGTCTCGGAAGTCCGAAACCCACCACTCGTTATGCATTTGAGGAGGCACCTCAACTCGCTGCCAATTCACGCCATTGGTTGAAACGGCGAGATAGTCTTCATGGCCCACCGCAACAAAATAGCCATCACCAAAGGTGATCGCGTTAATCCGCTTCCAGGTACCGGAGTCCTGCTCCGTCCATTCGATCCCGTCATCGGACGTCAACACAGTGCCCTGATGCCCTACAGCCACGAATGTGTCGTTTCCGTAGGCTACCCCGTACAGTCGCTCCTCACTAGTCGTCTCACGAACGGTCCAATGCTCCAGATCCGGGGATGATATAATGACGTTCTCCTTGGGCGCATTTGGATCGGAAAATTCGGAGGGGGGCCACCGGTACCCACCACCTACCGCTACGTAAACCTCGCCATTGTAGGCGATGTCGCTCAACGGATCCGTGGTGGCCGCTGCTTCTCCGGACATTTTAGAAGGAACTTCTCCGCTCAGCAATGCCCCCGCATAGCCAGAGGCGATGAACCTATCTTTGAAATAGGCAATAGACCGTATCCCTTCCCAATGCCCTTCCAGCTCAAACCACTGCCACTCCTCAGTATCATCTGAGATCAGCACCCTGGCGAAGCTATCCGAAAACGCAAACCCAGGATAAATTACCACCCAGGTACCATCGGCGAAAATCACGTCGGATAGGAACATTCCTGCTTCCTCGTACTGGATTTCCCAACTAAATCCATCCAACGAGACAGCAACCGTACCTTCAGTACCCACGCCAACAAAAATACCTTCGTTTCTTGAAATCGCATAGAGCGGGACGTCCGGTGCCTCCGTCACCTCATCCCATGACTCCCCGAAGTCTGTCGAGATCATTATCTTGTTTTCCACCATTCCACCGATCCCCTCAAGAGACACAAGGAATCGTCCATCGCCCCCATACACAACGTCCAAGACATGTTGCCGTCCGTCTACCGCTTCAAGTTCCAGCCGCTCCCAGGTGCTTCCATCTGAGGAACGAAAAACCACAATATCCTGGCGATTCTCAGAATAATTGTAATAATCGTACACTGCAACCCAAATTCCGTCGCCGTAAGCGATACCAAAACTGTGGCCCCTATCATCCTCATCAAGCACCGTCGTCCAGGTTAGGCCATCGGCACTTGAAAGAACATAGCCGGCACCTCCGATCATCACTCGGCCGTCACCCGCTGCCGCCGCACGGATCGCCTCCTGCATACCGATATCAACGAAATCCCAGGATGCTCCATCCTCCGAACGCAAAACCGTTCCCTGAAATCCGACGGCCAGAATAAAATCGTCACCCACAGCAAAGTCAGTCAAATGGTTCCCTTGAGGTAATGGATTCTTCCACTTCCAATTTAACCAAGTTGCAACAGGTGGCACATTGACTTCGAAGCTACCAATTTTTGTATCTTCTATAAACTTACCGGCTATATTGCCTATTTGTCCTCCGCGTAACTTAATTGAGTAAATACCATTGTCTTGATTGCTCCAGGTATTACCTGGTCCCCAAACCTCGTAGATCACAGCGCGGAGCGAACTATCGACGGGGTCGTCGCTCGATACATAATCAGCAAATGCTTCAAATCCACCCGGCCCAGTAACATAGATTGCGTCACTATTTTCAATGAATGTTGAAACGTCTAATCCAATATCATCCAGATAGTTTACAATTATCGTGTGTGGCACTGAAGATCGTTCAAAGACATCGCCGCTAATTGCATTCGCCATTGGCGCAACTAACATTTGTTGGCCTTCCACACTAACATTTGTGCCTCCCGCCTGAAAAGCTTCAACAATTTCTTTTGTTAGCAAATCTGAACTCATATCCAGATAATTCCCTTCCAGGCTGAGCTCGTCTAAATTTCCGATGCTCGCTAGTATCTCCAACCCAGAAAGGTCAAACACTCGGTTGTTCTTCAGTGAAAGATCTACCAATTCAATCAAAGCCCCTAAAGGAGTCAGATCATTTATTTGATTAGAATCGAGAAGCAAAGTTTCTAAGTTCACCGCATGTTCAAGCCCATCTAACCTTTGTATTCCCTTATTCTTTGCGTTAAGACTTCTAATGGACTCCATATCCATTGCCGTAATCATATGACCGCTCCAGAACCCAAGCTCCCCAAGAACGGCTGCTCGCAGGTTTTCATCCGCAAACATTATCTCAAATAAACCCTCAAAAACTAAAACCATATCTTGTGACTCAAACCTATGCCACTCTTCATTAATCAAATCGAACACAGACAACTCTCCCGCTGGAAGCTCTACCACCCCATCAGGAGACTCGCGACTCAATGTAAACCAAACGCCTTGGTCTTCGTCTTCTAGCAAATCAAGATCAAAAATAAGTCTATCATCATTCAGTGCACCTGACCCACTTTCCTTTACAATTAAGCCAGCAGGTATCTTCTGAACAAATCTTCCCGACATTGTTGTACCAAATGGGTTTTTCAGGTTCACTTGTATTTCGTACTCCCTACCATTCGGTAACATCCGTTTTCGTATTTGCAATGGATTCGGAATACGCACTGCATCAACAATCTCATCGTATTCAATTTCTTCACCAGAAGCACCATCGATATACACCGTATTGAATTGCGTTTTCGTTGAGTCAGCAAGCGTTAGGATATCTTTCTCAGCAATAAGCTGCAGATCAATTGGTCCTAATGGTATTTCGCCATTTCCTTGATCTACAAAATGTAATTTTTTTATGTGTGATTCTCCGGGTTCAAGTTGAATCGGATCTGCCGATATAGGCGTTTTCATTTTATATTCTCGCCCAACAATTGAGATCCCTTTGGTCCGATACGAATGCATATACGACCCATGTACTGAAAACACTGCAGAAGTTTCGCCGGTATTGGTGACCAAGATCTCCAGAAATCCCTCTTTTTCTACGAAAACATTCTTCAGAAACCCAATGTCTATTCTCGGGGATAGCACTATCGTTGGAGATACTGTCATCTCACCTTTGGGAATTACAATCGCGCCCGGATCCTCAACCGAATCAAAAACCCGCTGAATGTTCTCCGCAATACCCAATACTGCCGACGTCGCATGTTTTAAGGCGCCCAGGGAAAGCATTGCCATATGATCGTCTGTATTGAGCTCACGCCTTATAGTGTCCATCGTTATTCCGAATTCCGAAAACTGTGTAACATATTTACTGGCTCCACTCGTTTTCGCACTTAACGCAATACTCAGCAGCGAGGTTGACTGCGAGAACAGCTTTTCACCAAAGATATAAGAAAATGAATTCTCGTCGCTTTCTTTAATACCTTGAAAATCCACAGGCAATATTGCATGCATTCGGAAAACATCGTTGATTCGAAGAACACCCCCTATTATTTCATTCATTAAATCAGCCAACTGATTCTGCTCGATCGTACTAAGCGAAGCTGTACTCAATAAGAAATCATCGCGTTGTGACTCTAGCCGATTCCTTTTATGTTCTATCGTACTCCATAAAGGAAGCACCCAGAATGTCCAAAAGTCTGATCCATTCTCGACATAGTTCTTGTAGGCTTCATCAACGTAATGTGTTACAAATCTTTTAAGCTCCCCTTTTGCCGTAGATTGCACAAAACCCGAAAACAGCTTTTTTGCTTCTTCTGTTGCTTTATGATCCAGCTGACCTGCAATCTCTTGCAACCTCTCATCAAACCAATCCACCTCCCCAAGCGCAATTCCGCCAAGAGCGAGCACTGGCTCCGTGATTTGTCGAAATCGCAATTCGTTCGCACCTCTAGAAAAATACGTGGCTGCAGCATCTAGTCGTTCGCTTAGGATTATAATTTCATCGTAAGCAGCATTACCATGTACCATAAGACGATCTAGCGCACTAATTAACGCGCGATCCACAACTTCGATTGACTTAATATACGTTGCGCTTGTCCCATTTGCTGCAAATATGGTCAGTTGTACGTCATACACACCTTGCGACTGAAACGTATGTGTCACTTCGATTCCCTCGCTTATGGAGCCATCTCCAAAGTCCCATCTATATTCTTCAATATTTATGCGTCCACCGCTTGCAGAAGCACTCAGTTGGATAGATTCTCCACTAATAGCAAAACTCTTCACACTTGAACTGAAGAATGCCACTGGTTCATGCCGAATATTCACGGTAAAATCCGGAATCGTTTCATCCTCGCCACTATACGAAACCCAATCACTGCTCATTCCCTGGCTATTCATGACCCGTGCCTGCCAATGGTACTCTCCTGAAGAAAGCTTCGACACTGTTGTTGATATCAGGCTACCTTCTCCGATTGGCCCGGTATGAGTTGGTGAATTTCTAAATGGCATATTGGCTGCTCTAACTTCTACCTGAAGCCTCATTGGCCCTGATTCCCCATGATCTGGTAGATCGACCTGAAATTGTATGGAATCTTCAGAGATTTCAGCACCACGTGACAAGGCGTACTGCCCATTTGAATCCCATTGGCTTAGCGTAACTGGTGGATCCGGATGATCTAGAGAAGGCGTTTCGCCAGGATCAACTCCAATCACATCGTGACTAACGGTCAAGAAATCAACGGCAACCCATCCCTGAATTGAACTATAATCCACCGGCAGCCATTGATAGCCGTCGAAGAAAACTGGATCGTTGCTCTGCAAAAGTACTTGTTCACCTTCGGGAAGTACCCTGATAATTTCGGCTAACAAGTTCGGTTCCTCACGGAGGCGAAGCCCGATTCCATTGGTATTCGTGACCCATGCAGGTACTGGCTCAAACACCTCCACCTCTTCCTCCGTCGTGAACGACCGTTGCTGGGAGAAGTTACTCTCGCGAATCAGATCGCCACCACTCTCCTCAAAAGCCTGTACCTGCCAGTAATAGGTCGTGTCTGAATCCAACGTCTCCCAAGATCCTTGTCTGTCAAATTCATTCCCTACCGTGTAACTTGTCTGGGAAGTCGCACCACTGATGATGGCGTGCGGCGCAGAATCTGCGGACGGATCACTTGGCAGTTTGTCAGGCGCATCTGCGACGATGAGCCAGTATCCATTGGCACCACTTACTGGGTTCCACTCAAAGGTTGGTGATTGTGAAATCCCGCTGGCTCCGTTTAAGGGTGCTGATAGTAAAGGCGCTGGGAACTCTTCGAGTGGAATATGAGCAGTCACCGTATTCGAATAACTGGAGTCTCCAAAAGAATTATAGGCGTAAACCCGGTACTGGTACGTTGTGCCAGGAACGATGTCATAGTCGATATACGCGCCAACGCCAGCGGTGGTTTCTGCAATTTCAGCCCACAAACCTGACGTGCCGATTCGTCGCTCGATCACGAAACCATTCTCGTTGTCCGAATTGTCATTCCAGGCTAGCGAGGCCAGATCGGAGGTCACGGAGGCTGCGAGTTGAGAGGGAGCAGCAGGGACGGTCCCGGCCTGCTCAGTCCCGAACAGCCGTTGCTGGGAGAAGTTACTCTCGCGAATCAGTTCGCCACCACTCTCTTCAAAAGCCTGTACCTGCCAGTAATAGGTCGTATTTGAATCCAATGTCTCCCAAAACCCTTGTCTGTCAAATTCATCGCCGACCGTGTAAGTAGTCTGGGAAGTTGAACCGCTGATGATAGCGTGCGGTGCCGAATCTGTGGTCGGATCAGTAGGCAGTTTGTTGGGCGCGTCTGCGACGATAAGCCAGTATCCATTCGCACTGTCAATCGCAGACCATTTAAAAGTAGGGGATTGCGAAATGTTCTCAGCCTGATGCGCAGGTGCGAGGAGTGTCGGAGCCGAGAGTTCCGGATATGGAATCGTGGCAGATACTGTATTGGAATAATTTGAAGAACCGAAGCTGTTATTTGCAAAGACTCGATACTCGTAGCTTATGCCATGCGTAACATCAAAGTCAAGATAAGCGCCCTCACCCGCCTGAGTAGTTGCTAGGGTGGCCCACGATCCGGTGCCACTGACTCTTCGTTGGACTTCAAACCATTCCTCATCTTCTGAGTTCGCAGTCCATGCTAATGAAACAAAATCCGAATTTGCTAGTGCCGCCAAGTTGGAGGGGGCATTCGGAGGCGATCCCACTTGGGCGATCATACTAACATCGTCGATGCGGAAAACAGTCCTCAACGATGAGTCAGTAGTGGCGAGAAATTCAAGTTCCACCGTCTGTCCAGCATAGGAGGTTAGATCAAATTCTGGGGTTCGGGTATACACTCCCGAAGTGCTATTTACATTGGACAGAGTATGTATCAGCGAACCCCCGGAATCGGTTTGGAGCCATACAGATATTACATCATAGGCAGTTGATCCGCTCTCTTCAGTCGTTATATTGTACCAAAAGCTGAAAGTAACCTCGACAGCGTCGTTGGGAATAGTCACCGATTGAGACATTTTCCCAAAGGCATTGTCCTTCCAGACCCCACTGCTATCGACACCTCCAGCTGCGTAACCTGGCGCGCTACGATAGTTCGGAAGGTTTGTACCCGCCCAAAAGTCGTTCTGTAATGTCCATCCGGCCGAGCCATTGCTGAAACTTCCATTCTCAACCAATTCAGTCTGTGAGGTTCCAGACAACACGTTTGGCTCGAGTCCCGGAATTTTCGCTGTGATACTTATTGAAGCAAACGCGACGAGAGAAATCAGAATACGGTAGCTCATGACAGATGTGGGGGTTACTTTCATTCTGGGCAGTGTTCTTTCAGTTGATCGATGATTTGGGGTCGAGATATTCGGCTCGGGTAAAAGAAAAAAATGAAATCGGATTTCGAAAACTCAGATACCTTTCTCTCCAAGAGACTGTTCTTTGTCAAAGTAGATTGAAGAAAACAGGGCATCACATGAGTCCGCTTCCAGGGTTTCACCGATGAGCCTACTGGGCAATAGGCGCGGTTTTCCGGAGTTGAAGAGGTAGACGTCATTAGGATCAATTTAAATATCAATTCCCTGAGAGGCTGGCCGCTGCTCTTCTCCGCGACGCTCGCATTTGGATGAGTATCCGCCCCTCTCCCCAGAGTCGCCCGCAAACGAGCGCGCCAAGTGAACTACTTCTTGTTTCCGCCGGAGCCCGGCCGACCGAAGCTCCTGAACTTGTCGGCAACCCGGTTGTTCACCCCGCTTTTCCGCATCCTACCCTGATAGCTGGTCTACATTTTCCTGGTGGCGTCGGCCAGCCGCCCAGCATGTGGACCAGTTTCTGATGGATGGATCAGCGCGCTCAGTGCGGGCCGCTCGTTCAGTGCCTGGGTCATGGCGCGGAGTTCCTGCTGGTAGATCGCCGGTGCTGCGAAACGCGGTCCGGGTGAGGACGATTCGCCACGGCCCATCGGTTCAGACGGTACTTTTCTGCAATCAGATTCCCAGGATTTCCGTCTGGCCGCCTTCAAGGCGTTCGGGGGGTATCCTGCTTCCTGTTCTTTCGCCGGAGCTTCGTCGAATCCTAAAACGCTTGTACCTCGCGCCGCAAATTCGGGTCGGCTGAAGGTTGGCGTTATGGATAACCTTGTTTCACGCGGTAAGGTTATCCTGATGGTTATCCGGTAGGTTATCCCGGAGGTTAACCGGGAGGTTATTCGAATTGGGTTCCCATCGTGCATCATGTGCTCCTCATACTCCCAACCGACCGGCAGGGACCCGGTGATTGAAGAGCCGCTGAGCCTGGGTCGCCATCCAATGCCGTTCCCCACTGACGAAAGCGCCCTCGCCAATCAGAAGCTCCCTCGGAAGCATCCACCTGCCGTTCGGGGCTGGCAAGGCCGGTCTCTGGGCAGCAATTTCGACAAGGAAGGATCACTATTCCCGTCCTGGTTCCGGGTTCCGCTTGTGCGTGCTTGACGCGTGGGGCACGCGTCAAGCACGCGTCGGCCGGGTGTGGTTCTGCACTTCGCTTCGACAATCCTGTCGATCCCGTCAACGAGGCTTCTGGCGGTGGCAGCGAAATAGACCTCTTCTTGCCCCCCAGTGAGTCCGGGGAAAAATTTTTTTGAATTCATTTCCGGGCCAGTCTCCGGGCTGCGGTCGCGGGGTCGCTGGGAAATACCCTCTTTTCACCAACAATCCTCACCACAAAAACACATCCCAAGAACCAACCCGCAAGCACTCCAATCCCCCCACCAGGGGCAATATCTAAAGCGTTTTGCCATTAAGCCACTGATTTCGAGATGTTTGCCAAAAACATTTCGGTTATTCGCCAACTATTGGACGGAACCCCATTTTTCGGTGGTAAAATTCATCCATGACCCGCCTTAATTCCTCCTTCTGGGAAACAGGGACGATGAATGAGTCGTGACAGGTAAGGCACGGAAATCCTTTTTGGGCGAAATGGGACAGGATCTCAATGGCAATTTCGGATTCGATCCGCATCAGAACCACGCCGTAATCTTTGCAGAATCTGTGCTTGATTCTGTGGTGAATCTTCAGCGCAAGGACATAGATTTGTGCGAACGACAATCCAGTCTCCTTCCAAGCCGAATAGAGGTCTACTGCCTTACGAAGAGATTTCCCGGATTTTTCGGTTCCATCCCCATTCTTGAATCTCATCGCCTTATTGCAGGCGTTGATCGCGCGCGTTCTACTCCGGACATTGATCGCAGCGTTGATCAACTTTTTCGCCAATGCTCTCTTTTCTGGTGTGGTCCTGGTGTCCCAAAGAGCATAAGGGTCGTCGCTAAAGGGAATTTTCTCCAGGTGATATAGCATCCGAGGGTGCATCCCACTGTAATCCAACTCGGCGGATTTCTCTCCGTCGAACTTGATGGTTTTCCGCTGGTGTTTGGACAGATTTTGATGTCCGTATTTCGTCGTATGAAGCCGACCATTCCACTCCCAATGCTGGGTGAATATTGCGCGGTGAATCGGACGTAGCTGTCGCTGGCTTTTCGAATGCCAAGGCCTATAGACTATCGTCGATGTGGAATTGACCTCGTTGATCAGAGTGAGTTTCAATTGTGCTTCTGTTGCTATCGGTTTGCTCCAATCAACCGGAAGATTCGTCTTTGCCTGGCGGTCACGCAACGAAACGTATACTTTCTCCACCTCTGGATCGAATTCCCATGGATCAATCGAACCAAAAAGCTCAACAATTGGAGAAAGCGGTAGCAAGCGACTCATCTTCCGACTCCCTCTTGGACTCCGGTGCTCGCGAAAGAGCCCTTCGTTGACGGCACTATCCACAACTTGTATGTAGATTCGCTTCGTGGTACCGGTATTCCGCGAATACATAATGCAGCCATTAGCCCAAACCGCTCGCTTGGCCGCAAGAATTAGATTCCGGAAGAAAGCTTGTTTTTCATCGCCTTTCTTCCCCCTCGGCCTCAGCTTGGCGAACAGACTATCAGCCTGATCGCGCGTTTCCATGGGTACGTCTTCCTTGAGATCAATCGAAACAGCCGGGAGCTTGTTGTAAACGGTATAAGGCGGAATCTCCCGAGCCCTTTTATCCCAAGCAATCGGACAGGTAAATGGAGGGCAGGCCGTCCCCTTCCCTCCGCTAACCGTTTCCTCCCGCACGCCGAGGCTGCTTTCCTTCTGGGCCATCCTTTAACTCACACAATCCTCCTACTGTATAGTTCAATTGAGGCAGTCTTTATTCAGGCAACAAGCATCCACGATTTCAAGCTCCAAAACAAATAAGAAACTGTCAATTGTGCCACAGCCGCAAGGGAGACTCATTGTGGGCTCATTGAACGCTACGTGAATGCTCACTGAAGAATCAATGAGCATTCACTCTTCGCAGTTGATTCACCTGATCAGCTCATTCATTCGATTCTCGCTTATACGGATCGTAGTTGTAATAGCGCGTCCAGAATGACTGCCTGGAGCTGAAATTTATGGACGACATGATATCCCAGCAGTCACCAGCAATCGGAAACGCGATACACTGATACCAGAAACCCACTTTGCTCAAAAATTTTGTCACCCCCAACCCATCGACTCCGGGCCGGTCGTGCCGAAGCGTCCTCCCCCCCCTCCCCCCGTTTTCCTGGCGGCGCGACTCACTACGAATCCCGCCTTAATCAGGGACATCCGACCGCCAACACGTAGCAAACGCCGGAAATTGAATCTTGGATGTTTCGCAAGTCGCTTTTGCTGATGCTTTTGCAGGCACTCAACACCCTGACTCGAAGTCAGGTTTTCAATCCATCGGCTCCCCGATCTCCCGGCGAGCGAGGCTAGCGCCGGTCCCGTTCCCCGGCTCAACGCGTCCAAACGAAAGAAGTGATCTCAGGCCGACGCGCGACAACCAATTGAAACCGGATGGTTCTCTGCCCCTCTTGATGCCCTCAGCGCCCCCAGGAGCTCGCCAAAGGACCGCCCGCACCTGATCCTCGCCACAGCCAAGAGCGCCCTCACAAGCGATCACAGAGGCCGCCCCTTTTGCCGCGTTTCCTTCTCGCCCAAACCCATTGGATTGTCCCGACCGATGGAAGACCCGCTAAACGCGAACTCTCTTTGCCGGTATGGAAGCCGACTCACCAGGCGCGGACGCCATCAAAGCTTTCCCGGGCCGCGAGAGCGTTCCTTTTTATTCTGTCTCTACAGCCGGAACTTTCCTCCCGCTCCGCACGCCACTCACCGTTGACGGTGATGATCCACGAAGACAGTCAGGCTGGAAGCCTGATCATCGGCGAAAGCGCCGATCCTACTCTCCCGCATGGCCGCGGCTGCGCGGGAGCGCCGCCCTCCACGAAGAGGAAGCGCGATCCCGATTCGGTTTCTCAAGCGATGAACCAGCTTAACCGAGTGCCATTCCCTCTAACCCGCTATTTAATGCGAATCATCGAGTTTCAAAAAACTCAAAAAACCTCTTGATCATTACGACATATTGTCGTAAGAAAGAAAACAGAATTGAAGTCTTTGCCTCAACCAAAACACCAACCGCCCGGCACCAGGGCGTTAAAGTCGGCAATCGCAATGGACATCACAGTCAAAGAGCTGAAACTGAGCTACCGGGAAACCGGCGAAACGATGAAGGCGGGCAAGATCAACAGCCCAGAGGCAGCAGCCCAATATATGGCAGGAGCATTCGACGACCACCCGGATCAAGAGCATTTCTTCGTCCTCCTGGTTGACCGGAAAAATCAGGTCAAGGCCCGTCACTTGGTAACAGTCGGAACGCTGACCAGCAGTCTCGTTCATCCTCGCGAGGTATTCCGGGCCGCAATTGTGGGGGGAGCCGCTTCCATTATTGCGATTCACAACCACCCCAGCGGCGACCCGAGCCCGAGCAGCGCGGACATTCAGGTGACCCGTCAACTTCGAGAAGCGGGCAAAACCGTTGCCATCGATCTCCTCGATCATGTTATTATCGGGACCAAGGAAAGTGACCCGAATCAAAAGGGATTCTACTCTTTCAAAGAATCCGGACTCCTCTGAGCAAATGCCGCCCCGGGGAACAGTCCCCGGGGCATTGACCGCAAATTCATTTCGCTTCAATCATGAGAGACCACAGGACAAATGCCGGGAATGTCCCGATTGGCGAAACTCGCGAGCTCTTCGACACAGCTCAGGATTTCCGCCTTGTCGGGGAGACCGTCACTGATCCAAGGGAAGCCACCGCCGCCGCTTTTCGCAGACGGAAACAAGACACCTTACAAACCAAGCTTTTTCAACCAGACGAAACCAAGGAAAGCCCGTGAGCTGGAGCGATGCCAAGACCGAAGCCGCCCGTTTAATGAAAGAGATGCGAGGGAAATACCCGCTCCCCTTCGTCCGCATGGTTGTGGACGCCCTCAAGCGTGAGCTCCGAGCCGCCGAGAGCGAAGAGAAACGTCAGGCAAAGGAATCAGACGATCAAGAATGAGCCCTGAAGAATACCGCATAGCCCGGGAAGCCCGCGGAACCCAGATGGCGGTCGCCAAGAAACTCGGCGAACACTGGCGGACCATTCAACGCCGGGAAGCCGGAGACACCCGCATCACCCGATCAGCCGAGCTCGCCCTGCTCTCAATCCGGAAACGCCGCAAAAGCCACCCCGGCACCAGTACCGGCCCATTTTCCGGGAAAGCCTCCACTCGTTCCTCTAAATCAACCCCTTAGGAATTGCATCCAGGGGACTTAAAATCCGTTCCTTGCAAAAGGGTGAGGGTTCGAGTCCCTCTCCGGGCACCGCCTCTGTTTATGCGGCATACAGGCGCTGTGACCCAGCCATTCCTGTCTGGTCGTCCCAAACCTCGGACTCCGGGACATCGCAGGCAGGAATGCCTGGGTCACCCCGGACCATCGCGGTCTGTAACCGTCTCCAGGTCAGAACGTTGGGCGTTACTCCCTCATTTCGACGCGGATTCTCATGAACCGCGTCGCCTGTTCGGTTACCGGAACGTTGTCCATCACGGTCAATGTCTCGATGCCTCCGGTTGAAATCAATTCCACGATCTGTTGATCACCAAGGACTTCCCAATTTTCGAGATCCTCCGAAACTTCCACCAGGAGGGCGACGTCGGCAGCACCGATCCGGCGGGTAAATTCAATCGCCAGGTAGTCGCCTCCCGTCGCATCGTCGTGGATCAAACCCACCCGCGGAAGGTCTTCCGGATCGGGGGAGTGGGGATCGATTCCCAGTGCGTAACGAAGCAGGTTGGGAATTCCGTGTCCTCCCCTGTCTCCGCGAGGATCGATCCATTCCGGATTGGCAAAATCACTCGCCGAGAGGTGCACGCTCAGCCAATTCGCGTATCCCGAGGCCAACGATTCAATGATTACACCTTCACGCCCGGCAGCCACCCAGAACGTCTCCCCGAAGATGACTCCCTCCAGCGTTTGCGGAACCCCCGAGGCGTTTGCACGCCACCTGTCCCCGTAGATGGTGGTGGCGATCGCTCCACCGGTTCCCACGACGACAAACAGCTCGTCGCCGAATCGAACGCCGCGCAGGCCACCGCCGGAGTCAACGGATTGCGACCTCCAGTTTATCCCGTCCAACGACGTCAACGCGACCGGTTCGGCGGCGCCACCCACGGCGACAAAGCGTTCGTTCCCGTAGGCGATTCCGTAAAGCGGATTGGTGGTCCCGGAGTCGCGCCGGGTCCAATCCATCCCGTCTTCCGAGGAATACACACTCCCGCCGGCGCCCACGGCGACGAACCGCCCCGCGCCATAGGTTACGTCGTGCAAATCGAAGAACTCACCCGCAAACCGAAGCCGCCAGGTCCCGTCGCTCTGCCGAAGCTTCGTCCGCCCGTCCCGGCCGACGGCGACAAATTCGCCGTCACCGAAGGCTACCGAATGAAAGCCGCGGATCGTTTGCGGCTCGACCCGTATCCACTCGGTCGCATCCTCCGATTCGAGCACAAAACCGGTCTCACCCACCGCGACATACCTACCGTCACCCTCCGCGAGTCCCCGCAAGTCCGCGGTCACTCCCGTGTCTCCCGGCACCCATTCCCGCGCGTCGCCGGATGACAGCAGGGTTCCGGAGGCCCCGACGGCGAAAAATCGTTCCCCGTCAAATATAACGTCGAACAGATCGGCCGCGGTTCCGCTTGAACGGACCCTCCAGGAAAACGCCGGCGGCGAGTCGAGCAGGACATCGCTCACGAAAACCGTGACAAAATCGCTTGGCAGCGTTTCGCCCGAATCAAAGGAGACCAGCGCTTGAATGAAGTAGTCCCCCGGCGCGGCGGGACTCCATTCGTACACAAAGGGCGCGGCGTCAACGACCCCCAGGCTTTCCCCCTCCACCAGAAATTCCACTTCTGTCACAGTGAAGAATTCCCCGTCGATTACGCTCAATTCGACGGTTTCGCCCAACACGATCCTGTCGCGTGAAACCTGAAGGCCGGCCTGGAGGGCGGGTGGGACCACCTCGATCAACACAACGGATGAGGTGCGCTCGTTACCGGCCTCGTTGCGGACGCGAGCGCGAAGCTCGTGGATGCCGGGATCAAATGCCTCAAATGTGAAGTCCAGACGGTATCCGCCACCACCGACGGGTTCCCCCTCTCCGATCATTTCTCCGTTTACAAGGAATTCGACGACATCGACCAGGCTTCCCGTCGCCCATGCGTCGGCCGACAGTGCGACCGCATGATTCAGGGGAATCTCGACCACGCCGTCGGGATTTTCGATCGAGAAATACCCGGAAGGTTCGGTCAACTCGACCTGGAGAATACCCCGAGTCACGGCAACGTCGATAAACTCGTGCGGCGCCGAACCGCCCACTCCCAGGGGTGTGATGTGGAGGTTCGTGAACGGATCGGAAAACGTTTCCCCAATCGCAAGCGGAGAATCCGCCGCGCTTGACAGTCCCACCGTGACGCCGTGCACCGCCTGCCGCATGTTCAGGAGGTGATTTCCAAAGAAACTTCCCTCGTCGCCCCACGAAATCACGACCCCCTCGCGCGCCCGCTCGTTCGCCTCGAAAAGTTGCCGGAACTCGATCCAGTAATCCTTCAGCGGCGGGTCGGGAAACTCCCAGTGATTCCGATTGACCACCCGTATCGCCTGGCGACGTTCCGGAACGTGCCCAGCCCCGCCGTCAAGCCGATGTAGCCGGAATGTGCCGCTTGAGGTCGCATCCGGAACCACATGCGTGTTCGCTTCCGGCAACCACCGCAGGAAGGATTTGAAGCTCGCCTTAAAATGATTCGCCGGAAAGGCCTGGATCGTGCTCATGATATCAAACACGTTCCCCGCCTCGACCGTTCTCGCATTCTCAATCGGGTAGCCCCCCAGGGGACCGACTGGCGCCCAATAGCGCGAGTGAAACAACCCGAAATTGTGTCCCAACTCGTGGACGACCACTGCGGGATTAAAGGCGCCGATAACCCACGCCCCCTTCCCCCCGACCAGTCCGTACCCCGCCGGAAGCCCTTCCACCGCGGCAGTCGCGACAATAACAAAGTCGTACTCCCCCACGTATCCCGCGTCGTTCGCACGCGCACGCGCTTCTTCTTGAACCGTCGCCGGATTCATTCCGATCACACCATTCGGCTCCAGCGCCTCGGTCACATGGACCGTTGTAAACGAAAACTGCCGAAACGAATTGGCACGCAGGAAATCATTTACCGCCTCCATCGACGTCCGGACGGTTTCCCCGTCCGGCGGGGAAAGGAACTGCGGATCCTCCTCACCGTTGTCTTCCCCTTCCTGTTGAAGCACTAATCGGATCACCAATACGCTCTTATCGCCCCTCGTTTCGTACGGATGAGGTATCCAGTCATCCTCGTTTTCGGAAATGAAATCATCCGTAAGCGCCATAAAATGTTTCGGGCCGCAGCCGCGTTCGCCGCACAGCAGATAAACCCCGCCCGGCGATTCCGCAGCCACCGTCCCGCCGCGGACCTCGGCCGGGGCATCATTTGTCTCGACGACCGCTCCGGTCTCACAAAGGTACTCAAAAACCTTGGATCCGGCGGCGAAACGCTCTCCCGTCTCCATCAACCGCAGCGGACTCTCGTGCAGCGCCATCCTTCCGTCCACCGCAATCCCGTGGAGCGACAATCCCCGCCCCGTTCGCTGATTCAGGCGCCGTCCATAGGTGAAGGCCTCGTACCTCTCGCCGCCGAAATCGACGTAGCGTAAAACCAAATCCCGCGAGCCGGTCCGCACGACCCCGGGGGTGACCCCGAAAACAGCCAGATCACCGGTTCCCCCCACACGCTCTTCGAGCAGGGATCGCACCGCTTCCGGAAGGTCTGCGCGGGAGCGCGTGGACACCGTCAATGATAGGGCCATTTCCGGATCGTCCCGAATCAGCCCGTACAGCGCGTCCCGCCGCGCCCGCACCAACTCAACCCCTTCAGCTTCCATTTGAACCCTCCGGGACTCCGACGCGGTCGCGTATTGTCTCGTCCAGTTGTCGAAACTCCCGAAAACGTCCGCATGTTCGGGCTCGCCGGCGAACGCCCGCGGTGAATGGCGCCCCGTCGCTTCATGCAAGGAACCATCCGTTTCATCTCCCGGGTAATCGTCAGTCGCAGCGGCGACGATCCGCGAACCGTCGCCGGCAGGCATTCCTTCCCGGACGGATTCAGGTCCGGGATCCGTCGACCTTACGTTAGACCCGGCCCACCAGACGATTGCGGCTGCTCCCGCCGCCAACACCGCGCGGAAGTGGGCTTGCTGGAGTATTGAAATTTTCATAGACCCAGGAACAAGGTGGATTGAAACGACCAGAATGCGACCAACAACACGGGACAGATCGAACCCCGGGGAAACGCCCGAACCGGAGCTCCATTGTGTCCGGATCAGAACCGGATTCAACAAAAATCTCGGGAGCCACCGTGCCGTTTGGGTCACTCCCGCGGATTAACCTTTTGCCGTTTCCGGCAGTCCGGCGGTGCAAGCAAAACTGGATTTCGTCCCGCCGGTCCCCCGCCATCCGCCGGGGCAGGAGATAAATCGCTCCAGACTACCGCACCGGAGGCGCCGGAATCCCAGCCGGTGTTAGTCCCATAATTCTGAAATCTTGCGCAGATCGCGCAAAATATTCTCGAGGGCCATGCTCCCGCATGGCCCGGGGTCGCCCCAAAAGCGGACGTGGTGATCACTCCCCTTCGTAACGGCCACCACGTCAGGCACACCTTCCGGCGGCGCGGGAGCGCCGCCCTCCACGCAACTCCTGATTGGTACCGGCTCCGCCGGCTTGGGGTTGGCAAAGGTGAGTTTTTCTTTTCGAGGACTCCGATGCCGATTCCTCTCAGTTCTCCATGAAGGTAGCGTTTCGTCGTACCGGTTTCCGAGGGCCTCGCCGCATCGGCGCGTACCAACTGAATTTCATTGCAAGATGCCTATATCGGCAATAACACAACGGGCGGTAACGATGTCATTTGGCACTGCACTGATACTGCCATCTTCTGTTTGCCGATTCTCATTCACGTTCAATTTGCCGCGGATCCGGGCCAAAAATAAGGTGCAATTATTACAACGGAAAAACAACTTATGGAAAAGCCAGAATCAATCTCCTGTCCGAACAAAGAAACTCTCAATCAAAGCATCCTGACGGAATGGCAGAACTTGCTTAATGAGACGGCAGACATTCTTGGTGTACCAGCCGGACTTATCACGCGTATTGACGGTGCTGAAATCGAGATTTTGCTCTCAAGCGAAACCAACGGCAACCCCTATCCTACCTCCGCGAAAGCAAGATACCCTGATTCAGGCTGGTTCTGCGAGCACACCTTAAAAACAAAAGGGCTCAATCTGATTCCCAGCGCACTGGAGGATGACCGATGGAAAGACAACTCTGCCGTATCAACCTTCGATATGGTATCCTACATTGGTCTTCCGATTGATCGGCCCGATGGAATGCAGTTTGGGACAGTATGTTTTCTGGATAACAAAAAAAATGCCCACAACAATCTTCATATACGTATTATTGAGCAGATTAGGCGGATGATCGAACTTTCCCTTCGCATTCTGCATGCCAAGGAAGAAATCGACAGCCGTGACCGGCTTCTTATCAATTTGAGCAGGATTTATCCCATTTGCAGTTACTGCAAAAAAATCCATGAGGAATCTGGCAATTGGGTGAATGTTGAAAAATACGTCCGCGATATTTCCGGCGCCATGGCCTCTCACAGCATATGCCCAACGTGCTATGAAACGGTTAAGAACGACTTCGATTTCGAAGTTCACGTACCTAACGGCAAGTAAGATCGGTCCTTGCGAGCATCCTCATTTCCAGCTCGCATGAGCGGGAACACGCAGAACACCTTCTGCGCTTTCAAAAATAAGAGCCCGCAACCCTGTTGAAGGGTTGCGGGCTGCTTTAAAGGAACGAACGGGTCAACTCATTCGATTCTTTGAATTTGCACCCGCAGGAATGCCCGATCCGTATCGGAAAGTTCCAGTTCAACGGTTACCCACTCGAGGTTGGGATCCGTCTCATGCGGACTCCGGGAAACCTCCTCAATCCCCGAACCATCCCAGCCATGCAGATCAAACGATCCTTGCGGGACGTAGGCGATATCATTCGCATCCAATCGCTCAGGATACGTAAGGACGAGCTTTGTTCCCTCAACCGAAGCCCCCGGAAGATCTTTTCCGCTGACCGGTGTCCACGGATCCAACCCGAACGCATATTTCAAGAGGTTCGCCACCCCGTCATTCGCGGGCGTCGCCAGCAGACCCGATATATCGGGATCAGTAAGTTGCTCAGCGTCGAAATAGCTCTCGGCCCAATCGCTGAACGCCATCCCGTTTTCACCCGTGTGCACCCGCACCCGCAACCTGGGCATCTCCGCTACAACTCCGTTCTGGTCGGTCGCAATGAGACTATAGTGGGTCAGGGAGTCGGCGGGAGGGGTTATCTCCACGATGCCCTCGGTCTCCACCGCCCCTACTCCGGGTTCGATGCTTGTACTCGTTCCCAGGCTCTCCCAGGCAAGCATCACCGGCTGGTCATTGAGAACGACTCTTGCCGTATCGAAGGTCCAAACCGTAGGGGTGAGATCCCACTCAGGTTCGATAATCGTGCCATCGCGCTCGTTTCCGGAACGATCTTGGGCGACGGTCCCTTCTCCTTCGTCCAAAGGCCACCAACCCACCAGGCCCGCCTGTCCCGCCGGAGAAGAGTACATGCTCGATCGAATCTCCGAACCCGAACGGGCGACATTCCAAATGCGAACGTCGCGAACCGCACCGTTGAAGGGATGGTCCATATTCCACCAATTGCCGATCACGAACGGTCCATTCTGGGTGTTCAGAGCGATATTCGCGATGTCGACGAGATGACCGTTGCCATAAGCCCGAACCGTGGAGCCATCATAGGTTATGGCCACGTGGGTCCAGTTATTCAACGAACCGGGGATCATGAACCACATGTCCTGACCCCAGAACTGTCCCTGCCACTCGTTCAATCTCCCGGCCACCCGCAGGGAGAAGTCATGGCCACCGCTACCCCGCTCTCCAAGCTGGAGCACTCCGCCGCCGTCAAAGGCCGCCGCCCTTACCCATGCTTCCATAGTCTTCGGGTTGCTTCCGCCGATACCCAGATCAGACGCGGTCAGTCCGTTTTCGACCCTGGAGTTGTTTCCATCGAAATCGAGAAAGGCCGTACGGTCATCCGGACCGCCAATCCTGAAGCTCCTCGCCGCCGACGTCCATTCCGGCTCAGTGATAACGCCGTCGCGGCCATTCCCGGAATTATCGTACGCGATTTCACCGACCCCTTCGTTCAAAGGCCACCAACCCAACAAGCCCGGTTCACCCGCCGGCGAAGAATTCATAGTCGCCTGAATCTCGGATGCGGAACGCGCCCGATCCCAGACCCGCACATCACGGATAGCTCCATGAAAAGGATAATCGTTATCCGAAGTCCCCCAGATCCCAATACGCATGCCGGTTCCCGGCTGGGTGTTGAGTGGGACATCCCGTTCGGTAACAAGCTCGCCGTTGGCATAGAGCCGGAGGTGCATTCCATCATAGACCGTAGCTATGTGGGCCCATTGTTTGTACGATCCCGGAACGTCAAACCAGGTGTCTGCGCCCCCCCAGAACTGCCCGTGCCATTCCTCCTGAACGCCGCCGCTGGTACGCAGGCTGAAGTTCTGTCCGTCAGCCGTATTTCCCAGATCGAAGACGCCTCCGCCTTCCCCGAAACTGCGGGCAAAAACCCAGGCTTCAACGGTTTTGGGATGATCGCCAACGATACCGAATTCATCGACATCGGCACCTATTTCAATGCCGACCTCCCTGAAGCCGTTGAAAAGCAGGAACCGGCTCTCTCCGGAGGTGGTGTTGCCGCCGAATCTCAGCACATCCCACACATGGTCGCCCTCCTGCGATCCTCCGATGCCAAACAGATTCCGTGACTCGAGGGACTCCGATAGCTCGCCGCTCAGGGAAGCCTGTCCGCCGTTGCCATCCGCAAGAGTCGCCGTAAACTCGAAAATGCCCTCGCCGTTCGAGGCGCCGGTAAACCCAAAGTCATAGGTCGCCCCCACGATGGCTTCCGCGGGAAATGGCTGATCGTAGAGAATCGCACCGTCCATTCCCTCCCTGAAGACGATCCTGCCACCCGCGCCTTCTTCAATAACGTATTGAAATGTATAATACGTCGACGGATCATCGGCATTGAACACCGCGATATCCTCCTCCCCGAAAAGCACCAGACCCACCTTGCTTTGAGGGGTGTCGCCCCGATCTGCCAGGAGAATACGGGCATTGATTTCAACCGTTTCGCTCGACGCGAACTCGTTCACGAGCGTCAGCGCCAGGGAGTTGCCGGCGGTCCGGTTGTCCCGCAATCGAAGTGAGCTCTCCCGCAGTTCCCAATCATCCATCAGCATGAGCGAGAAATTGTCGGGCGCCATATAGGCCGGACCGGCCCCGAATGAATATTCGAATATGGCCGGAGTTGTTGTGGGGAAGCTTTCGACCACGTCTCCAAGGCTTATGGCCAGATTCCGGAAGTCGATCTCCGGGCCTCCCAGCGGACTGGACTGCAGGCTACCGCCAACTCCGAACAGGTTGCCGTTATGCGGGCGTTGTATCGTAGTGGAAATACTCTGGCTGTGACCATTCTCCTCGGCCAAATCCGTCAAGGTAAGAGTGAGCTCAAGATCACCGCTCAAGCCATAGACCCCCTCCCCTCGGATTGCGTAGGGCGCAAGATCGGTTTCAGCGCTGGTTATGGAAAAATCATCGATCATCCAGCCGTGTTCGTTGTTCAGAATAAATCCGTCGGTCGAAACATGAAACTCAATGCGGATTCTCTGCCCCAAGGCTTCCTCGGGGAGCACAAAACCACGGGTGCGCCAACCGTTGCTGTTCCCTGAATACCGGGCAAGCTCGACAATGGGACCGCCATTTTCGTCAACCACGCGGACAAATGCATTGTGATACGGTTCGCCCGTGCCCGATTCGATATCATCGTCAATGTGCAGGGCCTCGCGAAAGTTCAGCTCCGCCGAAGTCGTTTCCGTCAGGTCGATCACCGGGGATCGAAGCCAGTCTTCACTGTTGGCATCGATCGCACCATCGAGATTCGTGGCGGCAACACGCTCCCCGGTCAAAGGTTCCGGCCCGTAGCTTGGCGAACCGATTTCCCAAACCTGGTTTGCGCCCCCAATTTGCCAGTTCGCATCGGTGTCGGCGTCTTCGAAGTCATCCTCCAGGAGGACCGGGTTCGGAAGCGGTTTCCTTCCGTCCCACCGGGCAGCCGCACGAAAAGGACCGTCAAACCCGCTGCCAATTGCAATTATCGCGGTGTCGTTCCCGGCGGGCTTAATCTGAGGAAAGGTCGTTTCCATGACTATCCTCGATACCGCCGGAAAAAAGGAAAAGGTATAAAAGCCTTCTTCATGCGCGGTGTTGAAAGGGCTCTCCCCTGGAACATGAGGACCGCCAAGCGCAACCAGTCCAATACGCGATTCACGCAGATCCGGGAACAGGTTCAGAACAAACTCCGATTCAACGGTAAAATCCTGACGCTCCGCTCGATTGCTTAGAAAGGCGGCGGCACTGCTGGAAACAAACAGGTCTGACTCCGAAGTCATCCGGAGAGCGTCCGCCACCAGATTGAAGTGATCCGGGCGGTTCCTGAGAAGAGAGAGTTCGTTGGCCTTACCTGCGGTGGTTCCGAAATCGAATACGACATCCGCTTCGATCGCGGGGTCATATTCAAACTGCTGCCCCTCCCATTGAGCGCCAAAAATGATCCCGTCGCGACCATTTCCCGACCCATCGGCGGCGACTCTTCCTTGCCCTTCATCAAGGGGCCACCAGAGCAAAAGCCCGTTTTGGCCCGCGGGGGAGGAGTTCATAGTCGCCTGGATCTCCGATTCGCTGCGAGCGACATTCCAAACACGCACATCACGGATAGAGCCGTGGAAATAGGGAAACGTGTACCACTTGCCAAGACGCAACCCGAATTGCCCCGGCTGAGTATCGAGTTCAACCTCCTCGGACTCCAACAACACCCCGTTGGCGAAGATCTGGACCGTCGTTCCATCATAGCTCATGGCGATGTGGGTCCATTCCCGGAAGGAATCCGGTACTTCAAATACGATATCGCCCCCTCCCCAAAACTGGGCTTGCCATTCCCGGTTGCCTTCAGTCAGCCGCAAAGTGAAATCATGACCGTCCGTTCCCGTCGATCCCATCGAAATCACACCCGCCGCATTGAAAGTGCGGACGTAAACCCAGGCTTCGATCGTTTTTGGATTGCTCCCATCGATTCCCAGGTCGGAAACCGTCAAACCGGAGTCAACGGAACCTTCGACTCCATCGAAATGCAGAATGGGTTCGGGTTGCGCCGAAACCGATTGCGCGGAAAGTATCGCTGTCCCAAATGCCACCAGCAGTGCGAGAGCCCTTGAGAAAGAGGTGTTGGATTTAATTATCATTTATCTTTGAGTTCGGGTTGGGCAAAATATTGAGAGATTCAACGGGGTCCGCTGTAGGGCCGGAGTGGCGGAGGCAATGGATTCCAATGCCCCTCGTATGCGGCAAATTCCGGATGGACCAATTGCACATGGCCGTCCACGAAGGTCACGTGACCTCTTCCACTATGACGTTCCGTCAGCTCGTCCTCCGCTTCTCCAAGCCAGGCCGAGCTGTCATTCGGCGAATCCTCCTCGACCAGGAGAATGATCGTCGAGGGCGAGTTGATTCGCGAGAGTCGACCTCCAACACGCAGATTCGAGCCGACTACCGGCGCCTGCGGATCGAGCGCGGCGTTCATCGAAAACGAGTAGGCATATTCGGGCTCCGCGTCACGGAGTCGTTCGTCCGAGGGACAGCGATATATTTCGGGAGAAAACCCTGTTCCGAGATAGGGAACTATGGGGCTGTGCCTGAGTAAAGTGTCCCGTGAGTCGTTACGCCAATAGATCCAGTCCGTCTCCTGTTGTCCCTGTGCGGTGGAACCTGACGTTGGAAGCACGCCATGATTATCGTCGGCGAACATCAGCATAGCCATTGAAACCTGGCGAATGTTCGACGCGCACTTCACCTGCCGTGCGCTGTCCCTTACGTTGGCGACCACAGGAATCAAAATCGCCGCCAGAATTCCAATGATTGCAATCACCGTCAGCAATTCAATGAGAGTAAATCCGCGGCGACTCCTCGGTTTCCGAAAGTCCAAGCGATGCCCGTGTGAGGGCGGAACTGGTACAGTTATTCGCGGGTTATGTCTATGTCTAAAAAACATAAACCAAAATCCTAAGGCGCAGCGAATTAACTTCAAAATGAAACCGATCCAAATATATACATATTAATCCAAACTTGAGGCAAAATTAGGGTTGTTAATCAATCAATCGATTCCTTGACCTTGTCCGCCGCAAAGCACAAAGGCATACTGAATGACCCGGCAGGCTTGAACCGTCGATTCTTGGGGTCAAAGCCCCGCATCCAAGAAAAAAGTGATGAGCTCTTCCCTCGCCGGCCGGTACCGCTGTTCACGGCGGCAAATCACGGATAACGCCGAAAACCCAATAAAAGCGAGCCCTGCTAAACGGATTGAAATCATAAATATGTATAGAAGCATCCCATAGCGGAACGGGCCAAAGCCGGGTCCGCAATGGGATGCCACTCCGGAGAGCAGGAGGAAAGGGGAGCCCGACCGGTATCGGGAGGTGTTCGGTTTGTTTGAATCGCACGGTTAAACAGGTTCTTCGTTTGAGAAATCGAAACGAAATCGCGCCTCGGCTTTGCGGGTATGCGGGAGTATGGCCGCGGCCGATCCGATCAATTTATTCTCCTTCGATGATCCGCTTTAACCAAGGGCTATTCCGGTTGGAGCTGATTGTCTGTTGGGTTCTGGAGCAGATTGCAGATCGAAAGCCCCCAGTGACAAAAAGTTGAAAAAAGCCGGAAGATAGGGAAGAACCGTGAATCCGTGATCCCTTTTATTTTCCTGCCATGACCCAATCCCACCAGCACAAACCTCGACGGCATTGGAAGCTTTGGGTACTTCCCTGTTTAATCGCAGGCGGAATCGGCCTCACCGTGTGGCAACCGGTCGAACTTGAAACGATCCTGGACCACGGCCGGCAGGTAGGAAACTCTCCCCTGTTTCTAACGGCAGCGGTCGTCACAATGATCGTCTTGTTCACGTTCGGCCTCCCGGGGAGTCTGGGTCTATGGCTGATCGCCCCGTTCAATCCGCCACTGCTCTCCACCGCACTGCTGGTGCTCGCGAGCGTCGGAGGCGCGGTCGGAGGGTATTATTTCGCCGCGTTCCTGCAACGGGACTGGAACCCGACGGGCCTGGCGGGGCGCATCTTCGAAGTGTTGAAAAAACAGGGGAACTTCGTCACCCAGACCGCACTCCGCCTTTTTCCCGGCTTCCCCCACTCGGTCATCAATTTTTCCGGAGGCGTTCTTCGCTTGCCGCTGCTCACCTTTATCGGCGCGGCGATTCTCGGACTAACGGTCAAATGGACGGTCTATGCCCGGGCGGTTCATGGCATCACTGACGCAGTGGCGGACGAGTCGTCAATCGATCCCGCCGCCCTCTGGCCGCTGGCCCTGCTCGCCGTTCTTCTACTCGCCGGCTCTTTCCTCAAGAAACGGTTGCTGGGCGAATGAATTCACTGGAGGCGAGGAGAAGTCGCCCGCCATTTCCTCCGCCTAACCGTCATCCCGCTACAGTTGAGGGAACGTCAGACCGAAGCGTTGGCACAGTTCGGGGACGCTTTCGAACTTCATGTCGAGGGCGTACTTCCTGTTGATTTCAGCGAACTTCTCCAGGTCGCCCCAGTTGGCAGCGACTTCGCGAAAGAAGTTTTCAAATCCCGCCGGTGAGATCACCTCGATGATCTCACAGGGCTCGTCGCCGGCGTTCCAGAAGGTGTGCCACTGCCCGCGCGGCTTGAAAACCCAGGTTCCCGGGCCGGCCGTTACGACATCGTCGCCCAGCAATGCCCCGAGTTGCCCGCGAAGCACGTAGGAGTACTCGTCCTCGTTATGATGATAATGCAGCGGAGCCGCCAACGCGCGCGGGGCGATCGGATGATGGACCACCGAAAAGCGGCCCTGGGGGTGATCCCCGTCAATCTTCCACTGAACACCCAACCCGCCGAAATCAAACGACTCACCCTCGCCGTTGAAAATAATTGTCGGTTTCATACTGGTGACAACTAATTAACCTGCGAAAAGCATAGCGTTTCCCCCAACCTCGTCAATCCTTCGGATCAAGGCAAAGCGATGTGGTCATTCTGCGCGTCGACGCCGGACTGCAGGAACACCTGCGGACCGAAATCATTTCCGTTTCCCAGCACACCGTCCGGCAACTGGTGAGAGCCATCGAAGCGCTGGACGATCCGCGGTAACCCGAACGGCTCCCGCGTAAGCACCGAGTAGGTCCGATGCCCCAAAGCCGGAAAGCCCTCCTGCCCCGGATCAATCATATATCAGATAGGGCTCTCTCGCGATTTTAAACCGTTCCACATCCCGCTCCCAAACGGCTACGATACGGTCCACCCTGTCGCCCAGTCGGAGTTTGTTGAGAACCTCTTCGTTGCCCGCGCGAATATTCAGGCCCCTTTCGATAAAGAACGATTCCCGGGCCTCGGCCGGCAAATTTTCGTACACCGCCTGAAGAATGTGAATCCCGGCTTCGACAGGCCGCACTTTGGCGGGCTCCGTAACTTCGATGCGGACGCCGTGAACCTCTTCACCCAGCAGTTTTGGCTGTTTTGACATCCCCTCAATGCTTTCGGGCACAAAGGTCACCGGACTAAACGCCAGACCGGGCAGGTCGCGGCGGTTCAACTCATCGGCTACGGCGTTCGAGTTGACGTAGGGACTGCCCACCTGAAGGAATGGCCGATAGGTTCCGCGGCCTTCGCTGGCGGTGGTCCCCTCGAAAAAGCAGGTGCCCGGGTAGACGATGGCGGTTTCCACATCGGGTATGTTCGGACTGGGCGCCACCCACTCCAAACCGGTATCCGGCCAGTGCATACTTCTGGTCCAGCCTTCCATTTCCACAACGTGCAGATCCAAACCTTCGATTCCGTCGTGCCAGCTCTCACCCTTTATCATCAAAGCGAGTTCGCCCACGGTCATACCGTGTGTAACGGGAGTCGGATACAGGCCTATTCCCGAACGAAAACGATCTTCCCGGACCGGGCCTTCCACCGGCAGCCCTGCAATCGGGTTGGGACGATCGAGAACCAGATACGGGATGCCCGCTTCCGCCGCCGATATCATCGCTCGTCCCATCGTGGCCGGATAGGTGTAAAAACGCGCCCCGACATCCTGTATGTCGAATATCAGCACGTCTACCCCATCCAGCATTTCCGCTGTGGGCCGGTCGATCTCGCCGTAGAGACTGTAGACCGGCACGCCGGTCCGTTCGTCCACTCCGTGGTCCACGGGTTTACCCGCGTCGGCCGTCCCCCGGATGCCGTGCTCGGGACCGAAAAGCACAACCAGTTCGATCGAAGGATCCGCATGAAGACGGTCCGCCAGGTGTTGCCCCCCCACGATCGCGCTGTGGTTCGTTATAAGACCTACCCGCCTGCTTTCGACCAGATGGTAACGGTCGCTAAACAGGCGCTCGGCGCCGGTTCTGACGGTCGAGCCCGTGTCCCCATATTCGCGACCGGCGGCACAACCCGTAATCGGAACAACAACCAAACCAATGCATAACCAGGCGACACGCGAGAGAGCGGAAGTTTCCTCATATCGGTTGGATTGGTTTCTCATCTCAGGATCCATCGAATCTGCTTTCCCTCGCCCCCGGAGACGATCCCAGCCTGCGGACCGACGGATTCAATCCCGGGGCGGTGGAGACGTGTGCTTGATTATCAGCTCCCGGCGTAACCGGGCGCTATTGTATTTTCTTTTCGATCTCCTCCAGGCGCACGCAGGCGACGCGGGAGTCGGTGTGGACTTCGCGCAGGGCGGGCGGTTCGCCGCGCACGTCGCAGACGCCCGATTTCGCGTGGGGACAGCGGGGATGGAAGCTGCAACCGGGCGGGAGGTCCGCGGGATCGGCGGCTTCTCCAGAAATCTGAAACTCCAGGTG
This sequence comes from Opitutia bacterium, assembly GCA_050506795.1. Classification (GTDB taxonomy): domain Bacteria; phylum Verrucomicrobiota; class Verrucomicrobiia; order Opitutales; family T3Sed10-336; genus SLOW01. Next base: position 81,705 of record JBJHCF010000002.1, read on the forward strand.
AACATCCGGATCCGGATAGGGAATGGCGGATAAAAGCGCCTGGGTGTAAGGGTGGCGGGGGTTTTCGAACAGCGCCTCGGTTTCGGCCAGTTCGACAACTTTGCCGCCGTACATCACCGCCACCCGGTCGCAGATGTGGCGAATGACGCTCAAATCGTGCGCCACAAAGATGTAAGTCAGGTCGAACTCTTCCTGAATGTCCTCCAGCAGGTTGATGACCTGCGCCTGCACCGAAACGTCCAGGGCCGACACCGCTTCGTCCGCGACAATTAAGGCGGGGTTCATGATCAGGGCTCGGGCGATACCGATGCGCTGGCGCTGGCCGCCGCTGAAGGCGTGGGGATAACGCACCCGGTGTTCGGCCTTGAGCCCGACCCGGACCAAGGCCTCCTCCACCCGCCGCCGCAGCTCGGCACCTTCGGCCAGGCGGTGGATACGGAGCGGTTCGCCCACAATGTCTCCCACCGTCATCCGCGGATTAAGAGAGGAGAACGGATCCTGGAAAATCATCTGCATCTGCTGACGCATCGGTTTCAGTTCCCGTTCGCTGATTTTCGCCAGGTCCACCGTGCGGCCGTTGGCACGAAACAAAACCTCGCCGCTCGTCGGCTCATACGCACGCAGGATAGTGCGGGCGGCGGTGGTCTTCCCCGAACCGCTCTCACCCACGAGGCCCAGTGTCTCACCGCGCATCAGGTCGAAGTTGAGATTATCCACCGCCTTGACGGTTCCCACTTGTTTCCTGAAAAACCCCTTGCCGCGGATGGGGAAATGCTTGCACAGGTTGCGCACGCTCAAAAGGGGCTCTTCCCGGCGACCGTTCTCGGTGGTGGTTGCGCTCATGATTCCGACTTGCCGGTTTGACCGGACGAACCGCCTTCCGCGGCTCCCTTGAGTTCCTCCTGGATTGCCTCCGCCCGGATGCAGGCCACTCTCCGGCCGTCCGGCATCTCACGCAGTTCGGGCGGCCCGCCGACGTCGCATTCCCCGGGCTCGGCGAAAGGACAGCGGGGATGAAAGGGACAGCCCGCGGGCATTTCGGTGAGGGAAGGCACACTGCCCTTGATCGCCTTCAGACGTTTCGACCGAACGTTGATGCTGGGTAACGAATCGAGCAGCCCCATGGTGTAGGGGTGCATGGGTCGCTTGAGCAAGGCGCGCACGTCGGCGTGTTCGACAATGCGCCCGAGATACATCACGGCCACATCGTCGGCCGTCTGTGCCACCACTCCCAGATCGTGGGTGATGAGAAGTACGGACGCCTGCGTCTCTTTCTGCAGGTCCTTGATCAGTTTGAGAATCTGCGCCTGGATCGTGACGTCCAGGGCGGTGGTCGGTTCGTCGGCGATCAGCAGTTTCGGGCTGCACAGCAGCGCCATGGCGATCACCACCCGCTGACGCATTCCTCCGCTGAATTCGAACGGATACTGTTTCAGGCGCCGCTCCGGGCCGGGAATGCCCACCCGGCGCAGCATGTCGGCGGCCCGGCGCTCCGCTTCGGCCTTCGGCACATCCTCATGCGTCAAAATGGCTTCGCAAAGTTGATTGCCAATGGTGTGCACCGGACTCAGCGCGGTCATCGGTTCCTGAAAGATCATGCTGGCAACCCCGCCGCGCAAGCGATAGATCCTGTCGTCCTTTTCGGGAAGATCCACCACCTCGATACTTTGGCCGGCTTCCGGATAAAGCCTTATCCTGCCTCCAACGATCTCCCCCGGTTTTTGAATCAGGCGCAGAATGGAAAAGGCGGTGACACTCTTGCCGCATCCACTCTCACCCACCAGCGCCAAGGTGCGTCCGCGGTCCAGGTGGAAAGTAACGCCGTTCACCGCGGGAATCACGCCCTCTTCGGTGTGAAACCAGGTCTGCAATTCCTCCACCTCCAGAACGCGATCCGGTTTCCCGGCGTCAACTGAAGCGGGGCCGGAGGGCGGGCTCTGAGTCTTAAGGTCGTTTTCCATGACAATTACAGCGAGGCATAGGGATCCGCCGCGTCGCGCATTCCGTCTCCGAGGAAATTAAAGGCCAGCACCGTCACCACGATGGGCAGCACCGGCATCAAGAGCCAGGGATAATTGGCCACCGCCTGCAACTGCATGGTGTCCTGGAGCATGACGCCCCAACTCACCACCGGCGGACGCAGGCCCAATCCGAGAAAACTCAGGGCCGTTTCCCCGAGAATCATGGCGGGAACACTCAAGGTGAGCACCACAATGATGTGGCTGGTGAAGCCGGGAACAAGGTGCCGAAAAAGCACCCGGCCGTGGGAAGCGCCAAGGAGGCGTGCCGCCACCGCGTAATCCTCCTCGCGCAAGGCCAGAATCTTGCCCCGCACCACCCGAGCCAGGCCGGTCCACCCCAACAGGCTCAGAACCAGAGTGATTCCCATATACATGACCACCATGGGCCAATCCGCCGGCATAATCGCCGCCAGCGCCAGCCAGAGCGGCAACTGCGGAAACGCGTTCACCACCTCGATCGCCCGCTGAATGAAATCATCCACCGCGCCGCCCATATAACCGGATATGCCTCCGATAATGATGCCCAGAATGGAAGTGATAACGATGGCCAGCATGCCGATCGACAGACTGATCCGCGAACCGTATATCAGCCGGCTGAAAATATCGTGCCCGTACTTGTCGGCCCCAAGAAAATAAAACACCGCTTTCTCCGGGGAAATTTCGCCCCGTTCGACCGCACGGTGATCGACCCCGAAGAAACGTCGCTGCGTTTCAAACAGCCCCCAGACGCGGTAGGGTTCGCCCTTGACGAAAAACGACAGGGGCACCACTTCTCCTTCCACCTGAGTGTACACCTTACGGAAGGTGACCGGGTCAAGATTCATCTCCACCGCATCCACATGCCACCCATGCTCGAAACTGAACTTCGGCAACTGCGGCGGAGCATGCATGTAGTCGAGATTCCGCCACTCCCGTACATAGGGAGAGAAAAACTCGCAGAACGCGGCCACCACATAAAGGACCACCAGGACAAACAGGGAAAACACCGCCAGCTTGTGGCGCTTGAATCGGCGCCGCACCAGCTGCCACTGCGACAATTCACCGATGGCAACGCCGCCTCCCTCCCCCTGGTTCATCGAGGCTTTGCCCTCTCGCACCTCCCTCGCTCGTGTTTGCAGAAATGTACTCATTGGGACCCTCCCATTCGGATACGTGGATCCACCCACATCAGCAGCAAGTCGCTAACCAGGGTTCCAAAGACACTTAAGAGACTCAACACCATCAACATTGAGCCCGCCAGATACATGTCCTGAGTCATCAGAGAACTCAGCAGGAGCGGCCCCACCGTCGGCAGGCTCAATACGATTGCCACGATGGCGCCACCTGACACCAGTTGCGGAAAAATCTGGCCGATGCCCGAAATAAAAGGGTTAAGCGCCATACGCACGGGATACTTGAAGAGAAGTTTCATCGGCCGGACGCCCTTGGCGCGGGCCGTGACCACATAGGGTTTCCTCAGCTCGTCCAGCAGGTTCCCGCGCATCACACGTATCATCCATGCCGTGCCCGCGGTTCCGATGACCACGACCGGAACCCAGATGTGTTGCATCAGGTCGACAAATTTACCCCACGTCCATTCCGGTTGCGCCGCGTATTCGGGCGAGAACAGACCGCTGACCTGGGCATCGAACACCGAAGCGCTGATGTACATCAGGATCAGCGCCAGAAGGAAATTCGGAACGCACATCCCGATAAACCCGATCAGGGTAAAGAAGTAATCCCCGATCGAATATTGCCTCACCGCCGAATATATACCGATTGGGATGGCCATGGCCCAGGTGAAAAGGACAGTGAACACCGAGATCACCAGGGTAAGGACAATCCGGTCTCCCACCACGTCGTTTACCAGGCGCGCGTCCTCCATGGAGCGTCCGAGCGAACCTTGCAGCAGTCCCCGGTCCTGCGAATCGAACGAAAAAAACCAGTGCAGTCCCAGCCATCGAAAGTACTGCACCAGCTTCGGATCGTCCACGTGAAAGATCGTTTCCAGTTCGCGTATCTCCTGCACCGCCGACAGATCGCCCTCCATTTCCAGCTCGATGATACGGGCTTCGATAAAGTTTCCGGGCGGAAGTTGAATAATGACAAACGTCACGATGGAAATGACCAGCAGCGTAGGGATAAGAATGATACAACGACGACCGATAAACGGATGCCGGACCGCCAGCATCAAGCCGCCCAGAATAAGGATCCCGTAAACCAGATAACGTATGACAGTCCCGACAAAGTCGCCCACCGAGGCGTCGTCCCGCCGCACCCCTTCACGCAGCGTCATGGAAGGATCGGGACGAACATCAACCATGAGCGCCTTGATCTGAGCGATGGCTCCCGGGGAATCCCGCGGTTCCTCGAAATAGAAAGTCTCGATTCCCGCGTTGGCCGGCGTGTTGAAAATATGGCCGACAATGGCATTGCGCGGTACATTGCGAAATCCGTTCTGTACGATCACCAGTTGCGGGGGAGGAGTGCTGATGTTGATGCTCCAGACGTTCTCCGCCGCGATCTCCAGAACTTCGTTGAAAACCCTGGCCTGCTCCTCCATGTCCTCGATGCCAAGAGCCTCGTCCAGGATTTCCATGCTACGCCGCACCGGATGCCCCGGCGGAGGCTCAATGGCCAGAGGATGATCCCACGCATCCGGATTGCCGTACAGGCCCCCGCGTTGATACCAACTGGCGTACCCCGGAGCGAAAAAGGAATGCAGCACGACCGGCACAAAGTTCCGCGGCTCCACCAGGGGATAGAACTCGCTCTCGCCCGACCAGACGGTGAAGTCATGCTCCAGTCCGGATTGCAGCGCCTGCCAGAGACGTCGGGCGCGATCCTGCAACAGCACCCGCACTCCAACCTCGGACCAGTGGGTGATGAGAAAATCCGAAGGACCGGTACCGGTGTAATCGGTCAGGTGCAAATTGAAGGACATGCGGGTGCCGTCGGGGAAAGTCCGGTAGCCTTCCGCGTCGCGCTGATCCAGACCGATTTCATCCAACAGCGCGTTGGCCCGGTCCGGATCGTACTCGGTGAAGCTGTGGAAAAGGTTGGGATTGTGAAACGCCGACTCCCTTCCGGGATCGAGCTGGGCCGGTTCGGTTTGCCCGTCGTAGTCCGCCCGAATGATCTCCTCCCGATTGATCGCCAGCGACATCGCCTGGCGAAATTCCTTCCTGTTCAGATACTCGTGCTTCCATCGGGTTTCCGGGCGGTTCGGATCCACCCGACGGTTGAGATTGGGGAAAACGCAGAATACCGAACGCGAACCCTGGAACCAGTGGTACACGTCGAAGTTGTTTCGTTCCCGCTCGCTCATGTAGAGCGTGTAATCGTCGTAACGAATATGCCGCAGTTGCATGGTGATGTCCCCGGCCGCCGCGGTGACCGAAATCATATCCTCCGAGCGGAGGTCATTCAGGATGCGGTCTACGTAAGGCAACTGGTTTCCCTCGACGTCCACCTGCCAGTAGTAGGGATTGCGCACGAACTCATAGGGAGGGGTACTCTGAAAACTGCGGGGCACCCACGGCCACATGCGGGGGTGCTCGGGATTGCGAGGTTCCTTGAGCCGAAAATAGGCGGCTCGCGCTGTGGGAACACCCTGGACCCGCACCATGGCCGCGATCCGGTCAGGATCCCCGACCTCGGGATGGAACTGCCTCAAATAATGCTCGGGTACCCAGATCTCCTGTTTGGCCATTTGCTCCGCGAACAACCCGTGGGGATACGGAAAAGTGACCCGGACCGTGTACTCGTCGATCATCTCGATATCGCCAAGCTCCCCGCGGATGGTCATAAAATCTGGACGCTGTCCGAAGTGCAGCACTTCATGCTCCCACCAGTAAAGAATGTCCCTGGCCGTAAAAGGGTGTCCATCCGACCAACGCACGCCTTCGCGCAGATGAAAGATGTATTCACGACGGTCGTCCGAGACTTCCCAATCCCGTGCCAGGTTCGCCTTCAAGGGGTATCCCAAAGGCGACCAGCGCAAGAGCCGGTCTCCGGAGAGGCGCCAGGAGATGATCTGCACGTCTCCTTCCGATATCGCCACGCGATACCAGGTGCCCCCGTAGTTCCCAATGCCTTCGACGCCCCGTATTACCGAGGGCTGAGGCCCGACTCTTTCGGCGACTGGAGGAAGTCGGCCTTCCGCCACCAGCTCGGCCAGGATCGGCGACTCCCCGCGGGGAAACCACGCGGCCGACTCGCCCTCGCTGTAATCGACGTCCACGTGAATCACGGGAGGATCGTCCGGATCGAACGACGTGTCCCGATCCCTTTCCAGCAGGTCAATCAGCTCGGGATCGTATTGGGGCAACCCGGCGCGAATATCAGGACGAAAAAACAGACCGAAAGCATACAATAACGCCACCAGGGAGAGACCCGCTCCAAAAGTCAGTAACAGACAAATGCCGAAACTCTTAAGTCGTATCATTCTATCCCCTGATTCTGGCCCCTTTCGATCATGAATCTTCTGAAAAATCGCCGGGAGGTAAAAGGCGAAAAACACCAATGCCTAACTAAAGAAATCCCCCCTGCAGGTGTCCAGAGGATTGGGGAATTATTTTAGTTTAATCATTGAGCGGTCCTGTTGACGGACTTCCACTCCAAGACCGGACCGCGGCCGCGCGCGGTCTCGTGATCACCTGCCGGGCGGCTTTCCGGGCTTATCGGCCGTGACGCAAAGGAAACACCGGTCGACCCAATCGGCGGGAACAGCGTTTCTCAAAGGCCAGCACCGCTTCCGGCTGTTCGCAGACCGCACGCAGGAAGTCGTTCCGGCTGAAGACCAAGAAACGAGCCTCATCCCGGCACGACACCTCCAATTCGGAGGGAATACCGGTAAACATGTCCAGTTCTCCAAAAAAATCGCCGATTCCCAATCGCGACCGCTTGAGGTTCCCCGAGTACTCGCAGGTGCCGTCGTAGAAAATATGAAAGAAAAGGTTGGAATCATGCAGCCGGCCGAGCGACCAGCCCGGCTGTTTAGTCACAAAGCTCCCCGCCCGGGCGAAACGGCGGACGGTCTCGCGAGACCATTCACGAAAAAACGGGACTCGCAGGAGGAAGGATGCTTTGACCGCGTCCTTCACCGCCGCGCGGCTTTCCTTTGACAATCCGGCCGCCTCGAATTCCTCGCTGGTCAGCGAATAGACAATCCCCGGCCCCAAAGCGCGCACGGTTCTGGCACGGGGCGGTTCATCCCAAAGCGGCACCGTGCCGAAGACATCGCCGTGCTTCAACCGCGCCAAACGCAGCAAACGCCCGGATGCCAGCTCGCGGCAAACCTCGAAGTCTCCCTTGAAAACCAAAAAGACACGCTTCCGATCCGTTTCCTCACCCACCAGCACTTCACCCTTGCGAACGAACCGGGGCTCCAGGCTCCGGGCGATCGCTTCGCGTTCCGCCGTATCAATCCCTCCGAAAAGCACACTTTCCTTGAGCAGGGCCGCCACCTTTTCCGGCGGCGGAGGACAGGATTCGTTATAGGGCGCAAGCGCCGCTTCCCGGGCAAGTTGAGCGACTCGCCGCAGACGCCTTTCGCGGAGGGCCGCGCCCCCGTTGCGGAGCCCGGCACGAACCGCCAGCCCGGCGGGAAGCAGCGCCGCCGAGGCCACAACGGCGCTGAGCAGAGGAGCCGACGCCAGTCCCGGCGCCAATTCAAGGGTCAGAGCCGGGAAAACCCGGACGAAAAGAAAAATCGCACCTGTCACCCAGAGCAGCCAGGTCACGACGATGCCGACGGCAAACGACCGATTTTCCTGCGACAACCGGCGCCATAAACGACTCCAGGTCCGGCGGGCCGCTTCGAAACGAAGTTCACGCTGGGTGTCCACCGGCACGCGACCGAAAAGGCCGCTTAATATCTGGGCTACCGCGCCGCCACGGGTCGGCAGAAACCACCAGAGCGCGCCAATAAAGACCGCTAAAGCCAAGTGAGGAAACCACAGAAGCACCGCACCGATCAGCCCGGCAACCGGCGCCGCTCGAATCAGTCCGGTCAAGGTTTCTCCCATTCGACCGGTCATGCGGGTGGCCCGGAGGTCAAATCGCAAATGCGGGAGCGGGGGCATCCAGGTCCATATCGGCCCGTAAACCTCCACATCGGCCGCCCGCGCCACAGCGGCCCCCATGAGAGATCCCAGGGAAACCGCAATAAAAACCAGGAGAATGCCCGAAAAATAGTCCAATCCGCCTCGCGGCAGCAGAAAATTCGTCTCGAAGGAACCGAAAAACGATCTCCCGGTACTGTCCGCATCCACCCCCAAATCGGTCGCCAGCAAACCATATCCTCCCAAACCGAAGGCGCCTGCAATCAGGAGGATCGCAACGGAAAACGGCATTGTGAACGGCAGATCGAGGGCGCGCCGCCGCGGCGGCGGCGCGGCGCCGTCCACCAGCAGAATTCCCCGGTCGACCGCCTTCAACACCAATTCGTAAAACTCGCTCACCGGCGGACTCTTTCCCTCGATCATGAGTTCGGAAAGCACTTCGGGAACCTTGCGACCCTTGCCAAACGCCTCCAGAATGGATCGCTCGGTCGCACTGATGCCCAACATTTGGCCTTGCGCCGCGCTGGCGACCACCACCCGGCCGCCGGACCGTACGGTCGCCTCCACATTCGCAGCTACCCGCAGCACGCCCTGACTCAACACCCAGGACTGGTCATCGGACATCACCATCGGCTCCCGTCTCGTCTCCAGCTTGGGCGGCATGGGCGGGGGGGGGGCCACTCGGTGACTCCCTCGTTCTGGCAAAGACATTTTCACAAGCGTACCTCCTCATTTTTTCTGAACCGCAACCAAAAACGGACCACCTCTTTGGCCGGCATCGGGTGTGCAAACAAAAACCCCTGCAATCTATCCACACCCATATTCCTTAATATTTCCGCTTCCCGTTCATCCTCCACCCCCTCCGCCACCACGGTCAGGTGCATCGCCCGGCCCATCATGACGATAGCCTGCACGATTCTGCGCCCCTTGTCTTCCGCCACCTGCCGGGTCAGCTCCATGGCAATTTTGAGTTCGCCGAAGTGCATGGTGGCAATCTCCGCCAGCGACGAATACCCCGTTCCAAAATCATCCAGTGATATTCCATAACCGGCGGAAGCGAGTTCCTCCAGCCTATCCCGGCCGGCCGTCGTATCGAAAAATGAAGGGCACTCGGTGATTTCCAGCGTCAGAACGGCGGGCTCCAACCCCCGCCGCTCCATCTCACCGGCGAGAAAGGCCGAAAAATCCCGGTTTATCAATTGACGGCGGGAAAGGTTTACCGAGAGCCCGATTTCGAGCCCGTTATTCCGCCACGAGGCGAGGTCATCCAGCGCCTTGCGCACCACACATTCCCCCAAACGCCCGATCAAACCGCGCCGCTCGGCCTCCGGAATGAACCTCGACGGCGCCACCAGCCCCAGTTCGGGATCTGTCCAGCGCGCCAGGGCCTCCACCGCCACCATCCGACCGGTGAGCGCCTCAACCAGCGGCTGGTAATGTACCTCGATGCCATCGTCGTTCACCGACCGGTTGAAGCGGGCCAGAACCCCCGGGTTGCCGCGAAAAACCGCGCCATCCTCCGACGCATCGTAGCCGCGCCAGGTGTCTTTACCCATCTCTTTGGCGCGGTATAAAGCCTGGTCCGCCTTCTGCAGTAACGTATCGAGCTTTTCACCGTCCCCCGGAAACACCGCGAACCCGGCGCTCAGGGTGATCGGAGCCCCCAGGGAGGGCGAACGTGCCGCCTCGCGTCCCAGATTGAGCAAATCCCGGCAAAACTCGTCCACTTTCTCGCGGTTCGGCAGACCGCTTTTCAAGACCACCATCTCATCACCGCCCCAACGACATAGCACGTCATCCTCCTGGAGTGCCTCGTTCAAACTCAAAGCCGCCCGCACCAGAACCTTGTCTCCGGCCTCATGCCCATAAACGTCGTTGATCTCCTTAAAATGATCGAGATCCAGCAAGACCACCGCCAACTGCTCGCCGGTCCTTGTCGCACGAGTCGTCAACTCGCCAAAACGTTTCTGCAGAAGCGCACGGTTCGCCATGCCGGTCAGCTGGTCCCGCATGGACAACTCCGTCGCCTCGTTTTTCAGGCGCACCAACTCGCGTTCGGCCGCGCGCCACTCGGTCACATCGTGACCGTAAAGGTAATAACCGGGAGCCCCCTGGATGGGTGTGGCCGTAAAGGAAAAAACGCGATTCCCGACTCCGACCTCCACCGCGACGCGATTGCTCTCTTCCCGGCAGGTTTCGGTTGGTCGCAGCAGTTCCTCCAATGCCTCCGGCAAACGCTCTCCCAACGCCACCCGCCACTCCCGCAGCAGAACATCGCCCGCCCGGTTCGAATATTGCAACAGTCCCTCGTCATCCACTCGAAAGACCGGGTTCGGATTATCCTCCGGAAAACGGGCCAGGGCACGCATCAGGACGTCGGTTTTTTCGCGCTCCTCGATCATAGTCCGGCGCCTGGCCAAGGCCCGCTCGACCGCCCGCCCCAAGGCCACCATGCCAAAGGGCTTGGTAATAAAATCGAAAGCGCCCTGACGCAGGCAGTCGATCGCCAATTGCAGATCGTGACTCGCGGTCATTAAACAGACCGCCACATCGGGCGCCCGGGGCAACAGCTCACTCATCAATTCGAGCCCGCTCTCTCCGCCTTTCAGCCCAACGTCGCAGAGCACCAGATCGATGGACTCCCGGCGAAGGCACTCCCGGGCCTCGGCCAGATGACGGGCCTCGAAAACAGTGTGTCCGTGCCCGGAGAGAAACTCCCGGCACAAACCGGTCAAAGCCTCCTGGTCATCCAAAACCAAAATTCTGTTTCGGCCAACGTCGCTCATAGGTGGATCAGGCGTGTTCTCAACACACTCGATCCTACCCACTGACAGTCAACGAAATCGACTTCAATCTTAGGCAAAAAAGTTTAAAAATGAGCCGACCGATGCGCGTTCACCCAACCCCCGGAGAACGTCCGAACGAGCCGCCAGTCGCGCGATCCGACCTCAAAAAGGAATCTCGTCGTTCCGCTCGCTGTAGTCGCCGGTGTCCTCGGGAATCGGCTCATCCCGAGTTTCGTCCGCGGGGCGAGATCCTTGATCACCACCCTCCGGTTCCAGGCGCCAGGCGACCAGATTCACAAAATAACGCCCGTTGTATTCGCGTCCATTGACATCGAACCACACCTTGACCCGCTGCCCGGCCTCAACACCTTCCAGCAAAGCCGCTTTCTCCTTGAGACATTCTAGCTTCACATCCTGGGGAAATTTGTCGTCCGTGGTCAGAACGAATTCACGTTTGGAAAAGCCGCTGGCGAAGGTTTGGGTATCGAAAACGACTTTGACTGTTCCGCTGATTTCGTAAGCCATACCCCCGACTCAAACACGCCCGCCGCCAATGTCCACCCCGGAAGTCGAAGCGATCCGGAAAATTTCGTGTTGCCAGCCCCCCCGCCTCAAGCTACTCTCCAATCCTTTCACACTTCGGTGTGACCTCCTGCCTGGTGGTGTAACGGTAGCACGACAGACTCTGACTCTGTTTGTCTAGGTTCGAATCCTAGCCGGGCAGCCTTTTTGCCCCGCAAAAAGGATGACGGGTGGGATGAGAACCGTGAGGTTCGACGCAGCGAGCGCAGATGGACAACCCGCAGGGTTGGGGCAACGCCCCGAGCAAAGCGGGTGGACAGGGGGCATGGTTCCCCGACGAAACGTTCAGGCAGGGCCGAAAGGACCGATTGTCGGGCCTGATCGGGCTCTTCTCACCGACAGCCTGCAGCAAGACCGCCAATGCCGGTTCTCACACCGGCGCCTCGCTGTTTGCTGTGGGTTCCATGGGGGGCTGAAGCACGGCACGCCTCGTTAATGGCTCTTCAGCGTAGCTCCGTGCTTCAGACAGACAATTCTTGACCGGAACCGCCGTTTCCACGCCACATTAGACGCCCGCTTAAGCAGGGCGCTACGAGCTCCGCACTCCCCGTAGGTCCGTGCTTCAGCTGGACACTTCCGGAAGCGCAAGGTCCCGGAAATCACTGTTTAGGCGCCTACCTGTGATAGCAAAGATCCCGTTTTTTCTGGCGCAACGTCCGCACTCTGCGGCAATCTGCCCGAATGAATATCCCGATCCGTTCATTGCGATGTTGGACCGTTTGTCATCTCGTTACGTTGTCCGGTCTGCTCCTTTGGGCGCCGGCGCAGGCCTGGGAGCGGTACCTGCCGGAGCGGGCGCTCTTTTACATGTATGAAGTTGCCGACAAGCACTCTGATGCAAATCGGCACGAGGATGCACGGGAGATCTTCGAAGAAATTGCGGTGCGATCGCAAGAGTGGGATCTTCCCGCCTACACCTATAGAGCACTGTGGGACCTGGCCGCGTACGAACACCAAGCAGGTGCATTAGAGGACGCGGCCAAACTCTATGAAGGGGCGCTTGAAAATCTTCGGGAAGCACTGAGAAGAGGGGACGAGCACTATCAAATCGCGGAATGGATGCTGCTTCGGAACATCCATTCGATTAATCGACGGACCCAGCGCTTGAGTCAGGCATTGCGGATACATCGTGAAAAGGTGGAGGTGGTACGTCGGCTGGTAACGGCGGATACTGGAGAGGACGTCACTAATCTGTTCGAAACACCCATTGCCGATCTAGCTGACCCGGAAATCCTTGAGGCCTTGGGAATCCTGATCCTCGAGGAGAATCGCTACCGATTGATGCAGGGCGAAACGGAAGGGCTCCTCGGAAGCTTGGAACAATTAACGGAACGATTGGAACACATCACCGAACGGACACCCGCCGTGGAGATGCTCCTTGCCGAAGGCTACAGCGATCAGATTACTTTACTGGCGTTAATGGGTGAACACTCGTCTCTGCGCAAGCCGGTCGAGAAACAGAGGGCGCTTAACCAGATCGAGCGCGTTTCATATTACACGGATTTTGAGAGGGTGCGATACGCATTCTTGCGATTCTTCGAGACCGGTGACGATCTCGACGGAGCGTTGGAGGAAGCGCAACTGGGAATCCTGGCGCTGGAGCGGAGCGCTCAATCGAGGGCTGCCGTTTATGCGCGTATTTACCCGATAATGATGCTTGCGAACGCGGGGAGGCATGAGGAAGCTCTCACGCTCTTCACGCAGTTGATTGAGGAAGCACGCGAATTCGGGGATTATATCCTGGACAGGGTAAACTCCCACGCTTCGCTGATTTTCTCAAGATCATTGAGCAAACAAGGTCATGATGAGAAGTTCTGGAATGCACTGAGATCGGTGTGGCGGCGAGGATATTCTGCCGCTGTTCCGTATGCGTACGAAGACTACGCCCGCTATCATTTCAACACCGGAGCCGTGGACGATGCGATCCGTTATGCCCGCCTTGGCCTGGCCTACAGCGAGATGTTTGGACCAATCGTAAACACAAGAAACCTGGAGACAGCGATTGATACCTGGCTCGAGAACCTTGACAGCGCCGGGGAAGAACGTGCGATTCGAGAGGTCCCCTTCGTTGTGCATCAGGAGTCAAGGGATCACGCGATATCAGTACCGGATTTAGCGTTCCGCGCTCCTTTTGATTTCGTACAGATCGAATACATCATTCCGCTTTCCTCAGAAGAGTCCGGAGCCAACTTTCGGGTGCGCACGAGTGTACCCGTCCGGGTCGAGTTTTTCGATCCGCAGACGAAGCGTTTGATCGCCGTGGATGCGAACGGTAACGGCGATTTCAACGACGTGGGGGAAGTGGCCTTTCGCGATTCACGGAATGATGGATTCCCTGAACTTCCATCCGAAGCCGAAACCGGGGCCCCGGTCCTGAAACTATTCGTCTATCCCGCTGCCAATCCCGATCCGAATGAACCGATCGGTAATCCAGAGCTCACCATCACGCTCGAAATCGAGCGTAACGGCGAATGGCGAACCTGGGCGAGCACGCGGCTCGTGTATGGGAATGATTCCTTGTAGCCGGAAAACCCTGGATTTCCCGAAATCCTTAAACACCCGACTATCAAAGGATTCTTTAACGCTTTAACCAGGCGGAATCGAGCATACCGAATCGCATCGGCTACTTCCCTGGCACGGCCCCTGGCCATGGTCCCGGATGGCAACGCGGGTGGGTTGTGATCGACAGGCAGGAATGCCTGTGTCACGCGGCCGGTTATGCCCCACAGAGAGTATGCGTCGCCCCGAACTTCGAGTCCGGGAGATTAGGGCTTGCGTTTGCGGAAGAGGAGGAATCGACTTGGCGGCTTTTTTTAGCGGATCTCCCGACTGTGAATGCAACGGGTCCGCAACAGGGCAATGATGACAGGAAATTTTAAAAACGAATGGTTCTCCAATGTGCCGAGGGACCTAATCGCGGGAGTGGTGGTCGCCCTGGCACTGATCCCGGAGGCGATCGCCTTTTCGATCATCGCCGGGGTCGATCCGCAGGTGGGGCTGTACGCCTCGTTTTGCATTGCGGTGGTGATTGCGTTTACCGGCGGACGTCCAGGGATGATCTCGGCGGCGACCGGGGCGATGGCACTGTTGATGGTAACGTTGGTTCGCGAGCACGGTCTGGAGTACTTGCTGGCGGCAACGATCCTGACCGGTATTCTGCAAATCCTCGCGGGCCTCCTGAAACTGGGGAATATGCTGCGGTTTGTGTCGAAATCGGTGATGACGGGATTCGTGAACGCCCTGGCGATACTGATTTTTATGGCCCAGCTTCAGGAATTCGCGGGTGCGGGGGTCACAATGTACGCGATGGTGGCCGCCGGTCTGGCCATTATTTACATTCTTCCGCGCTTCACCCGGGTTGTGCCCTCTCCGTTGATCTGCATTGTCGTCCTGACGATCGCTTCGATCATCGCCGGGATGGACCTGCGGACGGTGAGTGACATGGGGCAATTGCCATCGACCGTTCCCGTGTTCCTTATGCCCGACATCCCCTGGAACCTGGAAACCCTCATGATCATTCTCCCCTACGCCATTCCGCTGACGATCGTCGGGTTGCTCGAATCGCTCATGACGGCGCAGATCGTGGATGATTTCACCGACACGCCGTCACCCAAAAACCGGGAATGCGCCGGACAGGGCATCGCCAACGTGGTCTCCGGTTTCTTCGGCGGCATGGCTGGGTGCGCGATGATCGGACAGTCGGTAATCAACGTAAAATCCGGCGGCCGGGGGCGCTTGTCCTGTTTCGCCGCGGGAGCCTTTCTCCTGATCATGATCGTGGTCCTGGGGGAATGGGTCGGCATGATCCCGATGGCGGCATTGGTCGCGGTAATGATCATGGTTTCGATCGGGACGTTTAACTGGGCGTCGATCCGGAACTTGAGAACCCACCCTTTCACCACCAATTGCGTGATGCTGACAACGGTCGGCGTGGTGGTTTGGACCCACAACCTGGCCTGGGGCGTCGGCGCCGGGGTGCTTCTGAGCGCGCTTTTCTTCGCGCGGAAGGTGGCCCAGTTGATGAGTGTGCGTTCGGAACTGAACGGCGAAGGAGATCACCGGACCTATTACGTGGAGGGCCAGTTGTTCTTTGTCTCAGCCAGCGCCTTCGGAGAAGCCTTTGATTTCAGTGAAGTGCTGGACAAGGTAACCATCAATGTCTCGCGGGCCCATCTATGGGACCTTTCGGCGGTAACGGCACTGGACCGGGTAGTCTTGAAGTTCCGCCGGGACGGTGCCACGGTCGAACTGATTGGCATGAACGAGGCGAGCACCACGCTGGTGGGCAAACTCGGCGAACACGACAAACCCGGCGCCGCCCTCTCCTCCGGTCATTAATTCCTGAATACATCTGCCACATGAAGACCATTCTTTGCTGCACAGACGGGTCCCTTTACGCACCCAGTGTTTACGATCACACCATATGGGTTGCTCGCCGGACGAACGCCGCAGTGGTCGTTCTCCACATGCTGGATCCGCAGCGGGATGTGTCCGCCGTGCATGATTTCAGCGGCAATCTCGAGCCGGATGAAGGCGAGGAGCTGATGAAAGAAATGGTGGCCCTGGAAGAGGCCAAATCGAAAGTCGCGAATGCCAAGGGCCGGGTGATGCTGAAGGCGGCACGCCAGCATTTCGAGGCCGCGGGAATGCCGGACATTCGGGCGGAGCAGCGTCACGGGACGCTGGTGGAGATGCTGGACAAAATCGATGGCGATTTCGTTGTGATCGGCAAGCGCGGGGAAAACGCGGATTTCGCACGGTTGCACCTCGGCGCGAACCTGGAGCGGGTGATCCGTTCCAGCCAGCGGCCGGTTCTGGTGGCTTCGCGGGCGTTTCAAACTATTGATCGCTGGGTGCTGGCATTCGACGGCAGTCCGAGCGCGCACAAAGCGGTGGCGTTCGCCGCCTCCCAACCATTGCTGCGGGGATTACCCTGTCTCTTGTTGTCGGTGGGCAAGGAAAGCGCGTGGCTGGAAAAGGAGATGGCAAATGCCCGGGAGGCCCTGGAATCGACCGGAACCGAAGCGAAGGTTCAGGTCATGCCCGGCGAACCGGAAAAGGTGATTCCGGAAGTGATCGAAAAGGAAAAGATTCCCCTGCTGGCGATGGGGGCTTACGGGCATTCCCGCATCCGCCATTTGATTGTCGGCAGCACCACCACGGAAATGGTGCGAACCTGCCGCGTGCCGGTGCTCTTATTCCGGTAGACCACAGAGGCCGGCTCCCTCGCTGCGGACTGCAAACCGTTGGCAAGGTATGGATGGGTCCGAAGTCACACCCCGCCCAGAGCCGTGCCGGAGTGGCTCAGACGTATTTGTCGCCCCGAACGACCCGAACGTCCTCGACATAGGCCACAACGGCGTAGTTGGGGAAATAATAGGTCGCCAGCATCTGCAGAATCGCTTCGGAAACCGCCTCGCTGACGAGCGTCTCGATGCGCATGTTCTTGCCCTCCCATTCGCTGGCCCGGACCCCCCGCGAACCCTGACCCTCGGCGGCCGTGACCGTGTAACCGGTCGCTCCGAGCTCCTTGATTTCGCGGATTATTTTGTCGGAAATGACGGCCTCGGCCACAATCGTCACCAGTTTGAGCAATTTGAGGTCCATAATTCAGAATAGAAATTTCGCGAACGAGTAATAAAGTGGAATACCGACCGCAAGATTGAAGGGAAAGGTGATCGCAAGCGAGGTTGTCAGATAAAAAGTCGGGTTTGCTTCCGGCAGCGAAAGCCGGACCGCTGCCGGTGCAGCGATGTAGGAAGCGCTCGCGGCCAGAACCCCAAGGACCACACTGCCACCCGGGCTCAAGCCGACCCAGCCTCCCACATAGACTCCGAGCAGGCCGTGGAGAATGGGCATAACGATGGCGAAAGCCACCAGAAAAGGTCCGGCCTTGCGCAGGTCGGGCAGGCGCTGTGCCGCCACCATTCCCATCTCGAGGAGGAAGAGGGCGAGGACTCCGTGGAACGGCGCGACGAAAAACGGCTCCACTTTGGCGAAGCCCTCCCGCCCGACGGCATACCCGATAGCCAGTCCTCCGAGGAGCAACACAATGCTTTTCCCGGCGAGAATCTCGTGCAGGACTTCGCCCCACGAGGTCCGGCCCGGCAGGTTCGAGCGGGCAATGACCAGCGCGATGATGATCGCCGGCACCTCCATGATCGCAAGCAACGCCGGCATAAACCCTTCGTGCGGAATCTCCAGCGCCGAAAGGAAGGTAAGGGTGGCGAGGAAGGTGACCGCGGAGACCGAACCGTAGTGGGCGGCGATGGCCGCGGCGTCCGGTACCGACAACCGGCCGACCTTGCGCAGGATCAAATAACTCCAAAGCGGGATGGCGGCCGCCAGCCCTAGCGCTCCGGCGGCCGGGAGCAGGAACTCGCCGGGAGAGCTCGCGGCAAGCTCCACACCTCCCTTCAGCCCAATTGCCAACAGGAGGTAAACCGAGAGGGCCTGATAGAGCTCGTCCGGAATCTTCAGGTCGCTCCGCACCAACGTGGCCAGCATCCCGAGGAAAAAGGCCAGCACTACCGGCGAAAGCAGGTTCAATTGAATCAATTCCAAGGCGCCCATAAGGAATCCCGCTCCATTCAGAGGATTAACCGGTGGTGCGCAGACCGCAGGCGATCATGTTCTTCGTAAGCAGCGGATTTAAGCCACTTAAACGTATTTCGGGCAGATGGAATCATTGCCGTAAGCCGCGCGCGATATAAAGAATACCAGAGATCCCGAACCGCATAAATTGAAGAGAGTTCACTCATGGCCTGAAAATGATCATGTTATTCCCGATCGCCGCGGCATTGTCCTCAATTCCCGGAGCCAATCGTTCACCGAACGATTCCACCTTCGCCTGTCAGGTCAAGCTTCTTCCTTCTTCCTCTCAACGTCGCTTCACTCATTCACCCGACTCCCCTCCATTTTCCGAAAGAATAGAATCGAAACGAGCCCTTCGAAGTGTTGTACTAATGAAGAGCAGAAAACGGGGGGAACAGTGCAAATGGAAAGATGACCCGCTGGACAGTGTGGTTGATCTCCTAATCGCAATCTCCAACAAAGCCGGACGATAAAATGTACACACCAAAAATGCAACGCGTTTTCCTGACATCGCTCGCCTGGGGGCTGGCCACAATTTGTGCCTCCGGTTCCGACGTCGGGCAACGCTTCGCCCCCGAGACCAGCACCTACGAAGACCCGGTTACGGGGATCAACGTGCGGGTCATCACGCACTCCACCTCCAACGATGTGCGGATTTACCAGACCCATCCTCAATGGACGGCATGTGGCGAGTGGATTGTCTTTCGCACCGCCGACCGTTCCCGCGACGGCAATCCCCAGGCCTTCGCAGTCCACGAGCAGGACGGCGTCATCGTGCAGTTGACCGACGGACCGGGATTCTCCTACCGGTCCATCCGCCTTTCCCGAAAGGAGAACCTGATGTATTACCTGCGGGATGCCGAAGGCGGACAGGACCTGGTGCGCATTGACCTCGACGCCCTGCTGGAGGACAGCGAGACGGGCACCATGCGGGAGGAAGGCTATGAAACCGTGCTGGACCGGCTTCCGGGGAGCCATGGCATCCTGAGCCTCGGAGTCAACGAGGATCACGTCTACTATCCGTCGGTCTTCGCGGATGAAGCCGGCGGCCGCGTCAATGCGATCAGCATCCTTGACCTCACCGATGGAACCCACCGGGAACTGCTGCGCGTTGATTTCAGAATCGGCCACATTCAGGCAAATCCGTACCGCTCCGGCGAAATCATCTTCTGCCATGAGACCGGGGGCGACGCGCCGCAACGCATGTGGATCTGGCGGGATGGCATGGACGAAGCGCAACCTTTGTTTGTCGAACAGGAAACCGATTGGGTGACCCACGAGGCATGGGCGGACGAAGACCATGTGGTATTCAATCTTATGGGACACACTCACGCACTCCGTCAGCGTCCCACCGGCATCGCACTGATCAACGTCCGCACGAATGAGGTCCGGCTGCTCGGACAGCCCCTGCCCAATCCTCCTCTGGAAGACGCGCGAGGCTTTTGGCACTGCAATGCATCCCCCGACGGACGCTGGGTCGCGGGGGACACCTTTTCGGGCAACGTTTATCTCGTCGATCGCCAAACCAACGCCCAGCATTTGCTCAGCACCGGACACCTCATGCGACCGGATCACGCTCATCCGGCTTTCAGCGCCGACAGTCGCCGCGTCTTGATCCAGTCAGGACGTTTGTCCGAGGGCCAAAACCTGGATCTGATGATTCTGGAAATCCCCGAGGACCTTTGACCGTCACTCGCCCGCCAAATGGCTGCGAATATCGCTCATAACTTTTCGGGGCCCGACGTAATCCCCGTCCACGTAACTTCGAGAAAGCACTTCACCCGAGCCGTCGACAAACACCAGATTCGGGATTCCCCGTTCCCTGTGACGTCGGACTACTTCCAGATCATCCCTCCGGTCGTATCTCACCGCCGGAAACGTCATATTATCCTCCCGCATGTAGCCGCGCATGGCGTTCGCATCTCGTTCTCTTCCGCGTTTTCCCGAACATACTCCTGATCCTCCTCGGACAAGTTGGCGATCGGGTAGCGATAGGTGCGGCCTCCCCTCTCACCCGCGACATAAAAGATATCAGCTGATAATTTTTATGTCGCGGGATCTACGACGGGTTTTCCGCTATGAGGGCGCCGGCTACATGGAGGCCGTTGTCGGATCTATCTGGCGTTTGACCTCCATGATGCGGTCGGCGGGAAATCCGCTTTTCTCGGCGTGTTTCCTGATAATTTCTTCGCTTTCCGCCAGGTAGACGCAGAACGTTCCGTCCCCAATGACATACGATTCCTGCCACTGGATGCCATTTCCCAAAGCGTCGAGAACGCCCTGGGAATGGCGAGCCATCTCGCAGTAGTCATTGTCTTCTTTGTTCCCAATACCGGGCACCTTGCGTTCAATAATGAATTTTTTCATGGTGGATCGGTCTTTGCGGTTTGCACCTCCTTGGCCCTTTCCGACGGACATCCCGCAGGAGGTATCGACGGGAGTCTTGTGCAGTTTAGTAGCCCGGTGGATTTTCTTGAAGTGGCGGAAAAGACATTCTAGAATGGCGTTTACGCCATGAAACCTGAATCAGTCACGCGCGTTACCGTGCTGCTTCTACAAGGCGGGCTTCCGTCAACCGCGGTGGTGATCACGGACATCCTCGGCAGCGTCGGCGTCATTGGCAGTCTCCTGGACGGCACGCCGGCCGCGCCCTACTTCCAGGTCACCACAGCCTCCGAGGTTTCCGGGAGAATTTCCGCCCCCTTTTCCCTCAGCCTGACGGCCGAAAAACACCTGGATGAAATCGACGGCACCGATCTCGTGGTCATTCCCGCCGTCGGTATCGATATTGATCGGGCGGTGGAGCAAAATCGTCGGGTTCTGTGGTGGATTAAGGCCCAACACGCACAGGGCGCCGAAATTGCCGCGGTTTGTACGGGCGTGGGATTACTGGCGGCAACCGGATTGCTGGACAACCGGCCGGCAACCTCGCACTGGGGAGTTATCAAGGCCTACCGGAAGCGATTTCCCCGTGTCCGATTTCAGCCCGAAAACCTGATCACCGAATCGGAAGGATTGTATTGCGGAGGAGGGGTCTATTCAGCGCTCGATCTGAGTCTCTATCTGGTCGAACGTTACTGCGGCCATGAGGTGGCCCTGGAAACGGCCCGCAGCCTGGTGATTCAGCCGCCCCGCATCTGGCAGTCCAGCTACTCTATTCCGGAAGCACCTTTCGATCATGGCGATGACAGCATTCGTGACATCGAAGCCTGGATGCACGAGAACTATGCGGAACATTTTCGTTTCGAGGCGCTTGCCGTGCGCCACGGAATGAGTCAGCGCAGCCTGGACCGCCGATTCCGGGAGGCGACCGGAATCACACCGCTGCAATACCTGCACGCCTTGCGCATCAACGCCGCCAAACGGCACCTGGAGACAGGCAAGAAATCGGTCAGCGAAATTTGCTACGCGGTGGGATATGAGGACATCGCGTTCTTTCGCAAACTATTCGTACGCCATACGTCACTGACCCCCTCGGACTACCGCAAGCGTTTTGGAACCTACCGCCCCACGTCCCACGTCATTCCTCGTTGATCGTGGTCACTTCGACCTCTTTGAACATGAACGGATTGTCGCTGAGCCGCAGGGGCTTGCCGCTGGCGGTGGTCACGTTCCTGAGGATGACCTCCTCAGTTATGACATAGGGGAACTCCTGCTCGTAGGAAGCGTCGGTGAAGTTGCGGTTGAAGATGGCGAAGATGGCCGGCCCCTGGTAGTTCTCGGGATGCCGCGAGTCGTCGATATGGAGAGTGTCGATCGTGATGCGTTCCGGCATGTAGCAGGTATAGCCGAAATCGTGCTGCCCGGAATTGGACCCGCCGATCAGGCTCGCGCTGACCGGTCTGCCGCCCGCGGGGACGAAAACACAATCGCGGATAACGAGTTCCCCCTGCCACGTGCTGCCGTAGTCGGAACGCAAATTGATGAGGCTCCTGCCGTAGACGGTGCTGTTCTCCAGAATGAAGGTGCCGCTGCCAATGGCGTTTATGCCCTGATGTCCCAGGGTCGAATTGCGTATGGTGACATTGGCCACGCCCATGTGGGCGTCGAACCTGGAAAACGTGCAGGTGTCGAAGACCAGGTTCTTGCAGTAGTTCGAACCCATGATTCCCCAGTACCGGGTATCATTGATATCGTTCGTCTGGCTGCAATTCACGAAAGAGACGTTCAGGGCCCGGGTCAGGGAAAGCCCGTAGCTGCCCATGGAAACCGTGGTGCCGGCCGCGCCGATGGTTTGGTAGGTTTTGCGGCCGGTCAGGACGGTGTTCCGGACCGTGACGTAGGCGCAATTGCTGATGTTGAGGAACCCGGTATAGGGAGCGCCCTGATCCCCTTCGCCGGTGATCCGGTGTTCCAGTCCGTCCACCACGACATTGGACCGCTGGATCGCGATGCCGCGGTTGTAGTAGGTGTACCTCGACTCGGCGCCGTTGGCGATGGTGGTAAATCGTCCCCCGGTGAGGGTGAGAGTCTCCTCGTCGATGGGGCGGGCGGTGATCTCCGTGATCTGGTCGAAATCCCAGATAATCGGCGCATCCATATCCACATTACCGTCTTTATCGACTATAAAGACATCCGTTTGACTGGCTCCCGTGTTGCGGTTCGGCCCGAACCGAATGTATCGCCTTACGTTGGAATCGGTGACAGTGACAAGGCAGGGGCCGGGCAAAGAAACGTCGATTCTTTCCTGGTGCCTCTTGAGCGAAGTGACCCCTTCCAGGTTGAACGGTTGCAGCTTCGAACTCACCCGGAACACATGGGCTCCGCGGTTTTCGACATCGGTATCGTCGATCAGGAAAGCGGCCGTGCCGAAATCGGTGTCGGTCTGAATGACCGCCGTGCGGTTTTTGCCGCCGATGTAGTAGGTGGCCCCGTCGTCGGCTCGCACGGGCAGACCGTGCTCGTTCGCAAATTCATGAGCCCTGACGATGGCATCGATATCATCGGTCTCGCCGTCACCCTTCGCTCCGAATTGACTATAACGAACGACGCCATCCGCGGGAAAATCAGTTTGTGCCGACAGGGTCGGTCGAAAAACGCTCATTGCTACAATCGCCACTGCCATGCAAAACCTCGCGAACATCACACCCCGGGATAAGAAATTGCTTTGGGGCCCATTCGTGAACGGGAATCGCCGTGAACTTCCCGACACCGCTTGCACTTCCGAATTCACAAAACCAGCGAGGGCCATAGGCGAGTTGACGTCAAGCACGGAGTTCGGCTCCCAGTCCCTCGAAAAAATTTTTCTTACACCCAGTCCCTCGTCCCTCGCCCCTCGTCCCACGCCCCTCCACCGGCGAGTCGGGCCGATAATTTCAGTCTCCCCTCCAGCACGGATACCGTGCAGGATAGACGGATGGTTTTGATCGGAAAATTCAACACGCTCAAGGTGGCCCGCGAAACCGGAAGCGGCTACTACCTCGACGCCGGGGAACTCGGCGATGTTTTGCTGCCGGGCAATCTGGCCCCCCGGGATCTTCAATGTGGGAGTATGCTTGAGGTCTTTCTTTATTACGACTCGGAGGACCGCCTGGTCGCGACGACCGAAAGGCCGTTTGCCACGGTCGGCGAATTCGTCGCGCTCAAGGTGCTCAGCGTTCACCGGCAGATAGGGGCTTTTCTCGATTGGGGTCTGGGCAAGGATCTGCTGCTCCCCTTTCGCGAGCAGCCCGAACAACGCGTTAAACCGGGCGAGCGGGTGGTGGTGTACCTCAAAGTGGATGACCGTAGCGACCGCATCATTGCCACGACCCGGTTCGACCGGCATCTGAAAAAGGCGCCTCCCGGTTACTCTCCGGAGCAACGGGTGCGTTTTCTGATTACCCGCCGGACGCCGCTCGGCTACCACGCCATCGTCGAGGGCCGTTACAGCGGACTTGTGTACCACAGCAGCCTGGGCACCTCCATGAAGGAGGGGCAGCAGATCGATGGCTATGTCCAGTCCGTCCGCGCCGACGGCAGGATTGACCTTAGCCTGGACCCTGCGGGCTCGGGCCGACTCAAGGACATTGCCGGCGAAGTGATGGAAGCGCTGGAGAAAGGTGGCGGCCACCTCTCATTCGACGACACGAGTACGCCGGAGTCGATACGCAAGGCGTTCAACACCAGCAAAAAAACCTTCAAGAAGGCTCTCGGCATTCTCTATAAGCAGCGTCGCATCCGCTTCAGAGACGGCGGCGGTATCGACCGCGTGTGAGCGGGCCGCGAATTTCCGCCCGGATTCAGGTCCCTTATTCCACGAATCTCCTGGGCTCTCAACGGTGAACGCCAGGGTAAGCGGAGTTCGGACTTCAGCCACCTTTCGGCACGCCAGGTGCCTCTTGCGAACCGACCCCGCCGCCGGCTGAAGAACGGCGCTACCCCTTCGCGACTCCGCCAGTAGGTCGGTGCTTCAGCCCGACTTCCTGATCCCAGGAAGTGTGCCCTCCGTCGCTGTTGATCAACGCGAAATCCCGGCGAAGGAAAATGCTTACAGTCCCGCCACAGTGAGTTCCCGCTTCGGCCAGGTGCTCCCTCGGAATACAGTTAGGCGGATTCGATAATTCGCTGCCCAACTGGATGTTATTGGTAGAATCTGGAGGCATGTCGTGCAGCATGAAACTCGGGCAGATTGCCGGTGAGGAGCTTCGGGAAGTACCGAAATTGTTTCTCGACAAGGAGTCCCGGCTGGAGGAGTGGGTGCGGAAGGACCCGAGTCTGTTGGGTGTAGACCGGCTCCTGATTGGATAACAGCTTTTCCTGGAATGGCATAACGAGTGGTCAAGAATTTCTTAACCGAGCACTTTCGCCGTTACCGGTCCGGACTCCTGCGGTTGGCATTGACGATATTAGGACCGGCGGCCTAACCTGAGGCGGTTTTCGCCCGCTTCCGATTCGAAGCAACGATCTACAGACATGCGTCACCCGATGCCAAACCGTCCTGAAAATGCCATGAGCACGAAGGCCTGTCTGCTCGTCTGCTTCCTTTTTACCTTACTTCAATCAACCTTCCTTCATGGAGACTCTCGAGAGGAAGAGTGGCGGTTTGTCCAGAGAATGCAGACCGGTCAGGCATCGCAGGAAGACATTGATCGGGCCATTGAGCAATTGAATCAAGGCAGGGCGAGCCAACCTCTGATGCAATCATTTGGTCAATATGGAGGGAGGGCAAAGGGGGCATTGCCCCTTCTCAAGGAGCGTCTCGATCTGGATGATCGAGAGTGGTACTTGCGGGCGAACGCCTTGCGCGCTATCGGCAATTTTGGCCCGTTGGCGAAATCCGCGGCGCCTAAGGCTCTCGAGATCATGCAAAAGGACGGGAACGACGCCTGGTCGGCGATAACCGCCTTGGGAAAGTTCCAGGACGAATCGACCATACGGCCTCTACTGGCATTTCTGATTCCATTTTGGATTTAAACTAAGGCAACGTTGTGATTACCTACGATTTGGACACGCGTTAGTTCTCAGAAGGCAGGGGAATTAATACTTTATTATCAATCAACGACTCAAAGTCACCTCTCCTCATACTATCCATTTTCCAAAGATGTCATGGTCGATCCAAGTTCCGCTGGCCAACATGGGCTTACCGATAATTTTCATCGTTCTTCCCTGGATGGTCCTGCTGTTTTTTCCGGTGGTGATCATCGAGTACCTGGCGGCACGGACACTCAAAAACACCCCCTCGGGGCGCAAGTGGCGGGGAATCTTCTTCGCAAACCTGGCATCAACTTTTCTCGGCTGGCCGATTGCCTGGCTTGTATTGGTTGCGGTGCAGGTGGGGCACCTATTTCTGGCGGAACATTTCGAATACACGTCCTGGCTCGGTCATTCCGTTTGGCCAGAGAATCCGTTCCTGGCCATCTTGATTCAAGCCGCGTGGCTGCCGCCCTACCAAGGCGTGGAATGGATGGCCTTAATTGCGGCGATGATCCTGTTTGTTCCCTTTTTCTTCATGAGCGTATGGATCGAACGCTGGATTCATATCAAGAGCTGGGAACAAGAAAGCGCCACAGAGATTAGACGCTTCTGCTGGCGCGCCCACGGGTATTCTTATGCGTTTCTCTACGCGGTCGTGCTGATTTACCTGTACTCCATTGTCCGGTAGAAGGTCGGCCCGTTTGTTGAGAAATTCCTACCCGGCGCTGGGTACGGGCGAAGCGTCCACTCCGTAAACATCCTTGCCCTGGCGCAGAAGGTGGGCGTAGTCGCCGGCCTTCTGAAAGGGGAAAGTGTGGTCGCAGGGAGCACCCGCTCTACGACCGCGAAGCGGCCGAGTTATTTGTCCAGGTTCGCCTCGATTTGATCCGTGCGCTTCATGAGGAGGGCGCGGGCCTTCTTCTCGGCTCGGACGCCCCCCAGTTTTTCAACGTTCCCGGATTTTCCATCCATCCCGAAATGGAACTCATGCATCAGGCGGGTCTGTCGCCGTACGAAGTCCTGCGAACGGGAACCGTGTACCCGGCCGTCTTTTTTGCAGAGGAGGACAAATTTGGAAAAGTCGCCGAAGGCATGCAGGCGGACCTGATTCTGCTCGAAGCCAACCCTCTCGAAGACCTCGCCCACGTCCGGAAAGTCGCCGGTGTGATACTGAATGGACGTTGGCTGCCACGCGAGGAAATCGATAGCCGCCTGGAAGAGATTGCCCGGCGGCATGCAGGCGCAGATTGAGCGGAAGGAGGGAAAGGCAAAAAGGTTGCGAATCCGGCATAGGCACTTATTATGAACCCTTATTGAATACACGATTCATGCTTATCGATCCAATGAATCGTTCTCGATAAAAACGACAGTGATCTATCCGCTATGAAGATTCTACCACCAATAACCCTCTTGTTTGCGCTGACTTTCGCCGTGATCCTGGCTCAACCGGCTCTAGCACGTACTCTGGAGATCGGCGAACAGGCCCCTCCTTTCGAGCTCGAAGGCGTGGACGGGAAGGTGTACACCTTGGACGATTTCGCCAATGCCGAGATCCTAACGGTCATCTTCAGCACCAACCATTGCCCGACTTCCCAGGCTTACGAGGAGCGAATCATGAACCTGGTCACGGATTACGAGGACAAGGGCGTGGCCGTGGTCGTGATTCAACCGAACGATCCCCACGCGCTTCGGCTCGATGAATTGGGACATACGGACGTGGGTGATTCGTTCGAGGACATGAAAATCCGGGCCAGTGACCGGAATTTCAATTTTCCCTATCTCAACGATGGCGATACCCAGACCGTCTCGCGGGCCTACGGGCCGGTGGCCACACCCCACGTCTTCATTTTCGACAGCGAAAGGCGCCTTCGCTACCAGGGACGGATCGACAACGATCAGAATCCGGCCGGAGTTCGCACCCACGACACGCGTAACGCCCTCGACGCCATGCTCGCCGGCAACCGTCCCGAAACGGAAACCACCAACGTTTTCGGATGCTCGATCAAATGGGCGGACCTGCGACCCCGGGTGGAAGCCGCGCACGAGCGCCTGAATCGAGAGCAAGCCGCCATCTCGGAGATCGACGCCGAAGGGGTCAGGTCTCTCGTGGCAAACGACAGCAATCGAACGCGCCTCATCAAGGTGTGGGCGACGTGGTGCGGCCCTTGCATCACCGAACTCCCCGACTTCGTCGACATCCACCGTCGATACCGGAATCGCAACCGCCTCGAAGTGGTTACGATCTCCATGGATGACCTCTCCCGGAAAGACCGCGCATTGGAACTCCTGAATGATCGGAACGCGTCAATGACCAACTTCATCTTCTCAGGCTCCGACCACGACGATCTGGTGGCCGCACTGGATGCCGAGTGGAGGGGTCCTGTCCCGTACACCCTGATCGTAGCCCCCGGGGGCGAAGTGATTTACCGGCACAGTGGCCCCATCGATCCAATCGATGTTCGGAGGGTTATCGCGGACACGATAGGGCGCACCTGGTTCGATTGATACTTCCCGCTCGATGAAAGACCTGGATCCAAGAACCGAGCAACGATGTGAATGGCGGATGCATTGAAGTCCTGCGGTTGAGCTTGTTTGTTTCATTCAGTCCGATTTCAACCTAGGCAAAACCTTAAGAACAATGAAAACGAACTCTATAAAAATCTTTTTAATAGTAATTCTTGTTTCACGAATATCTTTTGCTGATCTGAACGGAACGGTGAACACACAAACAGATAATTCGATGGAATCCGATTCAAACCATGATCTAAGACCGAGGGTTATTGCCATGCCTGATTTTGGGGCGGACCCCGACGATAAGCAATCGATGGTTCGTTTTTTGGTGAGCTCAAACGAGTTTGAAATAGAAGGATTAATAAATGTCACAAGTTGCTGGCGAAGAACCCAAACTTCAGCCGGCGCATTCGACGAATTCATCGATGCCTATGAGCAGGTGCGGCCAAACCTTATTAAACATGCCGATGGATATCCTACGGCCGAACACCTGAGATCATTAGTCAGGCTTGGTCAACAAGGTTACGGCATGGGTGATGTTGGCGAAGGAAAAGACAGTCCCGGTTCTGAACTTATTATTGAAGTGGTTGACAAGCCCGATCCGCGTCCCGTTTGGATCACCTTTTGGGGTGGAGGAAATACACTGGCACAGGCAATTTGGACTGTGCAAAACACCCGCACACCCGAAGAGCTCTCAGAATTTCTGGCTAAGATTAGGGTGTATGACATTTTAGGCCAGGATGATGCAGGCGCCTGGATGGCAAAAAACTTTCCCGATCTTTTTTACATTCGGGCCAAGGGTCAGGTTTATGGTTGGCAGCAAGGCAGAGAAAGGGACAATGAATGGATACGCGCGCACATTCATAATAAAGGTCCGCTTGGGGCTGTTTACCCGGAAGTTCAATGGGCAATGGAAGGTGATACGCCCGCTTTTCTTCACATATTCCCCAATGGGCTCAATGACCCTGAGGAAGTTGATCAAGGCGGTTGGGGCGGCCGTTTTGGAACAGAAAAGCGGGCCGGCATCCGGGGAATGACGGAAAGTAACATTCTGAATAATGAGGGGGATTTTGACCCTTATTTCATGTACACGGATGCCGCGGAAGGTGGCGCGGCAATCAGGCGATGGCGTGAAGGCATACAGAACGATTTTCTTGCCCGGTTGATTTGGAGCATTACCGACAGTTATTCCGATGCCAACCATCATCCCCAAGCAGTTGTAAATGGCGATCACAGCAAACAGATATTGGAAATGTCAGTTTCCCCGAATTCACGCGTAACACTTGATGCTACAGGATCATCTGATCCTGACGGTGATCCTCTGGAATATTCATGGTTTTACTATGAAGAACCTGGCTCCTACGAAGGTGATGTGGTTATTCAAAATGAATCGTCACCAATTGCTGACGTGCATATTCCGTCAGAAGCCAATGGCCAAAGTATACATGTGATTCTGGAATTGCAGGATGACGGAACACCCCAACTCAGGGCGTATCGCCGCGTGATCCTAAATGTCCGGTAGGATCGCATGAACCCGCCGGCCGCGACGCCTTCAGGGTCGGATGCTTGTTACACAGGAACCCGGGGTAGGACCTTCGGCCCACCCTGGGCCCTGAGCCGAAGCCCCGTTGGGGCATGCGCGGAATTCATGTCGCGCGGGAGAATCTCTGCCGCGGTCCGACAGACAGGAATGTCTGTGTCACCTCCAGCCGGTGCCTCATAGTCATCCGCCGAATTGGGTTAAGAATCCCTGGATTGCTTTAGTGGGCCTTGAAGACAAGGGTACGCTTAGTTGCACTGTTTATGGGGTTAAAAGTGGAACCCTACCCCATCTTGCCACTCTTGCGACGAATAGACCTGATTGTGGTGCAAACCCTGGATGGCGACGTCACCCGGATATACCGGGTATTTCTGCCGAGACTTGTCACCGAGGAACAGTACACCGAAGTGGAATGGTATGGCTTGAAACCCCAGCCCGGGCGCTGGTCGCATGTGCATTACGAGTTGCCCGCCGCGGTGATCGGAGATCGCGGCGAAGTTCGTTTGCGCCTGCAAGGGGTCGGCAACCTCCGCCGCGATTACCCGATGCGGAACGCGGCTCCCCCCATCTATTCCATTCGCTCCGGCACCCGTCCCGAGATAGATTGAGCCCTATCCGTTCGAGGACGACCGACTCGATCGCATCGCCTGCCGCGTCGACACCCTTTACGAACAGATCATGAAACGACACCGAACCGGTGGCGACTCCGCCTCCACGGTCTTCGCAGTCAGGTTCGCCGCGGTCGCCCGATCACTCGAACTCGGGTGTGCCGCGGCTGCTTTCTTCGGCAGTCGGAAAGTTGGTGGGCATCGGCAGGGTGACGTCGCCGGTGGCGGCCCACTCCATGCCGAAGGCCAGGGTGGTCATGAATCCGACCGAATCGACTGACGGCTGGTAATGCCCCAGCGTGGTCACAAAAACCCGGCCCTCGCCGTACTCATGGACCCAGAGTTGAGGAGCATGCTCGCCGCGCGGCACGTCCCGATTCGCGGTGGCCAGCACGTGGATATCGTTTATCGGCCCGCGCATGTTGTAATAGAGCTCATCCCGGGTCTGCATCCAGACTTCGGGCAAACGGCGGGTGATGGGGTGCTCGCGGTCGATGGTGTGCACGGCGAATTCCTGGATCGGGGGATGAGCGGATCCGCGGCCTTCGCCGGGCTCCCTGATAATCGGTTCAAAATCCTCCGTCATCATCAGGCTCTTGCCGTAATTGGCCCCGCGCCAGCCCATGCCGACCATGTTGTCGTATAGCTCCTGATCATCAAATCCCGCGATCCCGGAATGCAAGCCCACCAGCCCGCCCCCTTCGCGAACATAGGCTTCGAGCTTCGCCAGAGACTCCTCCCCTGCCCTGGGCTGATAGTACATCACCACAATGACATCATAATCCCGGTAATCCCCTTCCCAATCGGCCCATTCGTCCGGTCCGCCGACGATTTTTCGGTCGATATTCGTGATGTCCCAGGCCTCCAGGTGCCCGGCGATGATTTCCATGTTTTCCCGCCACGGATGACCGTCGGCTCCGGTGATAAACAACACGCGCATCGACTCCGCCGCCAGAGCGGTGCCCGCCATGACAAGACTCAGGACTCCGGCGACAAACAGGTTTCTTAAAGACCTCATAGTATCAACTCCTTTCGATTCAGGTTATCCCCGCAGGTTTGAAAGCGCCGTGCAGTACAATGGCGCAAGCCTAGACTACACGGGATGAAACGCATCGCAAGTTTTTCCAGAACGGACACGCCGTTTCGGCGTCTCCGTTTACGCCATTAGCGTCGCTCGATGTTATGGTAACCCCCTCTTCTATCGAGGCGGTTATGCTTGCCACTCCGGCGCTTGTAATGACCTTATTTCGTTATGCGACATGCACTTCTCAGCCTTCTCACCGCTTCCCTGCTGGTCTCATTTTCCGCCCCCGTCGCGGCCGGAAATCCGATCATCCGCGACCGTTTCACCGCCGACCCGGCGGCGCTGGTGCACGACGGCAAAGTCTACCTCTACGTCGGCAACGACGAGGCGGAAGTGGACGGAGGCTTTTATGTCATGAATCAGTGGTTGATCTACTCGTCGAGTGACATGATTTACTGGGAACTGGAAGGCCAGCTGCCGCGCGCCGAATTCGACTGGGCACGCGACCCCTCGGCCTGGGCGGCGCAGACCATCGAACGCGACGGAAAATTCTACTGGTACGTCACGGTCCTCAATCGCGATCCGGTCCCCGAGCGCGCCGGAAACGCCATCGGGGTGGCGGTCTCCGATCACCCGACCCAGGGCTTCCGCGACGCCATCGGCGGACCGCTGGTTCGCAGCGACATGGCCGAACGTCCGCCCAACATGGGCGGCGGCGGCTGGCATGTGCTCGACCCCACCGTTTTCATCGACGACGACGGGCAGGCCTACCTCTACTGGGGCAACACCTACCTTTTCTACGCGAAACTGAAAGACAATATGATCGAACTGGATGGCGACATCCACCGGATCGAAATCGCCGACATGCCCGGAACCTTCACCGAAGCGCCCTGGCTGCACCAACACAACGGGACCTACTACCTGACCTTCGCCATGAACTTTCCGGAACAGATCGCTTACGCCACCAGCGACAGCCCGGAAGGCCCCTGGACCTACGGCGGCCTTCTGATGGACGTCATGCCCGGCACCGGCACCAATCACCAGGCGATCATCGAATTCGACGGACAATGGTACTTCATTCACCACAGCGCCGCCCTCCCCACCGGGGGTGATTACCGGCGTTCGGTCCATATCGAAAAGTTCGCGCACAACCCGGACGGATCCATCGACACGCTGCAACCCACCTCCTCCGGTCTGGCCTATAACCCTTACCGGATTCAGGCCTACTCCAATCAAGACGCCTACATCCGGCATGAAAACTACCGCCCGCTTCTGGGAGATCTCGACCCCGGCAACTACGACGTCAAATGGCACGTGGTCGCGGGCCTGCTCGAGGGCGACGAGGAGTTGGTCTCCTTCCAGGCGGAAAACTTTACCGGATATTACCTGGCCCACACCAGCACCGGCGCGGTGGCATTGCGGAAACATGACGGAAGCGACGATTTTCAACGTCGAGCAACATTTCGCAAACGCGACGGCCTGGCCGACTCCGGATGGGCCTCGTTTCAAACCATGGATGAGCTCGAGGAACGCTACCTTTTACATCGTCCCAACGGTACGGTATTCGTCGGACCGGTATCGGAAGCGGATCACCAACGGGCCACCTTCCGTCTGCTTGAGGTCACCGAATAACCGGGCCCGAACGGGTCCGAGACCGGTTTCGTTTCCACGCGAGAAACTGACCGCGTCTGGATAAACTCTTGGCATGCCCGGACAAAGTGCCACACTGGAGCACTATGCGTTCCTCCATCGAAACTCCCGGTCCTGGTGTGTTTGCTTCAAAAGTTCCCCTTTCCAGGCGGCCCACCCCCCTCCTGCCTCCGGATCCTTGCGGGTTCGTCACGGCTGAACCTCATCCCGCCCGTTTGCGGCCACCGCAATTCGGGTTTCTCCGCCGGTATCGCAGGTTCGGATTCCACGCTCTTTGCCTCGTTCTGCTGACCGCCTTTGTGACCGCCAGGGGCGAGGGTCCGGCGACGGTGGAGCAAGTCACAGGGCCGGTGGTTGTCGACGGCCAGGTGCAGCCGGTGGAGGCTTTTTCGGATCCGGACGAATGGATCCGGGAGCGGCTCTGGGTGGAAACTGAATCCGACACCGACGGTTCCGGCCGACCGGATCGGGTGCATGTGAGTGTTGTCCGTCCGCGCCAGACGGATACGGAAGGTATCCGGGTGCCGGTCATCTACACCACGAGCCCCTACTTCGCCGGCACGGCCCGGATTTCCGAGATCCTTTGGGATGTGGAACACGAACTTGGCGAAGAGCCCCCCGACCGGGGAGGCCCTCCGGACGTTGCTTTCCAGCCGGACCGGGAGGAGATTTCCCAATCACAGGTGAACACGTGGGTGCCCCGTGGATTCGCGGTGGTGCACTCCGAATCACCGGGCACCGGGCTCTCCCAGGGATGCACGACCATAGGCGACCTCAACGAATCGCTGGCGCCGAAAGCCGTCATCGATTGGCTCAACGGCCGTGCCGCCGGATTCAGCAGCCCCGACGGCGACGAGGAAGTCACCGCGGATTGGTCGACCGGATCCGTGGGCATGATCGGCACCTCATTCGGCGGAACGCTCGCCATTGCGGCGGCCACCACCGGAGTGGACGGGCTCAAAGCGATCATCCCGATCGCGCCTAACACCAGCTATTGGCACTACTACCGCTCCCACGGGCTGATTCGTTCTCCCGGCGGATTCCTGGGCGAGGACATCGATTCCCTCTACGACTACGTGAACAGCGGCGACCCGGCCCGCCGCGACTTCTGCCATGAGACCGTCCGCCAACGCATGCTCGATGAGATGGACCGCGTCACCGGAAACTGGAACGACTTCTGGGAGGAACGGGACTACACCCTGCAGACCGGAAACATTCAGGCGGCGGTCCTGATCGCCCATGCCTGGAACGACTGGAACGTGATGCCGGAGCACAGCGTCCGCTTTATCGAGGCGCTGAAAACAACCGAGGTCCCGCTGCAAATGTACTTCCACCAGGGAGGCCACGGCGGCGCGCCACCGCCCGCCATGGTGAACCGCTGGTTCACCCGCTATCTGCTGGATGTGGAGAATGGCGTGGAAAACGACCCCCGGGCCTGGATCGTCCGCGAAGGCGATCCCAGGAACGAACCCACCCCGTACGCCGACTACCCGCACCCCGACGCCGCACCGGTCGTCCTTCATCCGACTGCCGGCGGAGAAACGTCCGGGGACCTGGTCTCCGAAAACCCCGGCGCCCGGGGTATCGAGTCCCTTATCGACAACGTGGAATTGTCCGGGGCCGAGCTGGCGCAGGCCGAACATTCGTATCATCGCCTCCTTTACCAGACCGCTGAACTCGCCGAACCCGTCCATCTCTCCGGAACGCCCGAGCTCACCATCCGCCTCACGGCAAGCGCGCCGGCCGTCAACCTTTCGGTATGGCTGGTCGCACTCCCCTGGGAGGAACCCGAATCACGGACGCCCAACTTCAGCGTCATCACCCGGGGGTGGGCCGATCCTCAGAACCACCGCTCCCTCACCGAAAGCGACCCGATCGTGCCGGGCGAATTGCGGACGTTGAGCTTCACGCTCCAACCAGACGACCAGATCATTCCGGCCGGCAAGCGAATCGGCCTGATGATTTTTTCCAGCGACCGCGAATTCACCCTCTGGCCCCAACCGGGAACCGAGCTCACCGTCGATCTGGACGCCACCGCCCTCACCCTGCCGGTGGTAGGAGGACAGGAGGCACTGGTGAGAGCGATCGGTCCTCGGGAGTAAATCCCGGCGGCGGCGCGGGAGCGCCGCCCTCCAAGGGTACCACATTACGCCGATCCGCTGGAGGGCCATGCTCCCGCATGGCCGCGGCGGCGCGGGAGCGCCGCCCTCCAGGTTCAGGGCCCGTCGGTTTTTCTCAAGGCCTATGCTCCCGCATTGCCGGGTGCTACCACTTAACACCCATGCCGAGTTCATAGACGAAACGTCCGTCCTTGTACGTGTCCTGAGCCTCACTGCTGTCTTTGAACAGGATTTGATACTCCGCCCCGAGAGTGAGAAACGTGGTGTCGTTCACAAAATACCGGATTCCCACATTGGGACCGGCAATGAACTGGTTCCTGACGGCATCGCCGTAAACATAGCCGACATTGGCGCCAATGTAGGGCGCGGCCCGGCCCGTGACAGGATAGAAATCCAGCCCCAGCCGCGTCGATCCGTTCCAGTCACTGCTATTGGTGAGATTGGCAGCACTGAGATCCTGGCGAACGCCAGCTGCGATAAAGTCGTTAAGGAACTGCCCCAAGCCCAATTGGACCGACGCCGTGTTCGAATCGAAGTCGTTGTCGCTCGTTCCACCTCCACTGAGCGTAAAGATCCGGTCCCCTTCCGCAAAACTGGCATTTTGCTGGGCCAGAGCCAGGGTTCCCGCTATGGCTGTTGAGACTCCAACTCCCAAAATAAGTTTTCTAAATGACATGTCTTATTCTCTTTCTGTAATCTTTACTTGTATTCAATCGTTGTGGAGTTAGGTTCGTCAGAACGTCTCCGTTTAAAGAGCGCGACGCCGTCCACCTTGTTTCAAATAGAGGTTACCCGATTACCGTTACCCGCGCTATGGGGGGTTCTGCCCATATCATGCCGCCGGCCGCAATGGTCATTTTCGGCATATAGTCGTTTCGGGTGGAAAACGGAGCGCGCAATTCTGCCGGCGCATTTGGAAACCTGGAAATGAACTTCGGCTGAAGCTCGAAGCTACTTAGGATAAGTCTCTTGCGAACCGAGTAGTAGAACACCCCATGGTCCCCGGGGCGTCTTTCGTTTAGAGTTTAGTTATCAAATTTCAGGTATTATGAAAACGCATCGACCAACCGAAAGAACCGCCGCGCAATGGCCCCGGCTCCAAAATACGGTCCCAGGGGACTCGAACGGCGGCAACGGTTCGATTCGGGTCCTGATCGCCGACGACAACCTGCAACTGCTTGAGTTGCTGACCAATCGGTTGCGAGGACTGGAATACGAAGTCGAATCAGCAACCGACGGCGAAGCGGCATGGGAGTGCCTGCGCACCGGGTCCTTCGATTTGGTCATCA
The DNA here is from genome assembly GCA_050506795.1 of Opitutia bacterium. Taxonomy (GTDB): domain Bacteria; phylum Verrucomicrobiota; class Verrucomicrobiia; order Opitutales; family T3Sed10-336; genus SLOW01. The sequence goes on from JBJHCF010000002.1 coordinate 117,869, forward strand.
CTGACAATGACATGCCCAGGCTCAAGGGGGTGGACCTTGTGCGCAGAATGCGCGCTCAATCATTTACCCATCCGGTCATTCTCATCTCGGGTAAGATGCACTGGAGCGATCCGGATTTGTTCGGATTGCTGGCGCCGGGAACGGCCTTGAGCAAACCCTTTTCAATTTCCGAACTGCTCCGGAAAATCAATGAACTGCTACCGTACGTTTCTCAAAACGAGACGAACGGTTAGCGGTTGCTCTATTAATTTGTATCGGGACGCACCGGCCGCGGACCTCAGAGCTTTAGAATCACAGTTAGAAAGAAAGAAATACCATGCTATTAACCATCGCTATAATTTTAATCGTCCTTTGGGCGCTCGGCTTAATCACCAGCAGCACCATGGGGGGCGTCCTGCACGTCCTTCTTGTCGTTGCAGTCATCATGATCGTTCTTTCCCTTCTGGGGGGACGAAAGACAGTTTAAAAGGAACACTATTATGAATCGGATGTTATCACTCGGTCTTCTCGTCGGTGGTGTTGTGCTGATTGTTCTTGGGATCAGCGCCGCCGACTCCTTCAGTTCGGATGTTTCGAACTTCTTCACCGGCTCGCCGACCGACAAGGCCGTATGGATGCTTGTCATCGGTATTGTTCTCGCCGTCGCCGGACTCGGAGGCACCGTGTTCGGAGGAGGACGGAGAAGAGCGTAGTTTGGGAATCTGAATTTCGCCGGGCACTTCGCCGGCCCGACCAGGTTGCGAATCGGCAACCGCCCGGAACTTGCGGGCCCCGGAAGTCCCGCTAAAGCAGGGACCTACGAGTAGCGCCGTACTTTAGCCGGCGGCCGGAACGGGGTCGCAAGTGGCTCCCGGGCACCGGAAGTCCCGCTGAAGCAGGGACCTACAAGTGGCGCCGTGCTTCAGCCGGCGGCCCGGACGGGGTCACAAGCGGACGGCCCCCACAAAAACAGAACGTTTTACGTCAAGAATAAATTGATTGACCCAGCCAAAATCAATGTCTACAATAATCCAATTAACGAAAAACTTGGTGATACACGATTTTTTTCTTCTCGGACCTGAAATCCGGGCATTGCCCTCGTTTAATCACAATACCCTGAGCAAGGAGAAACCTATCAGAGATCCCATTAAAGTCATGTTGGTTGATGATCACAAGCTGGTTCGCCAGGCATTGTGCTCGCTCCTGAATAACGAGGAGGACATTGAGGTCGTCGGCGAGGCGAATGACGGACGCGAGGCGGTCCGCCTGGATAAAATCCTTCAAGCCGACGTCATCATCATGGACATTGCCATGCCAGAGCTCAATGGCATGGAAGCCATGCGGCAAATCCTGATGAATAATTCTTCGACGAAGGTACTCATCCTGTCGACCTACAGTGACGACGAATATGTCCATCAATTTGTCAGAGCCGGTGCATCCGGTTACATCAACAAGCAGGATGAGGTCGCCAATTTGATAAAAGCAGTGCGGGTAGTGCATCATGGCAACATTTGCTTTAGTCCATCCATCTCAAGACGCCTGATCGAAGAAGAACGAAAACGTTTTGTAGCTGACCGATCAGGAAAAGACAAACATGCCGGAACGCATCTCACATCGCGCGAGCTGGAAGTCATTCAGCTTATTGCCGAGGGGTACGCGAACAAGCAAATGGCGGAGCACCTCGGCGTGAGCATCAAGACCATCGAAAAACACCGCCAATCGGTGATGAACAAGCTCAATATTCACGATGTGGCGGGATTGACCCGATACGCCATCGCCCATTCCATCTGCGAGGCGCCGTTGATCCTGAAATAATCCGCACGATTCGCGAACTGTTCAGGAAATCGTAACGCCGGTGGACCCGGCGTCCATCAGGCGAAAGATGGTTTGGGCGATTTGGTTCGAGTTATCGGACTTGGGGAAAAAGGCCGTTGCTCCGGCATCAATGATGGCCTTGTTGGAATCCCCGTTGATTTCCTGCATCGAAAGACCGATGACGATGGTCTGAGGCCAGCGCCGGTGTATCTCGCGGGTCGCGGAGATGCCGTCCATGCGAGGCATGCTGATATCCATGAGCACGACATCCGGATGGTATCGATCAACCCCCGCTACGGCCTCAATTCCGTCAGCCGCCTCACCGACGACCTTCAACCCCTGGATTTGTTTCAGGACTTCGACAATCCCTTCGCGGACAAGCGCGTGGTCGTCCGCGACCAGAACACGAACCACTTTCCTGGACGTCTGAGTAGCATCGGAGGAGGAGGGCACTGATTCCGCCGGCTGCTGCGTCTGAGTCGCTTTATCATCATCAATGGCCGCGGATATCGGAATTTCGAGGAAAATCCGCGTCCCTTTTCCAGGCGCTGAGTCGATGGTCAGGGTTCCGCCGATCGCCTTAATGCGGTGACCCACCGAAAACAGTCCAAAATTGCTCCTCTCAATCTCCCTTGCCTTGGCATCCACATCAAAGCCGATGCCTTCGTCGCTTACCGTGACCGATAACCGGTCCTGACCTTCCCAAACCTCGACGAGCGCCCCATCAACGTTGGCATGCTTGACGATGTTGAACAGGATCTCGCGCAAGCTCTCAAAGATCAGCGTTTTGGTTGCGTCAGGCAGGGGCCGTTCCTTCTCCTCGGCTTTAACTGTCACATTCAGACTATGCCTCCGCGACATTTCCTGGCTCAACCACTTCAATGCCGCGATCAGGCCGTGTTCGTACAACACTTGCGGGGTCACCTGACGCACCAGGTCGCGCGTAATATTGATGGTTTCGTTGATACTTTGTATGGCCTGGTCCAATCGTTTGATGGCCGTTTCGTCTTTGAGCCGGGCTCGCGCCATCTCCACTTGCATCTTAACGGCCACGAGGGTCTGCTGAAGATCATCGTGCAGGACCGATGCCATACGCTTGCGCTCCCTCTGCTCGGCCGAGGTGAGATCACGGACCAGGTGCCTGAGGCATATTGCCTGATTGCGCAGCTCCTCCGTTCGCTCGGCGACCTTTTCCTCCAGCAAATCCCGGGAGCGTTCAATAGCCTGCCGGGCTTGATTTTGCTCGGTCACGTCCTCGAACGCCAACAGGATGAGCTCCAGATGATCGATCCGGCGGGCGTTCAAGACGAGAGAGCGGAGACTCCCCTCATCGGGATTGTGCTCAATTTCAAAGCCATCGAAAGACCTTCGGTCAGGCAGAACGCTTTCCAGTAATTCGCGAAGGCGCGGGTTTTCCCATAACCCTTTCCTCAAATCGTAAACCAGAAGGTCGCTCACCCTGGTCGACGGCAGCTTGAAATATTCCTCGAAAGCCTTGTTGGAGAACGCAACTCGCAGATCATTGCGCAGCACCAGCATCGGATTGCGAACCGTATTGATTATTCTTTCGGCGACCTCCTTTGCCTGGAGGATATCCCGCTCGAATTCCTTACGTTTGGTGATGTCGATGAAGGTGATGACCACGCCTTCGATTCGGTCTTCGTTGGTCCGATAGCACTGGAGGCGCGCCAGGTACCAGTCACCCTGTTGGCTGGAAACCTCGCGTTCCACCGGGGTGAGTTGCTTGAGCAACTTTCGAACATCTTCAGAAAGCTGCTCATAGCCAAATCGCGCCGCCAGATCCGCCATTGACCTGCCGCGATCGCTGTCCGTCAGGTTGAAAAGCCTGGCCATGCTGGGAGTGAAGCGCAGGAGGTGCATGTCGCGATCCAGAAAGACGGTCGCGATGTGGGTGGCATTCAGCAGGTTCTCCAGGTCGCTGGAAAGTTGGTTCAATTCTTCGACCTTGTGGTGGTTCTCCTGGTTGAGCGTGGTAAGCTCTTCGTTGATGCTCTGCATCTCCTCTTTCGAGGTTTCCAGTTCCTCCATGGTCGAGCGCAGTTCCTCGTTTGTACTTTCGAGCTCCTCGTTGTAGGCTTGATTGCGTTCCTGGGCGGCCTCGTGCTCCTCGATCAGCGACTGTATGCGTTTTTTGGTCTGCGTCAGTTCCGCTTCCAGCTCGCGGCTGTTCGCGTCGGGGGGGGGCTGCTTTCTTTGTCCGGATCAGCGCCCTCCGAGGCGTCTATTTCATCAAAGATCACCAGGAAGTAGCCATTGATTTGGGGCTGATCGATTCGCTGGACCCGGAGTATCACCCGGCACGGCCGCCCCTCCAGCGTAACCTGAATCGGGCGGGAGCGGTAACTGCCGCCATTGTCGTGTGTCGTATGGACCGCAGCACGCAGCTCAAACCTCAACGGCTCGGGAAGGAGCTGGAAGACGTTGTTGGTCGGTGTGCCGCCCGGCATATGCAGAAACCGTCCCGCCCGTGCCGAGTAATGCATGAGTTCACCATCGGGGTTGATCAGAACACTGGGCGGAGCGTAGAGCTCGACCACATTCTCGTGCAGGAGGCCGTAACTGGCCGCGGGATTCAGATTGGGCACCTCCTGGTCCTCAGGGTATCGGAATCGGGAGTTCAGCGCGGAATTCGACGTCGGGTGCCTGGGGTTGGGCACGCTGCGGCGGCGGTACAAGCCGTACTGCTTGTTGACACACTGAAAGAGCTCGGATTCCACTCCCTCCGCCGTGCCCACCACCAGGAAGCCGTCCTCCTCCAGCGCGTAGTGAAACATGGACATAAGCTGCTGCTGAACATCCCGCTGCAGGTAAATCAGAAGATTCCGGCAACTGATCAACTGCAGGTGCGAGAACGGGGGGTCCTGCAGGACATTGTGCAACGCGAACACCAGGTGCTCGCGCACCTGCTTGCGGATCCGGAAGTACTCGTTCCTCTTCTCGAAAAAACGGCTGAGACGCTGCTCGGATATATCGGATTCGATCGATGCCGGATAAATCCCGCCCCGAGCCTTGCCCAGGGCGGCCTCGTGTATATCCGTGGCGAATACCTGGAGTTGTTTCGGTTTGACGGTATGCCGCGCTTCCTCTTCCAGCAGGAGCATGGCCAGGGAATAAGGTTCCTCCCCCGTAGCGCAGCCGACAGACCAAACCCGCACGCGATCATCCCGGGTTTTGGCTTTGAAAAGCTGAGGAATAATCTTTGACTCGAGGTGCCGGAAGACTTCCGGATCGCGGAAAAATTCGGTGACGGTGATCAGAAGGTCTTCCAACAGATGCTCGACTTCGTCGTCATGACTGTTCAGAAACCGCAGGTAGTCATCGAGGGTTCGGACGTGGTGCAATTGCATCCGGCGGCTGATGCGGCGCAAAATGGTGGAGCGCTTGTAGTGCGTGAAGTCTTGCCCGATACGCGTCCGCACTTCGGCCAGAATTTCATGGAGCGTATCAACCTCCTCCGCCGCCGCTGCCGAGTCTCCATCGGAAATCGCCAGGTCTTTCGCGGCGCGGTCGGCGCCGAGAATTTGCGCGGTTATCTTTTCGAGGGGAAGAACCAGGTCGGCCACCCTGGCCGCAATGGCGCTGCGGGGCATACCGTCGTATTCCGCTTCGTCGGGCGATTGGACGATCGTCAGGCCGCCGTACTCACGAATCCGCTTGAGCCCGGAGGTGCCGTCGGAACCGGTACCCGTGAGAATCACGCCAACGGCGCGCTCTTTGTGCGCTTCCGCCAGCGTGCGAAAGAAGTGGTCGATGGGAGCCCGTTTGTGCCGCTGTTTCTCCAACTCGGACAAATGCAGGTGCGTATCGATCGCGTCGATATTGAAGTCCGGCGGAATCACATAGATGTGGTTAGCCTTGAGTGGCGTCTCATGGGTGACTTGTTGAACCGGAAGGCGGCTGTGCGGCTGGAGCAAATCCGCCAGGTGACTTTCGTGCTCGGGCGAAAGGTGAACGATCACCACAAAACAGACCCCCGGTTGTTCGGGGATGCTGGCGAACAGTTTTTTCAGCGCCCCCAGGCCGCCGGCCGAGGCGCCGATACCCACCACCCGCATCGGCAAGGAAGAGGTGTCCTCGTTAACGGATTGCTCACTGAAATCGGTAAGTTTTTCGGTTTCGTTGTCGGGGGATAGGTGGTCGGCGGAGGTCATGAAAAAATCGGTCGCACCTTTTCGTTTCGAAAAGGAATACAGTCCATTCCCGAAAATAAGCCCCGGCGGCTTCCATGGCAAGGGAATCCCGGAGGTTCGGGGATGGGCCTGTCTAAAGCACGGCGCTACCGTAGGTCCCTGCTTCAGCGGGACATCCCGGTGGCTCGGGAGCGTGTCTCAGTCGCACCCCGACGCCGGCTGAAGCACCGCGCTACCGTAGGTCCCTGCTTTAGCGGGACATCCCGGTGGCTCGGGAGCGTGTCTCAGTCGCACACCGACGCCGGCTGAAGCACCGCGCTACCGTAGGTCCCTGCTTCAGCGGGACATCCCGGTGGCTCGGGAGCGTGTCTCAGTCGCACCCCGACGCCGGCTGAAGCACCGCGCTACTGGTAAGACCCCTAACGAAACTTCATTTCAACCGTGTGTTCGTGGTGGTCGTTGTGGAGGGGGAGGCGGTTCCCCGGAATTTCATCCCCGTCGAGGGCGAGGGCGGGTGGAGAGTCATCGGAGATGCGAGTGAAGGTGATGTGATAGACCGTCTGGTAGTAGCGGTAATGCACTTTATGGGTGGTCCAGCTTTGTGGAACCCGGGGGGTGAGGCGGAGGTGGTCGCCTTCACGGTGGATGCCGAGAAGGGTCTCGGTGAGCAGACGGTACATCCAGGCGGCGGAGCCGGTGTACCAGGACCAGCCGCCGCGGCCGGTGTGCGGGGCCACGCCGTAGACGTCGGCGGCGACGACGTACGGTTCCGCATGGTAAACGGCGATCCGTTCGGCGGTGCCGCCGTGGTGGACGGGATTGAGCAACGCGAACAATTCCCAGGCGCGTTCGGTTTCGCCCATTCGCGCGAACGCCATGGCCGCCCAAATGGCGCCGTGGGTGTACTGTCCCCCGTTCTCGCGCACGCCCGGGATGTAGCCTTTGATGTAGCCGGGATTGAGGTCCGACTCATCGAAGGGCGGATCGAAGAGCTGGATGAGCCCGTCGTCGCGGCGGACCAGGCGCCGGTCGACCGACTCCATCGCCTGACGCGAACGATTGGGGTCGCCGGCCCCGCTGAGCACACTCCAGCTCTGCGGCAGGGAATCGATCTGACATTCCAAATTGCTGTGGGATCCGAGCGGTTCGCCGTTGTCGAAATAGGCGCGCCGGTACCACTCGCCGTCCCAGGCATGGTTTTCGAGGTTCCGTTGCAGTTCGCCGGCCTGCGAGAGACAACGTTCCGCGAAACCGGAATCGTTGTGCGCGGCGGCGACTTGGGCGAAGCGGTGGAGGACGTCGTAGAGAAAAAATCCCATCCAAACGCTCTCCCCTCGCCCTTCGTGGCCGACGCGGTTCATGCCGTCATTCCAGTCCCCTCCCCCGATCAACGGCAACCCGTGTTCGCCGAAACGCAGTCCATGTTCCACGGCGCGCACGCAGTGCTGGTAAAGCGTGGCGGACTCCGCGGAGCGATTGGGCAACTCGTAGAGCGATTCCTCCTCCTGCTTGAGCAACCGGGTTTCGAGAAAAGGAACGACTTCGTCGAGGACTCCCGTGTCGCCGACACAGCTGACGTAATGGCAGGTCACATACGGCAGCCAGAGAAAGTCGTCGGAGAAGTGGGTCCGCACACCGCGTCCGGCCGGCGGGTGCCACCAGTGCTGGACATCGCCTTCGCGAAATTGACGGCTCGCGGCCCGCAGGAGATGGGCGCGGGTCAGACCGGGTTCGGCGTGGACCAGGGCCATCGAGTCCTGCAATTGATCGCGAAAACCGTAGGCGCCCCCGGACTGATAGAACCCGGTGCGACCCCACATGCGGCAGCTCAGGGTCTGATACAACAGCCAGCCATTGGCCATGACATTCACTGAGGAATCGGGCGTATCCACATTGATCGCTCCGAGCGTTCGGTTCCAGTGTTCCCAGACGCCTTCGAGCGCGCGTCGGGCGGAGCCGGTATCACGAAAGCGCCGGATCAGGTTCTGGACGTCGGAACGGTTGCGTCCGACCCCGAGTCGAAAGCGGGTTTCCCGTTCCTGTCCGTGCGGCAAGTCGAAGGCCACCTGGGCCGCGCCGCATGGGTCCAGGGCGGCGCCGACCCGGCCGGAAAGACGCACGCCTTTCAACGCCGCCGGGCGGGAGAGGTCGCCGTTGCGCCCGATGAACTCCCCGCGACTGCCGGTCAGCGTGCGGCTGGTGTCGTGCACGTCGATGAATGCGATGCGATCGGCGAATTCGGTGTTGTAAGGGTTGCGCGCCAGGAGCGCGCCGGTTTCGGGGTCCACTTCGGTCTGGACGTGCAACAGGCTGTTGCGCCGGAAATCGCCCAGGACCCATTCGCAATAACCGAAAACCGACAGGCGGCGGGGACGTCCGGAAATATTGCGGCATTTGAGGACGTTGTATTTCACCGGAGCGTCCATGGTCACATAGACCCACAATTCGGATACGATGCCCTCTTCGGTGTGTTCAAAGACCGTGTAGCCGAAACCGTGACGAATGACATAGGGGGTGGCGCCGCGCGCGGGCGACGGCGTCGGCGACCAATACCGTCCGGTCTCCTCATCGCGGATATAGAACGCCTCACCGGGGGGGTCCTCGACGGGGTCGTTGTTCCATGGAGTCAAACGAAACTCGCGGGCGTTTTCGATCCAGGTGTAGGCGGCGCCGCTTTCGGAAATCACCGTGCCGAAATGTGGATTGGCGATGACGTTGACCCAGGGCATGGGGGTGGCGGTACCGGGATACAGTGTGATGACGTATTCGTGGCCGTCCCGGGTAAAGCCCCCTATTCCGTTGTTAAAGATCAGATCGCGCGGCGGCAATGAAGGCGTCGAGGTTTTGCGTGAGCCGGAAGCCCGGTTTGATCTTCCGGGTTGATCGGGTTCGCGCGAGGCAACAGGTTCGGGACCGGCAGGCTTGAGTGCCGGGACCGGCCGCACCAGCATGCGAGGCGCTTCAATTTGTTCTTCCAGCGTTCCCTTCTCGCCGTCCAGCACAATGCGCGCGACGGTTTTGAGCAGCAAGCGGTCCTCGTGTGGGATCTGTTCCAGCCTTCGGACAAAAATCCCGCCCGGACGGTCCAACAGGTGCGCTTCCGATCCGGAAGCAATCAGATCAGTGATGCGATCGTGCAGCGTCTCATGGTAAACCGAGACATTCTCGTTCACAATCAGCAGATCAACGGTCAACCCCTTCATCCGCCAGTAGGCGTGCGCCCGAATCATTTGCCGGATGACGTCGATGGCGACCATATCGCTGATGCTGACCAGCACGAGCGGCAGGTCGCCCGAAACGCCGTAACTCCAAAGGTCGCTCTGGCCCCTCCGGTTGTTGGCCAGCACGGTGGGATTCGCCCGGAGGGCGGGATCGGCATACACCAGCGCCCCGGCCATCCTGGCGTACAGTTGCGCATCCGACTCGGTGGCATCGAGCTGTTGCAAGGTGATCTGACTGTGCACCCAGGCCAGGTCGAACGCGCGTTCGGCCATGCGGGCGCTCTGGTACTTCTCAACCTTGGCGAGGGCGCCTTCCCGGCTTTCGGTCGCGCCGAGAACCAGGTCGATAATCGCTTTCCCGTGAGCGGGCAAAACGACCCTGCGCCGCAGCGCCACGATCGGATCGAGCACCGAACCCACCGTGTTCGACAAGTGCGAAGCGCGCCGCATGGCGGCGGGTGAAGCCGAACTTCCACAGCGCCCCAGAAACCGGACCCGATCGGTTTCGCAGGAGAGGTCCTGCGGTCGGCCCGTTGGGTCCAGCATCATGTGCAGGAGCCACGGAGGGCTTTCCTCCTCGGACCGCGCGCGACGGGTGGCGAGCAAGGCGGAGGATTCCCGGGCGAATTCGGTTTGCACAAAAAGATTGCTGAAAGCCGGATGCGCTTCGTCGGCCGCCTGGGGCGCCAGCACCACTTCGGCGTAACTGGTCAATTCGACCACTCGTTCACGGCCCGAGTGATTGGTGATCGTGACGCGGCGCAGTTCAACGTCGTCCTCGGGCGAAACACTGATCCGCGTGTGGACTTCGAGGTCCTTCCGATGCTGGCGGAATTCGGCTCGGGCCTGACTGAAAATGGCTTCGTAGCCATCCGTGACGTGCCGGGTGGGTTGATACGCGGTGGACCAGAATTCTCCGGTCTCGACGTCCCGCAGGTAAACAAAGAGGCCCCGGCTGTCGCGCGTGGCGTCCTCGCGCCAGCGGGTCACCGCCAGATCACGCCAACGGCTGCAGCCGGCTCCGGCACTGCTGATGACCACATGATATTGGCCGTTGGACAGCAGGTGGATCTCTGGCGATGGGGGCGTGGGATCGGTGAAAACCCGCATTCCGCTTTCGCCATTCCGACCGGGCAGATGGGACTCGTCCAGTTTCCGGTTTTCGGAAAGCACCCCCACCGCCGTCCTGGGCACGCGTTCCTGTAACAGGAGTTCCGTAGCCTTGAACAACGGACAAGCCATGAAACGCCGTTGCATCAGGCGGCCGTGCGTCAGGTTGTCGATGGCGAGCAGACTCATACCCTGATGATGCGCCATAAAGGCCCGTACCAGGGCGCTGGATTCGTCCGGCGGCAGACGGGACGGGGTATAATCCACCGATTCATAGAAACCGTAGTCGCCTTCGCGTCCTTCGGCGGCCAGCCGCTGCAGGTTGTCACAAGCGGCTTTGGGCGCGACCATCAGCGCCATGACGGTGGCGTAGGGCGCGATGACCAGATCTTCGGCCAGCCCGCGTTTCAATCCGAGACCGGGCACGCCGAACGCACGGTACTGGTAGTTCAAGTGGACGTCGGTCCGGTTGTAGGCCGATTCGGAGATGCCCCACGGCACGCCGCGCAAATTTCCGTATTCAATCTGTTTGCGCACCGCCGCTTTGCAGGTGTGATCGAGGAGGGTGTTCTCGAAATTCGGCATGACCAGGAGCGGCATCAGGTACTCGAACATGGAGCCGCTCCAGGAAACCAGGATCGGCTCTCCGCGCGAAGCGACCAGCAGCCGGCCCATGGAGAACCAATGGTCCTGCGGGATCTGCCCCAATGCGATGGCGACGTAACTGCCCAGCCGCGCCTCCGAAGCGAGAAGGTCGTAGAAGCCGGCGTCGCTCTGGCATTCGCCGACGTTGAAGCCGGTTGTAAAAAGGTTTCTGGAGGGGTCGAACAAAAATCCGAAATCCATCGCGGCCAGATCATCGCTCTCCCGGGCCAGGCTTTCCAATGAGAGGAGGCGCGCGGTGGCGCGTTTGGAGGCGGTCCGTAAGGCGTTGAGAAATTCGGTGGATTGCCGGGACGCACTTTCCGGCGATTTCGAGGAAGGGGCCTCGGGAGCCCGCAAGCGCGCTTCAAGCCGGGGACAAACGGTTCTTTCGAAGTTGGCGACGTCGCGCAGAGTCGGAACGTCTCCCGGTTGACCGAGCGCTTCCTCGAGCCCTGCCGGGTTGTCGAGAGACAGCCAGGGTGCGAGGAAGCGAATCTCCTCCAAATGGTCTTCGCAATTTCGCATCAACGAGCGGGCCCAGCGATGGCACTCATCTGCTTTGTCGGCGGTGGCATCGAGCATCCTGGCTTCCGCGGCGGTCCGTTCGAGCAGCGCAAGCGCCCCGCGCAAATCGCCCGGAGCAGTCGTGAAATCGGACTCCAGTTTAGCTAACCCGGAGTCATGGCGAAGGTGACTACGCAGGATTCTCACGGTGTCGCCCAGGCCGGCGAACACCTCCGGGGTGTGGATTTTTTCGTCGGGCTGCTCGCGCAGTCCCGCGGCCAGGGTCATCAGGTGCCCGGCCAGGTTCCCGCTGTCGACACTGGACACGTAATAGGGCAGGAGCGGTTTGAGGGTGCGTGTTTCGTACCAGTTAAAAAGATGTCCGCGATGGCCTTCCATCTTTCGAATGGTGGCGAGAGTGTTTTCCGTACGCTGAATCAGGCCGCCCACCGAAAGGTACCCGAAATCCCGCGCCGCCAGGTTGGCGAGCAAGGCCAGACCTATGTTGGTGGGCGAAGTCCGGGACGCGATCGTGGGTTTGGGGGTTTCCTGGAAATTGTCGGGGGGCAGCCAGTTCTCCTCCGCGGTCACAAAAGTCTCGAAGTAGTGCCAGTGCCGGCGCGCAGAGCAACGGAGAAATGCCTTCTGCTCGGGAGTCAGCAATGGAGGCGCGGATACAATGGGCCGACTGATCCACCAGGCGATCCCGGGAGCCGCCGTCCAAAGCACGAGGAACGGAAGGACCGGAAGCAGTTGGGCCGATTGTATTGTGCTCAGGAGCAGTCCGCTCGCCACCCCGACCGCCGGCGCGATCCACATCGCTGCGTAGAATCCGGAAAGCTTCGAGCGGGTCAGGGCTTCAGTGTCGCCGGAGGTCTGCCATTGCAGCAACCGCTTTCCCGTGATCAGGAGGCGTGTTAGCGCCCGGCCGATCGCGTCCAGGTTGATGTAGGCTTCGTAGGGCAGGAAAGCCACGGCGAGCAAGAGTTGGCCGAGGTGATTGCCGGTTGATGAAGCGGCGCCCCGCAGATGGATGGCCCACGGCAGATCGGTCGGTTTACGCAGGAGATTGACTCCGACTGCAAGCGCGGCCGGGAGAGCGAGGATCGCGAGAACCGAAAGCGCGACGATGAAACCGAGTTCGGGCACGAGAAACCATCCTCCCAACAACAACAGCAACAGGGCGGCCGGAACCAGGCTGCGCCTGAGGTTGTCGAGGATCTTCCACCGGGAGAGCGCCGTGAGTGGATTGCGCCCCCGTTGACCCCCGGCGCCGGACACCCGCGGCAGGAGCCATTGCACGATTTGCCAATCGCCGCGGGTCCAACGGTGGCGCCGGTCGACGTCGACGTTGTACCGGGAGGGATGTTCCTCGTACAGTTCCACGTCACTGACCAATCCGGAACGTGCGTGGCACCCTTCCAGCAGATCGTGACTGAGCACGGTGTTTTCGGGAAACCGATCCTTCGTGGCCTGCCGGAAGGCATCGACGTCATAAATGCCCTTCCCGATAAACGAGCCCTCGCCGAAAAGATCCTGATACACATCGGACACCTGGCGGGTGTAGGGATCCATGCCGACCTCGCCCGCGAAAAGGCGGACGAACCAGGAGCGGCGCGCGCCGGCCAGGCTCACTTCCACCCGCGGCTGGAGAATGCCGTAACCCTGACGTATGTTCCCGCGTTTGGCGTCGAAAACGGGCCGGTTAAGCGGGTGGGCCATTGCGCCGACCAGCTTTCTGGCGGCGTCGCGCGGCAGGTGGGTGTCGGTGTCGAGGGTGATGACATAGGCCACCTTCGGAAGAAGAGACACCTCCCCGGCGATTTCCGAGAAACACTGCCGGGCGCCGCCGCGCAGAAGCGTGTTCAGGTCCGCCAGTTTCCCGCGCTTGCGCTCGAATCCCATCCAAACCCCCTCACCTGCGTTCCAGAGACGAGGACGGTGAAACAGGAAAAAACGATCCCGGGCCTCCGGCGAATACTTGGTATTAAGCATTTCGATACCGCCCCGCGCCTGTTCGACCAACTTGGAGTCCTCGGGCATGACCTCGTCCGGGGCATCGCCGAAATCGGTCAGCAGGGCGAAATGCAGGCACGGGTCCCGATTCGCCAAATAGTGGATCTCCAGGGTCTCGATGAGGCGCTCGATGCCTTCGGCGCTTTTCAGCATGGTGGGGACCACGACCAGTGTACGGCAATTTGAAGCGATGCCGGAGGAGAAATCGAGTCTCGGGAGGGCATTCGGTTTGACGAGCAGCGTGGACAGCCAGTTCATCAATCCCACCGCCAATTGACTGGCGCCGAGCAGAAACACAAAAGCGAGCCCGACGAGCAATGCGCCTTCCGCGCCGAGTTCCAGGAGTTGCCGCGTGAACCCGAACGTGCCGAGCAGGCTCAACGCCGCGATTCCGCCCGCATAATAGGTCAACGGAAACCGGTGAATCTTCCGTTCGACGAATCGGCGCCGGGGCCAGCGCACATTCGCCGCCCGCTCCAATGCCCGCAGCCCATGATCGACCAGGTAATAACCCACGTGGGCGGTCCGGCCGTCACTTCCCACCCTTCCCGCACCCTGGGCGGCAAGATCAACGGCACGAAGAGCCACGTCCGTTTCGGTGAGTCCGCTGCACCGAGCGAGGGATTCGACCACATGGCGATAGTGGTCGCGGGTGGCGAAGTCCATCAAACCGTAGACTCCGGCGGGGTCTGACATCAAGGTCGACTCGATGCGGCTCTGTCTGTCCACAAATCCCTTCCAATCCATCGCGCTGAGAAAACGGAGACTGGTGATGCTGTGACTGACCGAAACCTGATCGGCGGCCTGATTCTGGCTTTCCAGGTGGCACAGGTGTTCGATGGACTGTCCGTGTTCGCCGAGATGCTGCTCGAGCCAGGTTCGAGCGAGGTGGAGTGCGGGACTGTGCTGCGCTAAACGCTGAGAGAAAGCCGCCACGAACGAACTGGTGACCGGCAGGTCGGCCTGGGCCATTTCCGCCAGTACCACGACAAGGTGGGAGGGATTTTCCTCCGCCATACTCCGAAGCCGCTCCACCCATGTCTCCGCAAGGCTGTTGTCCTCCGCGGCGAGGGTCAGGCGGGTGGTAATCCGTTTAAGATTTTCGATCAAACCCAGCCGCAACATGATCGGGATCGCCCACAGTTCGCCGACTTTCAACGTGCACACCGACTGGTACGCGGAAACGAAGGCGTTCAGCGTCGCGGCGTCGATCTGCGCGTCCACATGCGAGATCAGTTCGAGGACGAGATGATAAACGCGCGGCAAACCGGCCGAATGACCTTTCTCCAGGCAGGGCAATCCCCGGCTGTAGCTCCGGGGCAAATGCCGTCTGGCCATCTGGATCTGCTCTTCGATCAGGTGGAAGTTATCCAGCATCCATTCGGCGGCGGGCGTGATGCGCCCCTGACCTGAGTCCACGGCGGCGGTCGCACGATTAAACGCACGAAGCCGGCTCTCGTTTTCGTCCAACCGCACCAACAGGCCGTTGCGGCCGGTGCGTGAGGCGAGGGTCTGGTGCTCCGCGAGGTCGTGCGCGTGCTGGATGAGCTGTTCAGCGCTGAACAGCTCCGCCCGCAACGGTGCCTCGTCCGCGCGTTGACGTTTTTCGCCGCTGCGGCGGACTTTTTCGGGGAACAATCTCAAACCGGATTGGCGGGCTCGTTTACTGTATGCTTGAATAAAGAAAGTTTAACCGCCGCTCTTCTTGGCGGCAAGCCCCTTCATATGGGGTATACCACTACCATGTGGGATGGATTACTGGTTAATGGATTCCAGTTCGAATGGCACTCAGTTAGGGAGGCCCATCGTTCGTGAATCCGATTCCGCATCGGGATCGCAGCTCGCCTGAGCATCCGCATAAACAGCGCCTCGATACCGAACCCCATTCAGGGAAGAACAAACTCCTGTTTACGCGAGGGAGGCGCTCCGGCGCCGCCGCCGGTGCGGGCAGAATGCCCGCGTTCCCAGCGACTCCGGCGGTGCTCATTAAGCGAAGTTCCCCGAATCATTCCGCGGGGGCCACCGCCAGCCCGATGCGGCTGTGGAGTCGTTCGCCGCCTTCGTAGAAGAGATAAATCATACCACCCTTTTCCATCAATGCGGGAGCCGCAACCCGGGGCTCGTCCTCGTTCGCCTCGAATACCGTCCCGGCGTAGCGAAACTCGGACAGCTCCGGATCGGTTTCCATGGCATAGATTCCGTACCCACCATCCGAATACGGGGCATGCGCCAGCACAAAAAGGCGATCGTTCCAATGCCAGAGCCAGGGCGAGGAGGTCTGCGGCGCTTCGGGATCCGGCGCCTCGAACACGGGCTCGGGATAGGTCGTCCAGTCACGGGCATCCTCCGAGCGGGCTTTGAAAATCTTGCGCTGATGCTGCTGGTTGCCCATTAACAGCATCACGTATCCTTCCCGGTCGGGAGAAGGGTCCCGGAACACTCGTGCATAAGAGGCTTCGCTCAGACGATCGAACTGGGAGGAATGCACCGCCACGTCCTCGTAATCAAAATCAATCCCGTCCCGGCTGGACGCGTAACGCGTGGTCGTATTCTCCCCGTGAAACCACAAAAACAAACGTTCTTCTTCCTCAATCCACAACGCGTGCGGAGACGACACGTGAGAAACCCGGAAGTGCGGCTCCCATTCGCGCGCGATTATCGGATTGTTATCGTATTCGATCCAGGGTCCGTTGAGATCGTCGGCATAGGCCAGGCAGATACCGCCCGGCGCATCGTGCGGCGCGTAATACATGTAGTACCTGGCGAGCGGCTCCTCGAAAACATCAGCCCGGATTACGGAAGGAAAAATCAGGTCGTCGACGGGATTGTACCTCAGGTTTTCATAATCCAACGCCACTCCCCTCCTCTCAAACCGCGGCAGTTGGTCATCCCCGTTCCCGGAAAGCCCCGGCGAAACACACCCAAGGACCAACGAAGCAGTAACGGCGGTGGCGAATCTAACAGCAAATCGGTTTTTCATGGGATCGATATACAAACGTCTCTGCACTGCATGCCGCAGGCTCGGTGAAATCCCAATATCTTCCTCACCAACCCATCAGCCGCAAGGGGATTTGGTTACCCGAGACATTACGAAAAGTTAGAGAATCCCAACATTTTCCCTCGTTGTCCGGCCCTACTGGCGCTGGGCGCTGTAGTGGTGGAAGTAGATTTCGATGTCGTTGAGTTCTTCCAGCTTGAGAACCTGCGTGTTTTGCTGGACCAGCGGGATGACCAGGCGCCAGCCGGTGGCGGCGACGCTGCGTTCCTGGAACTCGAGGATCCGCGTGACAGTGGGTGGCAGGCGAGGGTCGTCGGAGAGCTGCATTTCCACCGCGTCGATGGTGAGACCCTCGTTGAACTTCCAGCGCTGCTGGCCGGGCGTCGGATCGAAGAACCAGTAGCGTGTGTTGTAGGCGGTCATTTCGTTGACCAAACGGTCGGGGCGGTCGGGATCGAATTGCCCGACGTTGAAGTTGCGGATGAAACTGGTGCCGCCGTAGGTGAGCCGGCCGGCCAGTTGCGAGCGGCCGAGCGTGTGGTCGCCGGGCAGGCGGATCTGCAGGTAGTCGATTTTGTTGAGAAAGCGGCCGGGGCTCGCCACCGAGCCGTCGAGATTGAAGGTCGGACCGACGAAGAAGAACCCTCCGGGAATCTGGCGCACGGTGTTGAACTCAATGGCGATTTCCTGGCCGCCCTGCACGGGACGCACGCTACGCGCGAGGATGGCGCGGAACATACCGATGGCGTCGTGGGTTTCGCCGGTGACCGGGTCGATGTACTCGGCGGGTTGGCCTTCGTCATCGAATTCTCTCAGGCCCATAAAGTCCTCCCGCACACTGAACCAATCATAACGGTAGGTCGTGCCGCGGTTGATGAGGGCGTCGAAGGCGGTCATGGCGTTATAAAAGGCCTCCAACTCATCGGCGTTGCGGAGCTTGAAGAGCGTTTTGGCTGACCAGGTCCGCCCCTCGTGGGCGAAGTCGGCGAAGGGCGTGTTCCATTTGAATTCGAGGGCGCGGACCATGAAGAAGATCCAGCGCCGGGCTTCCTCGAAGCCGAGGTTGGCCTCGATCATGCGCCAATCGGCGGCGAGGCTGTGGACGGGATCAGCGAAATAGCGCGAGACGAGGTCGCTGTTGCGCTCGGCGATGCGCCCCTCCAATTCGGATTTTTCGCGTTGGAGCGCTGCCATGCGGGCGACCTCCTGCCGCATGAGCAGGGCCGCTTCCGCCGAATCGACGACAAGCGTGTTCATGCCGAGAAGCAGGGTTCTTACCCGCGCCTCGCTGTTGACGCCGTCGGGCTTCGCGTGCGCGGCGGCGGCGGGTCGCGCCTTGGTGGGGTGGGGGGGGGCGGTGCCGACTTCGCCTCCGGCCTGGGCAGCAGCGTTGAGCGCCCCGGCGATGACGGCGCTCTTCACGAGCTTTTCCGGGCTGAAAATATCGGCCACCGCGTTGGCCGCCGCCTGCGCGGCTTTGATGGAGCCGATGACCTCGGTGAGGCCGGCTTGTCGATTGCCGAAGCTGACAACGACTCCGGATACCTCGGTGGCGCGCCCGGCTTCGATTTGCGCCTCCCGGGCGAGATTGTTGATCTCGGCTTTGTTGCGTTCGATCTTTAGCTTGGCGAGTTGGATGCTGCGGTGTTGTTGGTCCAGCTCGCTGCCGGGATTGGCGTTGGCGATGTCGGAATAATTCGGTTCGCCGGGGCGCGCGCCGACGATCTCGAAAAGGCGGAATTCGTAGGAGATGGTCGATTGGTCGAATTGCTCGAGGATCTGGCCCTCGTAGCCGCGAAACTGGTCGTAGGTGTCGCGGGCGGTTTGCAGGCGGTCGCGGGCGCGGCGAAGGGTGGAATCGAGCGTATTGAGCGAAAGGCGTTCCTTGAACACATCGAAGGAGTCGAAGATCTCGCTGCCGGGGCCGGTGAAGTTCTCGATTAACATGAGAAAATCGGGCGCGAAGCCGAGGAGGTTGGCCTCGCCGGCAATGAGCTGACGCAGGTTCCCAAACGACTCGATGGCACTGCTCCAGCCCGCGATGGCTTGCGCGAGGCCCGACGGATCCTCCGGTCCCGGAAGCTCGGAGAAGATGCTTTTCAGCAAGCTGCCCTGCAGGAAGAGAAGGCGTTCACTCTCCGCGATGAGGGTCCGGGCCTCGTCGAGGTCGCCGGGTGCCTCGCGCGCCACAAGCAGACGGGCGAGGGAATGGGCGGCGCGGCCATGGTCACGCAGGAGTTCGAAGAGAAGCACGAGGTCCTTGTAGCCGGAAAAGAGCAATGCTTCCTCTGTCACGGGGCCGGCTCCGTTCCCGCCATCGTAAGTCGCCGGCGCAAGACCGCGGTCCGGCACGAGGTCTCGGAAGATCGTGTATCCATAGGGTAGATCGCCAGCCGAACCGAGATCATCGGAAAGGAGTTCGAAATAACCGGCCATGGCGGTCTTGGAGGCCGCGATGAGATCGCGGTAGAGAGGGATTTCGTTGTCGATTATGAAGCCGTTGGCCGGCGGCGGATTGGCCAGCGGCGGGCCGAAGCGCGCCCGCTCCGTTTCCTTGAGAAGCTCACCGAGGAGAATGGCTTCGGCGACGGTGCGGTCGTAGTAGAGGTCGAGGAAGAGTTGCTCCAGTTCAGGTTCGCCCGGAAACAACCCGATGGAGAGGCGCAGCAAGGATTCGGCTTCGTGCGCGCGATCCCGCTCCGCCGCGCCGTAAAACCCGGACATCTGTTCGTGGAAGGGACGGATGCCCTCGTCGTCCTCCTGGTAGAGCTGTTGCCGGTAGCGAAAGGCCGCCGCGGCGGGATCGCCATCGGGGAATGTCGCGGCGTCGGGCTCGTAAAGGAGCGCGCGGATTCGCGGAACCTTTGCCGTTGGTGTGACTCGAAACACCGCCGCGGGTTGCGGCTGCCCCCCAAAAGAAGAGCCGTCGGCCGCCACTGCCGTCGTCCCGTCGAAGGCGATATGTTCGCCGAACCGGTGTCCGAAAGGGAGATCGACGAAGGGCTCGAAATCTTTTCGCAGGCTCCACTCGCCATTGTCACGACCGAAAAGGTAGGCACCCCCGAACGAAATCTCGGCGTCACCGCCGTCGTAGGGTGAACCGGTGAAAAGGGCATCCTCATGCAAGACCACATGTCGGCCGAAGTCATGCTCGGGCCAGGGAGTCGTCCTCGGCGACGTGATTTTGGTCTCGAACACCCAGGTGTCGCCTTGCCTGCGGTAGAGATAGATCCGCCCTTCATGACCGCCGAAGCGGACATCCCCGACGGCGATAGCGTCACCATGGACCGAGACGGACCGCCGTCGCATGTTCCCGGCGGGCGTGTCGGTTGCGGTCAACCGCCGGACCTGCGTCCAAGTGGTGCCTTCGCGCTCGAAGACGAAGGCGGAGCCAAAGTCGTTTGAATTGTCCATGATCACCAGCGTGTCCTCATGGAGGGAAATGCCTTCCTCGCGGTTTCTGGTATTGGTCACCAGGTAATCCTGCTGGGTCCATTCGCCATCGGATCGGACAAATACGGTGGCCGACCCGGCGCTGCGCGAACCCACCACGAGCGTGTCGCCGTGCAGGGCCAGGGCATCGCCGAACAGTTCGTCCTCTGCGGAGAGCCGGGCCTGTTCGACCCACTCGCCGTCGATTCGGGTCGCGATCAGAACCCGCCGCGTAAAAGGCGATCCAACGGCAATGGTGTCCTCATAGATGGCCAAGGTGTGCCCGGTGTCCGCGTTAAGTGTATCGTCTTCGTCGCCGAAGTTCATCAGCGTCACGAAGTTCCACTCGCCATCGGTTCGCTCGAAGACGGAGACACCGGGCTGATCGTCGTCCACGGCATGAATGCTTCCGAACGGCGCGCCGAGAACGAGGGTATCGCCATACACGCCGATTTGGTGGCCCTCCAGTTCCGCAATAAGTTCTTCCTGCACGGTCGCTTCATACACAATGAAGTCAATCTTGGGCGAGGCGCCCGGCCCGTGCGGAGGGGTGATGATGCCTCCATTGAATTCATTTTCGATCTCCTCCGCGGTCAATGCGCCGTTCCAGATTTTGACGTCGTCAATGCCGCCGTTAAAATAATCGCTCGTCACCGGGCCGGCATCCCACTCCTGCCCCACGGTCCAGCCCAGTCCGCCGGCGACATCGCCTATCCTGTCGCCCAGCGTATGCGTCCACAGCGGGATGGCATTTCGATACAGCGTCAACCGGGTCGAGTTGGCGTCCGTCGCCTCACCGACGACTGCGATGTGCTGCCAACCGGTATGCGGTGTGCCCGCCTGATGGGTCACCCCACGGATTCTGAGGTGATAGCCGTTGTTGTAAAGCCCCAGCACAAGCTGGTTGCCGCCGTTGCTGTCGTGTTTGCCCAGGAAAGCCTGGCCGTTGGCGGTGGTGGCGGGATTCACCCAAAGCGCGACGGTGAAGGTGTCGTCGATGTCGAAGGCCGTCGCATCGACCCGGTCACCGTTCCCGTCGAAGCGCAAAGCGTTGCCATGCACGCCGGGCACCGATTTGTCGACGCCCGGGTTGTTGTTGACGACCGTGCCGTGGTTTTCGTTTCCGGAAGCATCGATCAGCGTCGTCCCGTTCGAAGCGGGGTTTTCATCCAACTTAAGGTGCATCAGCAACTGCGGCTGGGCGACCGCGTTGAGAGGGAACGAAACGGTCGCGGCCAGCAGGGCGGCGCCAAAGAACAGACGAAGGCGGGCGAGTATTTTCATGACCGGAAAAGTTCGTTTAGAGGAAAGCGAATGGAACGGGCTCAGGGCGCATCGAAGAGAGTGATCTCGCTGGTGGAGGGCGGCGGGGGCGTCCGTTGCATCAGAAATATTCCCTCGGCGGTCGAGTTGAGATGGGCGTTACCCGGATAGGTCGTCGTCAAGGTGGCGCGGCCCTGGATGAAATCCGTCCCGACTTCCTCATCCGGCTCCCCGTCCACGGCGACAAGCTCCAACTGGAGCAGCGCCGGGAGATTCAGCAGGGTGGCCTCGGCGGGCATGGCGATGTCATCGGTGCTCGCTGCGAACGACCCGGGGGTCACCGCGACGGCCGCCGGTGTGCTTTCCTCCGGAAGAAAACCGAACGGTCCGCCGATGAGAAAACCCTCGGTGGTGTCGCCCGTCCGGATGAGATCGAGGGTGAAGGGAATGCTCGCCGCGCCCGAGAAGAACCCCCCCCTCCCAGCGTGCGTCGGCGTCCTTCACCAGAATCTCGAACTGGGAGACCAGCCCCGGCGTCGCGCCCCCGCCGGATTGGATCGTGAGAATCAAATTCCGCACGGGATCGATGGAGGCGTTTTCCTTAACGGTCACCGGGATGACCGCCTGAGTGCCGTTGGAGACAAAAACCTCGCCGCTCAGCTCCTCGAAGTCGTCGGAGGTCGCGGTTCCGCTGAGGGTGTAGCGGAGTGTGCCCGTGAATGGTGCGCTGAACGTGACGGTGGCAAAGGCCGTTTCGCCTTCCTCGACCTCCAAAGTGGTAGCGGTGGCGAAATTCATGATGATCTCCTCCCCGTCGGAAGTGACCCCAACGACCCTGTAAAACCCGCGCGGCAGGGTGGGATCTGGGATAACCACTTGAAACGCGCCGTCCCCAATCGGCGTGATTGCCGCCGTCGCGACCGGCGTCCAGCCGATCTCGCCGCCCAGATCCGGGGAAAACTGGACAAAATAACTGACGGCCCCGGTGCCCGCGTCGCGAAAGGTAAACTCAATCGCCCCTTCCGGGACCATTTGAATGGTCTCAATCCGGAACCCGGGATCCGGTTGCGCGAGAACCGGCGGCGCTAATAGCACAAAACCCGCGACTAATCCCAAGGGGAGCGATTTAAGGTAGTTTTTCATGATACAAAGATCCCCCTTTTTGACGTCACGTCGTTTAATAGATGCTCGGGATAATAAACTTATCTACTACCCCGCATTAGGGTTTCTACCGCCGCCTCGAAGCCAGGGCAACCTATTTCTCGCACCGCCGCCAAAGGCCGGCATCCTCGGTTCCTCGGCGCCAAATGACTACTGGAAAAAACAGCGCACGCCTTGTTCCGGCGAAATGTCGCGAACCGAAGGTCCGTCAAAGCAAGAATGATTTACCTGCGATCGCGATATCACTCGAGCGCCCGCGAAAGCCGGATTCGCCGTGCTGTGTTTCGATTTTACCGGACTCGGGAAGAGCGGCGATTTCAACGAAACGACATTTTCCTCGAATCGCGATGACCTAGAAATCGCCACCGGCTGCGCTGGTCGTAAACGGCGGCCGGCGAGTTGTATTCGTCCGACGGATCCACAATCAGAGATCCCGGGGCAGGACGTTCAGACCAAGCTTTGCAGCGAGATTACGTTGTCGCTCGTCGTAGCTGATAAAGGCGGCCGGTTTTATGAGCAGAGCACAGGCGACGTGCTGAATGTCCAGCGTTCGGGTTCCGATCTCCCGGGTGTGACCACAAATCTCAAAGTATTGCTCGACCCAGTCCAAACGATCGAAGTCCGGATAAAAATATAATCCCCGGCGACGCCGCTCGCGAAAAAGGTCAATCTGCCTTTCCGCGTCCGCGCGGGAAAAATCCCCCCAAAACACTTTCAGGTTGAGCGCATTGGTCAGTTCCATCTCCTGAAGGTCCCACACCGGCAACGGGTCGTCCTGCGAGACCACCCAGTTCTGGACCTCCTCCGAACCCGATTCACGGATATACAGCTTGATCAGCGCGCTTGTATCCAGATAGATCACCAGCGTCCCTCGCGATCCGCCTTCACGGTTTCGGAGCCGGTCCTACCCTTCCCGGGCAACGCGGTCGCCAGATGGTCCTCCCACTCAAGCACCTTGCGCGGATGAGCGGGAACGATCCGCACGGACGGTTTGCCGCGGTTCAAAACCTCGAAGCGTTCCCCCCGCGCCACCTGTCGCTCGACCTCCGCCCAGTGGGCCTTCATTTCCCTAACCGAAATCGTCTTCATTACGGGACGCTGCACCATGTTTTACATTTTGTCAATTTGAAGAGTTTCAAAATGAATACCCTTGCTCACATACTGAGGACGTATTCACCGCTTGTACCGATACCAAGGTACAGGGGCAAACTGACGCAAGATGACGGGCCGCGTAATGTTGCTAAACGAATTCATGGAACCGGCAGGTCTGTCCGCCTACAGGCTGGCCAAGGATATCGGAGTCCCGGCCACCCGGATCCACGAAATTCTCAAGGGCAAGCGTGCCATTACCGCGGAAACCGCCTTGCGCCTGGATCGCTATTTTGGAATGTCGGAGGGCTGGTGGCTCCGCCTTCAAGCCGATTATGATTTGCGCAAAGCGCGACGAAGGTATGGTGATCGGATCGACAGCGAGGTGACCCCCCGTTCGGCGGCATAAGTCGATTGCCTCTAGTCACGACGCGGAATATTCAGCCGCGTCGCGGGTATTCGATTTCGGAGACTGCTGGTCGGACAACCGGAGGCGCTCGCCCGCTCGGCCCGTGCGTTCCTCGCTGAGGTTGAAGAAGCGGGAGCCAAGGTTCTCGTCTCCAATCTTGTGGTCGCGGAAGCCTACTTTGCCTGCCAGCATCACTACGGCATACCCAAAGAGGCAGCGTTGGCGGGTTTGCGCGAACTCCTGTCGAAACCGACCTTCCACGTTCACACGGCACTCTTGGAACTCCTCTCCCGGGAGAACATCGCATCGACCAACCCGGGATTCATCGACCGGCTGATCCACGCCGAGTATGCCGCCAACGGCCTGTCACTGGCGACGTTCGAAAAGCCCGCCCGGCGCCTGTCTCACACCCAAGTACTCGACGGATCGCATTAAGTATTGAGTTCTTTATTTCGCACATCGTCATCGCAATGATCCGGTTATGGAGCCAAAGGAGGTCCAGTCCAATTCCGCCGCTTCCCGTCTCGAATCCATTCAGGATCGGCTGGTTGATTTGGAGGCTGAGCGCCGAGCCCTCTTGGACGATCTGCGGAAGCTCAAACACGCCGCGCTCCGGGAAGGGACGCTTCCGTCGCTGGATGATCGAAAGTATCCGGAAACGCCCGGAGAAAAGGTCGCCCTGTTCCAGAAGATGTTTGTGGCGCGAAGGGATGTTTACCCTCGCCTCTGGGTGAACGAGCAAACCGGCCGCAAAGGCTACTCGCCCGTCTGCCAACCGGTTTGGGAAAACGGCCGGCGTTTGAAGCCGACGGAGAACTACGCCAAATACGGTCCAAAAAACTTCGAACCCCTTTCCGCTGACGTCATCGAATCGCATCTGCGCGGACAACAGGTGATTGGAACCTACGCGCTCCGTCAGGACGACCGCTGCGTCTTCTTAGCGGCGGACTTCGACGGCGACGGCTGGCAAAGCGACGTCGTCGCCTATCGAGACGCCGCGGCTTCCCTGGGTGTTTCCTGTCTCGCGGAAATCTCCCGGTCAGGCAACGGCGCCCATGCCTGGGTCTTCTTCTCCGAACCGGTAACGGGTTCTCATGCGCGAGCCCTGGGCAGTCTTATTCTGGCCAGGGCTGCACGCGACAATCCGCACATTCGCCTCGACACCTACGACCGCTTTTTCCCGAACCAGGACACTCTCCCCAAAGGCGGATTCGGAAACCTGATCGCGTTGCCGCTTCAAAAGGATCGCCGGGCTCAGCGATTCACCGAATTCGTGGACGAGTCCTTCGCCCCCTTTCCCGACCAATGGAAAATTCTCTCCGAGATCCCTCGTTTCTCCGGCGAAGATGTACGGAACCTGCTGGAACAACACATTGGTGAAGCAATTTCCGACGAAACAGCAGTCATTGAAAGGGAAGAACTGATTCTGGAATCAAGCCGGGAAGACCCACTGAGCCTTCCGGTCCTGCCCGATTGGAAAGTTTATCTGAGCGATGCCGTGATCATCCCACAACGAACTTGCCCGATGGTTTCCTCGCAAGATTGAAAGGTCTGGCTACGATCCCCAATCCTATATTCTTCGAGAAGCAACGACAACGATTCCCGACCTACAACATTCCACGCTGTATCTTCTCCGGTGCAATACATGAGGACCGGATCGTCCTGCCGCGAGGCTGCCTGGAGGATGTCACGGAATTGTTCGCCCAATGCGGTTCCCGAGTCGAAATTGAGGACCGCCGCCTGCGACCCAAACGGATTCAGGTGAAATTCACCGGGCGTCTAACCCATCCCCAAACACAGGCGTTAAAGGCATTGCGGGATCACGACTGGGGGGTGCTCGTGGCTCCGCCCGGCGCTGGAAAAACCGTGATCGCATGTGCCCTCATTGGGTCGAGAAAAACCAACTCTCTTATCCTCGTCAGCCGCCAGACACTCCTTGAACAATGGTTGAAACGACTGAACGAGTTCCTTTCCGCAAACGAAAAGCAAATCGGGCAGTGGCGCGGAACCAGGAAGAAACTCACCGGAAAGATCGATGTCGTCATGCTCCAGAGTCTTGCCAAAACGGAAAACCCGAAGACGTTCTTCCGCAATTACGGATCGGTGATCGTGGACGAATGCCATCATATCCCGGCAGTCACGCTGGAAGCCTTGATGAAGGAGTGCGAAAGCCGTCACATAACCGGACTCACCGCCACACCAAAAAGAAAAGACGGACTGGAACGACTCCTCTACCAACAATGCGGTCCGATTCGCCATGTCATTGCCGAGGATTCCGAAACATCGCTGACGAAACAGGTCATTATTCCCAACACACCATTTTCTCCCCCGACTCCTCCAAACCAACAGGTGTTGCCTTTGCATTTGATCTGGCAGGCATTGATTCGTTCGCCCGAGCGGAACGGATTGATCGCCGGGGACATCGAAACAGCTTTGAACGCAGGGAGAATTCCGATAGTCCTCTCCGACCGGAAGGAGCACCTGGCTGCTCTAAAACAGGCAGTGGAAAACCTGGATACACAGGAAAGGTTTTGTCTGGTCTCAGTTGAGGGCTCGCTGACTCCGAAACAGCGTGCAGCCGAGTTCAACCGCTTCACCACCGCAATCGAGTCGAAACGCCCCGCCTGCCTCTTTGCCACCGCCTCCCTGCTCGGCGAGGGCTTCGACCTCCCCATGCTGGACACCCTCTTTCTGGCCATGCCGGTTTCCTTCAAGGGACGCCTCATTCAATATGTCGGTCGCCTGCACAGGAAACATGAAGGAAAGGACACGGTTACGATTTACGACTACCTCGACGAACAACTTGCCCTCACCGCCAGCATGTATCGAAAGCGATCCGCAGGCTACCGGCAATTTGGGTACCGTATCCTTCATGACTCGATTGGATCGGAGGACTTTCAGTAGTGAAGACAAGTTCAAGACCATTGGAGGACTTCGCGTGACTTGGTTTTGGGACGCCGATTATGCCGTCATTTGCGGACGTTGTTTTATCAAGAAGAGCAAGAAGACACCTTGGAAGGAATTGGAGAACGCGCGAAAATGGCAGGGATGGTACAAAAAGGAACGCAGTATCAGGACGATCAACCTATGAGCAATCTCGACCGACAACTGAAACGTATCGAAAAGATACGCGAAGAAACCAGGGGAACGGTGGATTACAGGATCGAGTCGGCGAAACTCGCCTACTCGGAACGAATTCGCGAACGTCTCGAAACGCTCGGACTCACCCGGGCGGAGTTGGCGGAGCGCATGGGCGTGTCGGCACCCTACATCACCAAGCTCCTCCGCGGCACCGCCAATCTCACCCTCGACTCGATGGTAAAGATCGCCGACGCCCTGGAATGTGATGTCGTCCAGGAAGTCCGCCCGCGGGAGCGATCCGCCCACGCACAGGTCGGCGCTCGCAATCCGAAAACAAACAGTGTGTTGAACCATCGTATTGTGGAGTACTGAATTTAGACACTTCTTCGCTTTCATAATCTAGTGAACCCCATCTCTCCAAGCCTCGATCGACCTTCGATGCAGCACCGTGTTGCGCGAATTCCTAAATCAAACGCTCGCTCGTTTCGAGGTACAACCTACCGCTTCGTAAATCCGGTCCACTCCAGCCCCAAGGCAATCGTCAGCGGAAAAGGAGGACTGCACGCGCATGGCCGCTGGAACCTCGCCGGCACGTTTCCAGTAACCTACACAAGCCTCGATCCGGAGACAGCGCTCGCCGAAGTACTTGGCCACGTCCGGTATTATCGGCTCCCCGTCGACGACGCACTGCCTCGAACCCTGGTGAGTATCCAGACCCGCTTATCGAACGTACTGGACCTCACTGACGGACAATTACGACGCCGATTGATTCTCGGCGAAGACACGATCCGGAACCTGGACTGGCGACGGGAGAACCGCCGGCGCCGGGAAGCATTGACCCAGTCCTGGGGATGGGCATTTCAGCGTGCCGGATTCGAGGCAATTCTTGTTCCGAGCGCGGCAAACTCCAAAGGCGTGAATCTGGTCGTCTTCCCCGAGAACCTCGCTTCAGCCTCGCTATTTTCACCGGATTCCGCAAGCAACTGATTTGTCCCTTGCCCAAAACCTGCAATTTTGCATATATTAGTTGCCGTGATTCCGAGTCGGACTTAATAATCGTTGATCATGGCAACAGCGACAAAACGACAGACCCAGGCAGATCTGAAAAAAGCCTCCCGGAGCGGCACGGCTCTGATGCAGTGGCGCCGGAAACGCCGGATCAATCGATCCACGTTCGCCAAGCTCACGAACTGCTCGGAGCGAAAACTGGCCACCTACGAAAAGGCCCCGAAAATTCCCGCGCCGATCGGCCGGGAAGTGACGGAAGTCCTCCGCCTCCTCGACGCCCTCTCGGAATTCGTCCCGGACGAAGAACTCGGCACCTGGCTGGAGACTCAGAATCCGGGCTTTGATCGACGTAAGCCAATCAAAGTCATCGAAGCCGGAGAGACCGACCTGCTCTGGGAAATGATCTACCAAACCCGCCACGGAGCCTACGGGTGATCCCCTGCCCTGAGCCTGCCGAAGGGCTCGCCCCCATTTCCCTTGCCCCCTTGCCCGATTTTCCCCTTTCTGGATCGACCTTCCTTCTACTCATGGCCCGCTCCGCATCCACCGCTCGAAGCAAGACTTCCAACCATTCCTCCGGCAACGGAACCGCCGTCCGAAATTCCAATACAAAGCCCGCACGGACGCCGCGAGCTATCCCCGCGAGATCCCTCGAAAACTGGATCTGGGAGGCCGCCTGCTCCATCCGGGGAGCCAAAGACGCGCCGAAATACAAGGACTACATTCTCCCCCTGATCTTCACCAAACGCTTGTGTGATGTCTTCGATGACGAAATCGACCGCATCGCCTCCGAGGTGGGCTCGCGAAAGAAGGCCTTTCAGCTTGCCAAAATGGACTGGCAGAAGGCGGGGGCGGGCAAGGCGATGGTTCGCTTCTTCCTCCCTCTCCTCCCCGACGATCCCGATCAGCCGGTCTGGTCGGTCATCCGCAAGCTCTCGGACAGGATTGGCGAGGGAGTGACGACACACATGCGGGCCATCGCGCGCGAAAATCCCGCCCTCCAGGGCATCATCGACCGCGTTGATTTCAACGCCACCACCCACGGCCAGCGGGACATCGACGACGACCGCCTTTCCAATCTCATCGAGGCCATCAGCACCAAGCGCCTCGGGCTGGAAGACGTCGAGGCCGACATCATCGGCAAGAGCTACGAATACCTTATCCGCAAATTCGCCGAGGGCGGCGGCCAGAGCGCGGGCGAGTTCTACACGCCTGCCGAAGTCGGTTCCATCATGTCGAAGGTCCTTCAACCCGAGCCCGGCATGGAGATCTACGATCCCACCTGCGGATCCGGCGGCCTGCTGATCAAGTGCGAGATCGCCATGGAGGAACAGGCCAAGGGCAGGAAACGCACCGTCGCACCCCTCAAGCTCTACGGCCAGGAATACACCGCCGACACCTGGGCCATGGCCTGCATGAACATGATCATTCACGACATGGAAGGCACCATCGAGATCGGGGACACGTTCAAAAACCCGAAATTCCGCGATAAACGCGGCAAACTCCGCACCTTCGACCGCGTCGTCGCCAACCCCATGTGGAACCAGGACTGGTTCACCGAAGCCGATTACGACGCCGACGAACTCGACCGGTTTCCCGCCGGCGCCGGATTCCCGGGAAAATCCTCCGCCGACTGGGGCTGGGTCCAGCACATGCACGCCAGCCTCAACCCCGCCGGCCGAGCGGCCGTCGTGCTCGACACCGGCGCCGCCTCCCGCGGTTCGGGCAATGCCGGGACCAACAAGGAAAAAACCGTACGCCGGTGGTTCGTCGATCAGGACCTCGTCGAAAGCGTCCTCTACCTGCCGGAAAACCTTTTCTACAACACCACCGCCCCCGGCATCGTCCTCTTCCTCAACAAGGCCAAACCGAAAGCCCGCCGCGGCAAAGTCTTCCTCGTCAACGCCAGCCGGATCTTCGAAAAAGGCGACCCGAAAAACTTCATCCCGGACGACGGCATCCACCGCATCGCCGACACCCTCATCGGATGGAAGGAAGAGGAAAAACTCAGCCGCATCGTCGATCACGCCGAACTCAGGAAAAACGACTACAACCTCTCCCCCAGCCGCTACATCCACACCAGCGACGCCGAGACCTACCACCCGATCCCCGAAATCGTAGCCGAACTGGAAGAGATCGAAGCCGAGGCCCGAAAGACCGAAAAGGAGCTGAAGAAGATTCTCAGGAAGCTTGGTGTGTGAAATGTTTTCCAAAACGGAGCGCGGACTTGAGGATACCGCTTCGCTCGGAACCTGTGCCCCAAATACGGGTTGAAAACCCGCCCATCTTTCTGAAATCTTCACAGCACTCCACCAACCCTTGAAACTACTCCACGCATGAGAATCTTCATCAGCAGTGTGCAGAAGGAGTTCGCCAAGGAGCGCAAGGCTCTGGCCGAATACCTTTCCGGCGACCCGCTACTGAGGCGATACTTCGAAACCTTCCTCTTCGAGCGCGATGTTCCGGCATCCGACCGTCGGCCCGACGCCGTCTATCTGGACGAAGTCCGGAATTGCGACCTCTACCTCGGTCTCTTCGGCAACGATTACGGCTGGGAAAACAAGGAAGGCCTTTCACCCACCCACCTCGAATACGCCGAGGCCACCCGGCGCGGCAAAACCCGCCTGATCTTCGTCAAAGGCATAACCGACGATGCCAAACACCCGAAGATGCAGGCCCTGATCCGTGAGGTCGGCAGCCAACTCGTACGCCGGCGGTTCCAGAAAACCGCCGACCTGCTACCCGATGTTTACGCCAGTCTCGTCGATCACCTTGAAACCACCGGCATCCTAACCCGCTCCCCCTGGGACGCCCGCGCCCCGCGCAAGGCCAGTCTCGGTGACCTCGATCCGGAAAACATCGCCCGCTTCGTGCGCCGCGCCCGCAAGGCACGCAACTTCCCGCTACCCGTCGAAGCCGAGATCACCGAAGTCCTGACGCACTTGAACCTGCTCGACGACGGCAAACCCACCAACGCCGCCCTCCTCCTCTTCGGCCGACGCCCCCAGCGCTTCTGCGTCCCGTCCGAAGTCAAGTGCGCCCACTTCCACGGCACCGAAGTGGCCAAGCCCATTCCTTCCTACCAGGTTTACAAAGGCACCGCCTTCGAACTCGTCGATCAGGCCATCGACTTCGTCATGTCCAAGATCAACGTCAGCGTCGGCACCCGGGAACACGGGCCACAGGCTCCGGTCACTTACGAGATCCCGCGTGACGTTGTGGCCGAGGCCATCGTCAACGCCGTGGCCCACCGCGACTACAACAGCAACGGCAGCGTCCAGGTCATGCTCTTCACCGACCGGCTCGAGGTGTGGAATCCCGGCACCCTCCCCAAGGCGCTCACGCTCGCGGATCTGCGCCGGGTTCACAGCTCCATTCCCGGCAACCCACTCCTCGCCGAACCGCTCTACCTCACTAAATACATCGAACGCATGGGCACCGGCACACGCGACATGATCAAGAATTGCGTCGCCGCCAGCCTCCCTGAGCCCGAATTCTCGCTTACCGACAGCTTCGTCACCACAATCCGCAGGGTGATAGCCGCCAAAGCGGCCCTAGTCACCCCGCAAGTTACCGGACAGGTCACCGGACAAGTCACCGGACAAGTCACCGGACAAGTCGAACCTTGGATCATCCGCGCTTTGACCGCCTGCGCCGCTAACCCGCTCAGCAGCAGGGAAATCCAGGAAGCGACTGGTCTTCGCCACCGCGAAACGTTCCAGCGCAACTACCTCGATCAGATCATCAGCGACGGACTGGTGGAACGCACCATCCCGGACAAACCGACCAGTCGCCTCCAGAAATACCGGCTCACGGAAAAGGGCCGATTGTTGCTGGAACAGTTGAAAAAGGCTAGAGGCCGCGTATGAGGATCGTTGGAAACAGCGGCGAGGCCCATGGCACCCGGCTAATCGACGGACAGCTAGAGTCGGTCATATAACGGAGCGCGGACATAGATGAGTGCAAAAAAACAGGCCCAAATCGCAAGCGTGCAGGGAGGCGCCATCGGTCGTTGGCGAATCAATTTAATGGAGCTTTACCGAATACCCACTCGGTAGCCAATCGTTGTTTCTGTAGCTCGGCGGGCCGATCGCGCGTTCGCAGCAATGCTTCCAACTGCATCAGGTCGATTGGCCGCACGATGACCTCTGCCAGAGGGTGTCCTCTTGCCGGTTCGCGAATGAAAACAGCTTGATCGCGAGCGGACGGATTAAGTGATGGGTAAAGGATGACCGCGGTTTTCTGCGTGCCCTTTCGGCCCAAAGCATACAGGGCCAGTTGGTAGAGCATATCGCGGGGTAGCCTGGTTTCCCAAAGATCGCGATATTTCGCATCAATTACCGCTACAATCTTCGCGTCACGTTGAATCAGGAAGTCGGGCCTTTGCACCGGAGAGCGGCGTCCCAACGGATTGCGGAGTGGGTCATAGGTAAACATCTCCTTCAAGCGGAACTCATCTTCGATGATAAATCCCGCGAGGTAGTCATGCAGAAACCGTGAGATCATCTGCTGGAAAAACCGATTCATGTCGAAAAGAAACCCCGGCAACGTCACCCGCTCTTCCTCGTCCTCCAGGCTGACACCTTCCGCGCTCAGGAGCAGTTCGATTACCGTCAGCGAAGATTTGTATGCGATCACACGCCGATCCAGCCGGGCCTGCGCTTTTCGCACCATATCATGGGTCAAGGATTGCATTCCCACTGTTTCCTGCAACGTCTGAATTAGGCGCATCAATCGCGCCCGCAGATCAGAATCCGTCGTTAGCTCATACGCCTTGGCCAAGCCAGCAAGCAAGGCCCTATTCAAGTCATGGTCATCGTTCCGAGGATGATACGCACAGGGTAAGGTCACCCGGCTCGGACTCCAGGTTCTGACAAAATCCCCGAAATCGATCCGGCCACGCGGACTGGCAAGCTCCTCCTGTCTCCGCACGTAATCACGATGCAGACCGGCCCGCAGGAGTTCTTCCGCTTCGGCTGCCAACTGATGGATCAATAAATCCTGAAAGTGATTCGTCAGCGTCGAGTAACCGGCATCCTGATGAAGTTCCAAGTTGCGAAAGCCGTAGGCGTAGCGGAGAAGATGGAGGAAAGGTGCGCCACTTATCTTTGGAGTGACCGTAATGCCCAGGTTTCCCAACTGAATTCTCCCAACAAACGACGTGGCTTTAACCCGAAGGCCGGCAGCCAGTTCAAGCACCTCAATCGGCCCGCGCATGGTGAGTTCCGCTGCCATTTCCCGGGCATTCCGATCTCCACCAAAGCTCGTCCCGCAAAGCTCGCGATTTTGCCCGGGCCCGACTTCTTGCCACTCAGATAAACTTACGGAAACAGCATTCACTCTTCATCCAAGTCCTCTTCGGGTTCCTCCGGATTTTCCGTGGAAGGCTTCGCATCTGCCGATGTTCCAATATCCGGTGAAAGGGCAAGGAGCGACTGAACGAGGGTCGCTCTCTGCTCTGGAGCGAAGAGATCTTCCCGTATACGCTTAGCAGGTTCGTCCACCAATTCGGTTCCCAGAAGCTTCACCAGGATGCTGTAATCTTCGTAGCAATACTCTTGGAGAAGTGGAATAATGTCCTCCGCAAGGATCCTCACAAAACGCGGAAAATCCGTTACCGGCTTGCCGGAACTGAGCAGATAAGCGTGCCCGACCTGAAGATTTCTTCCGTCCCGACCAAGGTGATCGCGGATTCGTTCGTTCAGTGCGGCCAGCCATGGCCCCAAAGGAATCTCGTCACCGACCATGGCATCCCGGAAAACGTGCGAATCTGGTAAGAGTTCAATAAAACCGAAGCGACGGCGAAGGGCAGTATCGAGCAAAGCAATAGAGCGGTCAGCTGTATTCATCGTCCCAATAACGCGGACATTGGGAGGAACCGAAAATACCTCTCCGGAAATAGGCAGCAGCACTTCCATCCCGCGTTTGTCCATCTCCAGCAACGTGAGCAGTTCTCCAAAGATGCGTGGAATGTCACCGCGATTGATCTCGTCGATCAGGAGGATAAACAGCCGGTTTGGAATGTTTGAGGCATCATGACAAATGCGTTTGAAGGCGCCTTTCCGCTGCTGAAACGAAAGCTGTCCGGAATCGGTGGTCGTAGGGCGAAACCCTTCAATGAAATCCTCGTAACCGTAGGCAGGATGAAACGTGCAGGCGCGGACGAGTCCTGGTCGGTCAGACGCGCCATCGACTTCCTTCCGTTCTTCCGCTGAAAGACTGGGATAGGGCCGTTTGAATGCGGCAAGCGCAGCGATATTCCGCGCGGCGTTTTGCCCCCAGTACGTCTTTCCCGTTCCTGGCGGACCGTACAGGATCACTTGTCCTTTTCGCTCGAGGATCGCCTGGATGCGACCGGGGATCCCATCCAGCCGAGAGGATGGTTTCCGTGGATCCACCGGGGTTTGAACGACACGACTCCCATTCCCCAGCAGTGCGCGTTCGATCGCTAGCCAATTCTCCTGACTCTTGAGTTCCTTCACCGTCGTCAGGTTCCCCTCCCCCGGCTGCGGCAAACTAAGATCATCCAACATTCGCCATTCAACCAGGCGCCGGTGGGGCGCGCCACCAAGCTCGTCGACTTCGAAGAAATACGGACCGGTAACGATTCCCACCCCACGAAGCGTCTCCCCATCTTTAGCGAGCACCACATCTCCCTCATTGATCTTCTCGACAAACCGGAAAATCTCTCCCGACTTGCGGGAGGAGGTTTTCGCGTCAGTACGATAATAGTGCTCGTTCAATGCATTGCGAACAGTGGCACGGAGCTCGGTGCCCGTGCCAGACTGCGACAAGTCGCCGATCGCGTCCCACCCAATGGCGACATAGCCGCCGCGCATCATCTCCGGCCAGATATCCCGGGCCTCCCGCCCCATTCCCAGTCGCGTTCCGATTCTCCAATACTTTCGCGGTCCCCGATTGCCCCCAAAGACCCGATACAAAAGAGTGGTAAGATGATTCATGGGCCAGCCGAACTCATGCGCCAGGCGGACATATCTACCGGCACAGGCATAGAGGCCTTCATCCGCGGGAGGAGTTTGCAGCAGCTGGATTAAAATCATTCGCTGCCAGTCCTCCCGGTGAAAATCGTCCAGTTTGTCCGGATGGATCAGGTGGAAATATTTGTGCCCCCAACCGCCCCTGCTGACGTCAGGCGCCTCCTGAACCATGTCTCGCTGCAACTGGCCGTAGGTCTCGTCATCGGCAGTCTCCGCCAGCTTTTCGAGTCGAGCGACCCCCGCCAGCAACTGGTCTCGATGTTTCCGCGCAACTTCAACTGCTTCTTCCTCTGAAACCACCGTCTCATTCTGGCCGCTACCGGTGACCCATTGGCCGGTCTCTCTTCGGCAAAAGAGCCCAAACTTGTGGGAACTGCCGCCGGCAATGCTACCAAAGCGGCGGCCGGGAAAATCATCATCATTTTTAAACTCCAACCAATAAACAAGGCTCTCCTTATTTCCGTGCAAATGCATCAGGTTTAGCAAAGACACACCGTCCAGCGACCGAAGAACGTCAGGCCCAAACCGCTCGCGAAACACGGCATAGCCGTCACGCAATTTCTCCGGTGCCATGAGTTCACCCTGTTTGGCGAGTGCCCCATACTTCTCCCGGAGGGATTCTTCAATTCGTGGGTCGAGGTCGGTCATGGGTTGATTTTTGAACGGGGTTCGTATCTTCGACAACTAAGACTTCGACCACCCCTTCTTGATTTGCTCCAAAAGCTGCGTCACCTCCGTTGACTTTTTCTCAGCCTCTCCGGAAGCACGGATTTTCACTACGACCCGCATATCGCAGCCGGACAACAGACTGTTTAGCTTGTCGATGTTTTCCTCCAGGTTCTGCAGCTCGTGGATTTCCAGCTCGACTTCTGGCGTCTCGTAGCCGTGAAAGGCTTTTTTGCCAGGAGTCGGAGCGGAAGCCGGAAGCGATTTGGGCTTGGCTTCAATCCGGATCGCGGCTTTTGCCGCGGAAGGATAATCCTCGAACTCGCCCGTCCCTTCGCCGCGACCGTAGAACCCCTGAGCTATGCCGGCATTGAACGCTTCAAGGAACATCTTCTTCGGCCAGGGAAGTCCATTCACTTTGCGAAGCTCGGTAAACAGCTTTTCGCCGGTGGAGGAATCTTGTTCCCAGGCACCTGGCAGGTTGGCGGGAAGTAGATCGACCGGCGCAAGGGAGGAAGGAGGTCGTCTCAGTTCGGCGTCCGGCACCAACTGTTGGGAAGTGGGCTCCTCTTCAAAGACACTGTCTTCGCCAATCACCAGCCAAAGCTTGCCGTCCTCGACGGCACGCGCCACCGCTTTGTGGACTGCCGCGTGCACAGCCTTGGGAACGGGACGCTCCATAACGTAATCCTCGTCCAGCTTTTCCTGAAAAGTATGCTCTCCGTCGAACCATCGGCAGATCTCGGATAGTTTGACAGCCCCCTCTTCCTCCTGCCACAGCCCCGGAAGAGAGGCTGGTAGAATCGCGTCTGCATTGAGCGAATCCAGCTCCGTTTCCGCGGGAATCCACACCTGAGAATGCTTCTCCCAATCGGCAACCGTAATCTCAGATTTCCAGAACCAAACCTCACTTTTATCGCCCGGCGTAACATACTTGAGCGCGAGAATACCCTTGCCGACCGCGAACTCGATAGTATTCAAAACGACCTTGCTGCTGAGGAGCTTGGGCATCTTCGGATTTCGACCGAAGATCTTGTAGATCTCCTCGACCGGCTGGTAGGGCTGGCCTTCCACCCAATTCGCATAAGGACCACCTGGCATAATGGCATCCGGGTCGATCTTTTCGTTGAACAGGCGAAGCGCCTTGGTGTGAAGCAGTTCCGCCAACAAGCCATCCGGATTGCCGGCGCTGATTTTCTGAGAGACGATCTTCCCGTTTTCATCGAGAAACGAGACCATCTCAAACGCGTTTCGCACAGCGGACTGAGCTTCACCTTTCGTTTCCCGGATGCGCTTCGTTACGATGTGCTTCTGGTCGCTCTTAAATTCGTTGTAGTCCTTCGAGTTTGAGACTTCAATCCATGCCAGATGGTCGGCGATCTTCTGTTCCGCCTCGTTGAAGCCGGCTCGGCTGGGCGCGACAAGGACGACGATGTTCTTAAACTTCCGCTGCGTTCCCTGAGATTTTCCCTGCTCGATAAATGCCAGTGTATCGGCGCTCAATTTGTCACCGGGCACCGTGGCATGATCCGACCCGAGAACCACGAAACGGAATTTCCCGTCATCGTCGACATTGGCCGGAGTCCGCGGAAGCTTGTGGACCACTGCGCCCGCGTCATCGAAGGGCTCGTAAAATCCTCCCTTCAGGCTCCGGGTGATTTCGTCGAATTCATCCTTCGCGCGCTTCAGGGTCTCCTTCTTATACTGTTCCTGGATCTGACGCAGGTTCGGCTGCGGCCCCATGCGCCAAAATCGCGGCACGCCGGCGGTGTCTGTGACGTCGCACTCCTCCAGATACCAGGAGACACCGGCATAAGCGATCAATCCGGTATTCAAAACAACGGGAAATTCGCAGGCCGCTCCGACTAGCCAGCGAATGTCGGAGACTTCCGCTTGCTCACCGATAGGCTGCGAATAGAGGAACGCGGTCACGCAAGCCGCTTCGATTTCGCGCGCTGTCAGCGTCGCCGCTTCCTGTGCCTGAGCCTGTTTCGCCCGCGGTAGATCAGTCCGTAAACTGTTCGGCCAGTTCGGATGTTCGTCCACCGCCTCCTGGGCGATTTCCGTCAACCTTCCCAAAGCTTTACTCATGCCTTCCTCGCCCGCCCTTTTCAAGAAGACCTGGGGCCCGATGATCGGAGACTCGTCGAATACCTCAGCTTCGCTCAGTGCCGTGGCAAAAACCTGCAACAGTCCGCGGGTCCGCTGAAAGGAGGGAAGATCCGACCATTTTCCGTAAAGGCGTTCCAGAAGGTCAGGATGAAAAGGATAGTCCCGCGTAAAACGCCCGAGCGCCCCCGCCTGGCTCGCCTGAACCGAATCGACGTTCTTCAGACGGTCCCAGAAACCGAGAACGTAAGCCTCCCGTTTTTCGTCGGACTCGGGCACCGCCGCAAAAAGCCGGCGGCGCAGCAGTTTTGACAAGTCCTCCTTCTCGACCGGTGTCTGCCTGGAAGCCTGCCGGTTCAGTCCATTGTTGCAGGCGCGCATGACGTCTTTCCCCAGCGTATCCATTTTAGCGGGATCAGTCGCCAGCAGGGATACGACCAGGCATGACCGCTTCGAGCTTTCGACTGCCTGAGCAAGCCGTTGCCAAAAATTCTTGAGCCGCTCGATCCAGAAGCTGCCGCGATCTTTACTCGTCCCGGTCGGATCGACCGTGGCGGCGTCGTGCGCCCACATCAGAAACTCATCGACGAGGATCAACACGCCTCTGCCTGACGCCTCCGCCTTGGCCAACAGTTTCCCCCATTCGAGATCGGTTGGTGGGGTATCGTAGTCTGGCTGAGTCTCATCGCGGTCGATCAGATCCAGCCCCTCCTGCCCGAGCAGCTGCCAGGCGATCTGGTTCCATGGCATGCGCAGTTCCCGGATGCTGCCATCGGGGCCTTTCAGCTCGACCCCGGTCTTCCAGCTGACTTTGTCGAAAGAAACGGCCGCGACTGCCGCCTGGGGCGGACTTTTCAACTGTGCCCCCGCCAGGAAAGATTTCACCGACAATTCATCCGCCGGTAATTTCTCCCCAAGTGTTGCGAGATAATAGAGCGACGCGAGCGTGTGCGATTTTCCGCCGCCGAATGTCTGTGAGATGTTGAGGATAGCCTCGCCTCCTTCCTTCTCGGCCAAACGGCTCAACACGCGTTTCGCGAAGTTCCGCATATTGCCGGTGGCGTAGGTCGTGCCAAAGAAATGAATCGGATCACAGTAGGCCGGCTGCTCGCCATCGTAACCGTGAACGATCTTGTGCAGGTCCACGGCGAAGTCGCTCATCTTCAGTGCGCCTTCCTTGATTTCAGGCCGCAACTTGCAGGTCTTCCGCCAGGGCTGGTAAATCTTTTCGTTTTTTTTCGGCATGGGAATTTGGGAGTCAGGAGTCAGGAGCCAGAATTCAGGAGTCAGAAGGTGAAAGACAGTCCTCTACCGCTCGTTGGTAAGCGTCGAGGAGCTTGCTTGTCTCCTCCAGGAGGTCGATCAGCGGGTCTACTTGTCCGTATTCAAGATCTCGGGTCAGGATTAGGTAGTAGCGGCATTCTTCGAGCGAGCCTTGAGAAATATTATAAAACCGGACTTTGTCAGCCCGTCCGCGCTTTTTGAAGCCCTCGGAAATGTTCGATGGGATGGAAACCGCCGCCCTGCGAAACTGAGAGGTGAGCCCGTAAATTTCCGATTTCGGAAAATTGCGAGTCAACTCGTAAACGTCCAACACGAACCTGTGCGCCTTTTGCCATACAATCAAATCTTCGAACGTCGCCGCCTTTTTCCTGCTACCCATATACGTCTCCTTCTGCTCGATCTATTCCGTCTCCCGGCTCCTGACTCCTGACTCCTGTCTTCTTCAAACCTCCTCAAATTCCTCGCCATCAAAGCGACCTTGTTCCTTGACTGCAATGCTTTCCACAGCGCGCGAGCCCTGGAAAAACTGGTCTGTGAGCACATCGAGGATACGCTCCTCGTCCTTGTCCCCGGCCTTGTTCGCCAAATGGCGCAGGGCGAACAGCAGCGGGCGCAGGGCCGGCTCGCCGATCAGTCCCCACCGGTCGAAGGTCTCCCGCAGTTCGACGCCCTTGTTCTCCTTGAGCAACTGCATCAATTTGTGGACGCGGTCGATCAACGGCGCGGTCTCAGTGTTGCGGCTTTCACCGAGCTTTTGAAACTTGATCCGCTCTTTCCAGGTCAGCAGTTGAAACTGGTTCCCCTTGGCATCTTCGCCGCCAGCCCCTTTCTTCGCCGCAAGCTTGATGACATGGTGAGCGACCTGGAGCTCGCGATCGGTCTTGCCACACGCATTGGCGTAGAGGATACACGCCCCAGCCGCCGCCGGCTCCATTCCGAAAAATCCCCGGTGCAAGAGGTAATACTGAGTGACGGCGTCGAGGTTCAGGTCCGCTCCCTTCCCCTCTTTGGCGGCGCGGGTGTCGCTGAAGCCGGGAAGCTCACCGAGACTGAACTGCATCACGATGTGGCGAACCTCCTGGAGGAAATCCTTTACGCCCATCACCCCTCCCTCCGTTTTGCGGACGAGTTGATAACGGCTGTAAGCCTGCAACGCCGGCCCGAGCGCCGCCCAGATGAAGTCGGGTCCGTGAATTCCACTCTGGAAGAAAAACTGTAGCAGGTTGCGGTCGTCCAGTTCCTTGCGCGGATCGAGCAGGATGCTCCGCATCTCCTTGAGAACCTGGGCATCGAATCCCGTCGCCGCCGCCTTCGCGCGTTTGCGACAAACGATCCAGACGGAGGATGAAAGCGCCGCCGAGCTCAGACCACGGGTGCGTCCTGATCTCTCCGTACGGATTGGCCAACTAGCCGTTACCTCTCCGCCCGCACGGATCAATCCGCGAATAAGTGTCTCCCATGCCTCCGTTTCCTTGTTGGCGAAAACGATGACGAGCAGCCCGTCGTCCTTCAGCGAATCGAAGCTCGCTTTGAAGGCGTCCCGCATTCCATTTTCGTAATTGTCCTGGGATTTCTTTCTGTCGCCATCGAACCGGGACTCGTCATCGATCAATTCTCCGTCGTTCTCCTCATGATTCCACTTTGGCGCGAGAGGTTCTGCAAAGCGCTCGTTGTATTCCGGCGCTAGATCCCATAGCGTGCGGCGCAGCCACACGTAGAAAAAATCCATCAAGTCAGAGTAAGGAATGGCATCGTAGTATGGAGGATCGGTGACGATTACATCCACCTCTTTGCCAACTTTCTCCTTCGCCGAACGAACGACGACGGTAGGAGGCGGACTCGCTTCGGTGGCATCTATCGCGTGCGCGATATATCGGCTAATCCACTCAAACGACCCTTCATACCCACCAGATCCCTGAGCGACTGTACTGGTCTCGGAGAAATCCCAAGTCATGGGAAGTGCAAAACGGGAAAATGTGCCTCGTATATTTTCCCGGTTTACGTTCCATGTGCTAATCGTGCTCCCATAATCAATGACTTTATCGAGTGCGACAGCTAGATAGCAGCTCACGGCGTCGATGTAATTTTGATCGAAACCCATCCGTTTCGCGGCTTCGCGCAACGCCCGCGTATGTTTGACGAACGTTCCCAATGCAAGCAGTTGCCGCGATGTGAACAAACTGCCCAAGGTTTTGAAGCCGTACTTAGGGATGGAAAAAGCACGTCCGGCCCCACTGCCTCCGCCGGTATGTATCGCCTCTTCGGGTACTCCGTGTGGTATTTCCTCGAACAGAGCTTCCAACTCGTCCGTATCGATGTCCGCGGCCTTACTGTCTGCATCGGTTATCTCGCGGTATCTTTTGTGTGTGGTCTTGCCGTTCGGCTTGTATGCCTCCACCACCGCGACAGTCAACTGGCTGCCAAGGAGTTTCAGTTCGCCCTGGCGGCGCAGTTGCTCCATGTCGAGGCAGATCAGGCCCGGGCGTCCCCCACACGGGCTCCAAACGCCCGAGCGGTTCATGGTTCCCTCCTGAAGAAATTGGTCCAGGGTTTCCGGCGTCACTTCCCACTCGGCGAGGAACGGATAGTGGGCGATCACTTTTTGCCGCCGGGCCTTCGTGCTCAAATCTTCTTCTCGCAACAGCTTGAACGTCACGCCTGATTGGTCCGCGTCCGGCACCGGCAATAGCGCGGAGCGGCTGCCTTTCTTTTTGTTGAACCAGAAAGTCTTCAACAACGGAATCCGCGCGTTGTTCGACGGGTCCCGCGCGGTACGGGTCCAGAGATACGCGACCGGCTGCTCGCCATTGACAACCGGGTAATGCCGATCGAGGTCGGCTCGCGCCCGTTCCAGCACCCAGCGCCCCCAGGCCCTCACATGCCAGGCAAGATCAGCAGGCTGCTTCTTTTCGTATTCGGTAAAGAGCAGGTTCATCTGCTCGACCTCTCCCATCGCCGCCACGTCCACCCGCTTCCGTTTCTTCACTTTACCGCCGGCGAAATCCTCGACGAAGTCCGGCCACCTCTTGCAGAACTCCGGCAGGTCCCACTTCGTCCCGGCGAACTTCTGCGGCAGCTCCAGCGTGCATTTCAGGACAAACCAGGCGACCGGGTTGAGATCGGAGGCCGTCACCTCGCAACCGAGCCGCATCCCCTCCAATGGAATGGCCCCCCCACCTGCGAAGGGATCGAGCATCTTCGGCGCACCATCGGGATAGAATTTCTTAACCCGCTTCCGTAACTCCTGGAGTGGCTCCATCTCCTCGGTCCCCCAGAAAAGCGCCCCGTTTCGAAAATCCTGTTCCTCCGTCCCGCCGATCAACCGCAACAGTTCCCGCCGCTTGTCCGCCCGCCCCGGATCCGGCAACAACGCCGCCAGGATCGCCGCCCGCGACGCCGCCAACGGCCGCCGCGCCGGCCAAATATGCAACGTCGAAATATGCCCATGCCGCACATTCTTCTCATGCACACTGGCCAAGGACGCTTCCTCCAACGGAAAGGCTACTTCTATGAGACGTTTGGTAGTCATGAGATCTTTACGGAAAGCCCGTTCTCGGCGGCGCACGTCCAAAGGTAATTTACGAATGCGGAACAGGTAGCCAGCATGAACTTGGCGTCCGCAAAAGTGGGGGTGATCCCTTCGTCCGTGAGGCTATGTCGGATGCCCCCATTGTCGCTGGTATAGCCATATAACTTGCTGAGCGCATCTTTGAAAGCAGGATGAAGCGGCCGCCGACTGTTAATCACTTTTAGGCAGTCGCCCAACGTCGCCTTGGGTTTATCGGCGATCACTCGACATGCCGATTCAACAGCCAAAACCGACTCCTTGATTGAATTGCGATAATCCGGTTGTTTCCGATCGGAAAGAAGTTCCAAGGCTCGCGTAAAATGTTGGCGACAGGATAGCGGGCCACTTTCTAGGGCTGTCTGGATCGGCTCGATTTCGTGTTCGTCCGAAATTTCCGTGATTTCATCGCCGACTATACGGTAGGCGGAGTTTTCAGTTTCCAGAACACTGTTAATGATCCGTTTCAGGTCGGGCGAAGAATCTGCTGAAACCGTCTTGATAATGAACTCGATGAGATCCAGACACTGCCACCACTCGGCCCCGAAGATATATGCTCGAAACTCATTGTAGGCCGACTCTGTATAATCTGATTTAAATTTAGGGCACGAATCCTTGGGTCTTTTGAAGTAGCCCATCCAGATCCTGTGGACCAATGCCTCGATGCGCCTAGCCTTATCGCTTTGACCTCCATAGAAATCACCTGGTGACCAGGCATCCCAGAGCCGAATGCA
The DNA here is from genome assembly GCA_050506795.1 of Opitutia bacterium. GTDB lineage: Bacteria > Verrucomicrobiota > Verrucomicrobiia > Opitutales > T3Sed10-336 > SLOW01. The sequence continues at coordinate 161,107 of JBJHCF010000002.1, forward strand.
CAGGACATTCCATAGAGCTGTCCTAAGTTCCTGGTCCATGCTTTCGCGCTGGATGGCCTTCGAGAGTGGAGTAATTCCTTTCCGTTGTGAGAAGAGAGGCATTTCTAGAAACCCCGCGAGATTAAAACGGTCGCTGCACGCCGCCTTTGCGCTTGAAGCCAAGGCCGCTAAGATAAATGTCGCGGACGTCGATCCGTCCATCATTGCGCGTGTAGAGAAGGCCAAATTCCCCCAAGAACTGAACCAAGTCGTAGCTATTTCGGAAAGGCGGTCGATCAGGTTCGGGAAGCGCCGACCAGTTGATTTCGAGTTGGTCTTGAAGTTCTCTTCGTTCCAAAGGCACCTTGAGGCCGAGCTGGAGAAGGTGCCTACGAACGGTGTCGATCCAGGGAAACTCCTCTTTCAACTCCTCAATACGGTCTCCGGAAACCTTATCGAGAGCCCCACGCAAGCACGTGTGGTGAATCAACTGAGGCCACTTGGCCTTACCGGTCTGGTCCTCGATCTCTGCCGCCTTCTCAAAGAGACGAACGAATGATCGTGGAAGAACCTCACCGTGGGCGTCCTGAAGATGGGTGGGGATCCAGGTGAAAGTTCGCCCTTTAGTGGCACTGACTCCCATGAATTCTCCGCAAAGCCGCTCGATGGCCGGCTGGAAATCGCTCTCATCACGCACGGTCGGAACCCAACCAACAGCCCCCTTTTCCTCGCCTACCGGCAACGTTTTTGCAAAATACTCACTGATCGCATCCCGCTCGCGATTCACCAAGCGCTTAAAGAATAGGGCGTAAAGATCTTTCACGCTCCAGGAAAGGCTAAGTCGCTGAGCACTAAGCTTGGAAACGTCAGGACCAACCACGGCAGCCTTTTGGTAGAGATCGTGGCGAAGGAATATCTTCGGACGGATGCGCTTCCACCGTCGGGAATTTGCGGACCAAAATTGAACGAGTCCTTGAATTATTTTAGCTAACGTGTCCCAGTCAGATGAACTGACGCGGTCGAGTTCATCGTAGGTCACGAAAACATATTGGTTGTCGGCCAACAGTCTCTCATTTAGCTTATCGATCGCCTCGATAAATAGGGCAACATTAGCTTCGGTCAACTTGAACAGTGGCTCCGGCCCGGGTGACGATTGAAATAGGTCCAGCGGCAAATCAACAGGTAGGTCGACCTTACTGTCTTGAAGCGCACGAAGCAAATAGGCGAGCCAGACCATCTGCAAGTCATAGGAGGTTCTCGAGACAGCAAAGCGCTGGAACAACATTGGATGCGGGAAACTAGATCCTTCGGTAGTGTATCCCACACACCAACGTATTTTTTGTAGATCCTCAGCGCTGATGCGGGTTGCAACATTCGCGATGGATTCGGGACCGCCGGGAGTCTTCAATGCGCGGAAGAGCTCAGACTTGCCCGCTCCACGGTGACCAATAATCAACATGCAGTCCGGTTCCAGCACCCGCCCATGGATTGGCAACGGCAAAAAGCGACGGAGGAAAGTGGAACTATCACCTCCCTCGCCTTGGCCGGATTCGGCCATGTCTATAAAGATCTGCCGCAGATCGCGGGCCTTACTCTCGTTAACTTTTTCCATTGTATCCCTTATTCGGTGAGAATTCGCTGAGCCAACTTAACGTAATCGTCCCCGCTTAATGCGTCTGCCGCATCTTCGACCGTGTCATAACCCATAATTTCTTCAGAATGCTTAAGGACGACGGGAAAATGCGGCTGGTCGGTCGCCTGCAAATCGGGCACTGGGTACTCGGGATCGTCAGTGTCTGGCGAATCGTAGTAGTCATCACTGAACACTTCATGTGCCTTCTCCAAGAAACGTTGCACTGCCTTTTCGCGGATCTCTTGTTTTGGCGAGGCCATGCTTTGAACAAGAAAACACTCTTGTTGACGCTTCCTCTGCTCAATGCGGTTCCGTCCGAGATGGCGGATTGCCAATTGCAAGCCTCTCCAGCTTTGCTCAGAATCCAGCCCGAAAAGAACGTGACGATGGACGAGCGGACTGAGGGCAAGCCCACCCAGATCGTGAAGGCCGGCCCGTGAGTCGATTAACACGAGATCCGGCTTTATCTGCTTACGGGCTATCTTCAAGAGATCTCCAAGGGGATCAGCCTGCCGCCCCGAGCCTTCATTTCCTTGCATGCGGTGATAATTGACGCGAGCAAGCTTTTCGAGGTAGTGTGCATCCACAGATCCGGCCGGGATTACTTGAATCTCGCCCCCCATATTGCCCGTGGCCTTTGGCTTTTCATACCTGTAATGCAGGTCTTCAAAACTGAAATCGGAGCCGGCCAAAGGATATTCCAACAGAAAGTCAACTACACCAATGCCGGTTGCTGTTTGATCAGGCGACGGAAACATAGAAGCCAACCCCGGTGCTTCCAAATCAAAGTCAATCACAAGCACTCGTTTACCCTTGCGCGCTTCCTGTACCGCAATTGAGGCAAGACTGGTTGAGCGTCCGACACCTCCCTTGTAACTGTAAAACGATATGATCAGGGGGGATTGAGAAACGAGGGGCCAAGGAGGGACACCGCCAACCGCAAACCAAGAGTCCTTCGAGATCCGACGGTGAAGCAAATAAACTGAGGGAGAATCTGGTTCAACAACGGCGTTGTGCCACACGGCTTCAAATACCTTTCCGTCGGCTGCGGAAGATTTCGACCCATCGATCCAAAGTTCTCCTCCCCAATACTTGTCCGCAGCCGGCCCAAGGGTGGCGACGATTGTGTCTTTTACAACAGATTCCGTCTGCCCCGATACGGGCTTTGCCAGAACGCGGAACCGGCCTTCCACATCGACCATAAGGCAGATTTTTTCGCAGCTAGTAGAAATAGGCTGGGACTTGAGTGCGTTTACGGATTCCTCAAATGCTTCAGTGAAATGCTTCATAATGTATGTTATTTATTTCTAAGTTGTTCTTCCGTCGAGGAAGGTCGGAATGATTACGCTTTGAAACATCTCAGTTGCGGCTCGTAAGCGAGAATCCGCCTTGGCATGAAGGATATTGCCTTCCGGATAGTATCGCTCCTCCGGTTTCCATTCTGCAAGGAGATCTTGAAAATCCTGAGAATTCGGAATCTGAATCCGTCGCCTCGCAGGGGAGAGAAGGGCGGCGAGTTGGAGTGCGTTTGTCGAGAGCGTGGTTAGATCATGTCCCAAAGACCGGGCGGAGACCGGGGAATCTGATTGGAGGAGAGATTTCAACCCGCACTCGACGACGTATCCCGCGAGATAGCCCGCGTTGTCGTAGCGGCATTGCCCATGTAATCCGTAAGCATCATTGAAGTGCTTTTTGGATGCGGAGAGATAATCTTCTTGGCTCATTCCACTAGGTAAATTGGGAGGTTGGGTCATAGGTTTTCACACAAACATGGGTGCCATCGCACATGTTCGCGATTATACTGATTAAAGCCGCGAGGCATCGGTCCGACGCTCTCCTTAAAGTAATTAACCCCGACAATCTGATTGCGAGGAAAGAGTCGGGCGGAAGGGGCTATGGGATTGAGCCACTTGAGCGGCGTGTCCTTGACGGCGCTGTAGTAGAGATTGAAACCGTCGACGTAGAGGATGGTCTTCACCGAGGCACCTCCTTCCGGCCGAATGGCACCCCCGTAAAATATGCAAGGGCAGCCCCTTTCGGAACTGCCCTGCGTCCGGCCGTCGAAACGAACCGGAGGGATGTATAAATCCAGCAAATCCAAATAAATTCCGCCGTCAACAATAAACCGATAGTTTTGGGAGAACAATCGGTGCGCCGACCTTGTTGCCGGCAGCCATTATCGGGCGAAGGCCCGAGGCTACGGACGACGGCATCGTAAACCTTCAGTCTCCTGACTCCTGAATTCTGACTCCTGGCTCCTGTTCTCCTCATTCCGGCTCGGCCTCCCGTATGATTTGACCTGGGTTGATCGTGAACGACTGGTGCGTCTTGACGAGGATTTTCCCGAATGGGTCCTGAACGCGGAAGAGCTGCGGGCTGCTGGCGCAGTCGAAGACGCAGTAAAGGTAGTATTTGTCGCGGACGTTGGCGGCGGTCGGCCATTCGTTTTCCGTCATGTGGACCGGGCTTCGCGCCGCACGCCCCTTGACCTCAATCGCCACTTTCTCGCCGTTTGCGCGGTGGCTCTCCAGGTCGTAGCCTTTGCCGAGGCGAGGGTTCGACACATCGAAGACCTTGGCGCTGTAGTGATCGACCTCATAGTTGATCGCGATGCGCATGGCCATCGCCTCGATGTCCCGGTTGAAAAGCTCTCTCGCCTCCTCGGAAGGATCCGGCACCACCAGCGAAATCGCGAGACGACGCAGGTCTCCGATCTCCAACAGCTCGGGAAGGGTTTCCTCGCGCAGCAGGGCTTTCGCACGCTCCTCTGACAGAGCGGCTTGTTTGTCCTTCACTTCCTGGAAACGTTTTTCGACAGAAGTATCGCCGTCGCGAAGCTTCTTCGCCAAATCGCGGCGGCGCTCGGCGAGTTGACTCATCTGGAAGTCAAACCCCCGAGACAGGTCGCGCAACCGCTCCTGAACCTCCGTTTTCATGCGCTGACGAAGCTCCTGGAGGAAGGTGGTGTCGGCGTAGGCGCGTGCCTGGGAGTCGGCGGATTCGGCCTGCGCCTCGGGCGAAACGATCAGCTTTCCCGACTGGGAGATCAACTCAGGCGCGCCATGCAGGGCCAGAAGTCGATTGACGGCGATCGGCTCAAACTTCCCCTTTTCGTCCCACCGCAGCGCAAAAAGCCGGTAATCATAGCCGGAGCTGCTGCCGTTTTTCGCGAACAAATCGTGGCGTGGCTCGATGACCTGGCAGCTGAAAACAGCGATGTAATACGGAGCGGTCGCCTGAGGATCCCGAAAAACGGAGCCGCGCTGGGCATCCATCCCGAATCGGCGGAAAACCTCAGCGCAAATCGCGTCGAACATCACTTCACCGGGGCGAAGGAAGCTGACCGTGCCGTTGCCGCCCTCTGTAATCTGGAAATCAGGGCGCAAGGACACGGCGGCGGGAAGCGGCTCTCCGCTGACGTCGAAGGCGCGCTTCAACCAATCACTGTCCTTTGACGGCAGGGTGAAGGTTGCTTTCTGGTAGAGGTCGCCCTTAATCTCGATCCCCAAGTGAGGCGCAGCCTTTTCCACGAAACGACCGATAAAGGCCGGAAGCATCTGGTTGAGTCGCTCGGTTTCACGTTCCGCGTTGAGTTCGCCGAGACGGCGGCCGACGTCACCGAAGCTGGTCGCCTTTTTGCGGGCCTCCTCGACCTGCCGCCGCAGGTTTTTCGTAGCCATGATGGACTCGATCTTCTTCACCGATCTGTCCGGCGCGCCATCGAGCAAGGCGTCCAACAAAAGGTCTTTAATCGACACATCGGAAAGCTGCTGGCCCACCACATCGAAGACCTTGTCACTGCTCAGCTCCTGGCGAGCGTCGTTTAACTTTTGCAGCAGAATCTCCAACACGCGACCTTCGCGGGTGCCATCGGCAACCATGTTGAAAATACGAACCTCCGAGTGCTTCAGGCCAAAACGATGAAGGCGTCCCATCCGCTGTTCGAGGCGGGCTGGGTTGAACGGAATATCGTAGTTCACCATCAGCCAGGCGAACTGGAGGTTGATTCCTTCCCCCGCGGCATCCGTCGCGAGCATGATCCGCGCATGGCCGGATCGGTCGTGCGTGAGTCCTTGTTCTTTGCGAACGGGAGGGGGCATGAAAAAGATGCGCTGATATTCCCGCTCCTCGACCGGCATACCTCCATGGATCGCGGCGATCTGGCCGGTATAGCCGAGCTCTTCAAAGCGGTTGCGCAAATAATCGAGCGTGTCGCGGTGCTCGGTAAAGATGAGCATTTGCTCGTTCTGAAATCGCGCGGACTCGATCAGTTCGCGAAGTTTCGAAAACTTGCTCTCTCCCTGTGAAGCCAGGATCTCCTCGCCTATCTGCAGGACTGCGTCCAATTTCTCGATCTCGAGTCCGCGCACCAATTCGTCTTCCGACACAAGAGACCCCAGCAACTCGTTCTCCGCGTTTTCAACGCTTTCACGTCCATCCAAGGTCGGTTCCGTGTCGTCGGCCGCACCGTCTTCATAAGGGTCCGTCATGCGAACGCCCCGGACCGGCGTCTCATCTTCCGACGCAACGATCCGCTCCCTTCGGCGCTTGAGCGATTGCACCAAGGAATAGGTGGAGCTGGCCAATCGACGCTGCAGAACGGCAACCACCATCGCCGCGGCATTTTTGTTCAGCTTCCGGTTGTTCTCAAAGCTCCATTTGAGGTATTCGGAAGCCCCATTGTAGAATTCCTTCTCGAACCTGGAGAGAGGATAGAGAAGCGTCTGGCAGAGGCGCGGCTTGTAGAGGGGTCGCCCCTGGTAATCGACCATTTCCTCCTTCAGGCGGCGGATGAAATAATGCCTCCGCTTCTCCTCGGGAAACTCCGCGAGGGCTTGCTCGGTGGAAAAAACATTCGGGTCGAGCAGACGCCATAAGGCGAAATAAGAAAACTTTTTGTTCATGTAGGGTGTAGCCGTAAGAAGCAGCAGGTGCTTTGACTTTCCCCCCAGAATTTCGGCGAGTCGGTAACGACGTGTTTTGGTATCCTGTCGTTTCTCGTCCGTCCACGAAAGCTTGTGAGCTTCATCAAAGATGGTCAGGTCGAGGTAAAGCTCCTTTGCATCCCGGATACCTTCCCGAATGCGGTCCGTAGCGGCGGTATCGACGCTGATGATGTAGAGCCCCTCCACAAGGAGAGGATTTTCGTGGTCAAAATCGCTCCCTTTCAGAATTCGGAAATTGAGGTCGAAAAAGTGCTTCAGCTCGCGCCGCCAGTTCCAGGTCAATCCGGCAGGACAGACGATGATGACCGACTTGATTCGCCCCCGTTTCAACAACTCCAGAATGAGCAGCCCTGCCATGATCGTCTTTCCAGCGCCAGCGTCATCGGCAAGCAGGAAACGAATGACGTTCATGGGTAACAGAGCTTCGTAAACCGCAATGCGCTGATGCGGGAGCGGGACAACCCGCGAAAGCTCGAGGCCAAAAGTTTTGTTGTAAAGGTGGCCGTGTTGGAGGCGAACAGATTCGATCGCCAGCTGAACGGAGACGGGCTTTCCCGAAAAATCGATGCGAGGGGCAAATTGCGCTCTCGGTTCACCGACTTTGAGGTCCTTCCTCCGCCCTTCCAGGTTTGCCTCTTTGAGTAATGTCCGGATTGCTTTAAGCCGGCCCCGATGAGGCTTGGCGTTACCGTTCTCCCAACGGTTTACAGACGCAAAGGTAACACCGAGCCGTTCCGCTAATTCCTCCTGCGTCAGCCCGAGCGATACTCTCGCTTCCTTTATTTCAAAGGGGTCCATCGAGCGGGAATATGTAGTTCTATATAGTGACGGTCAACAAGAAAATACCCATCATTCACAAAAGGAGAAAAAACGCGCCCCCTGTCCTCCGATGCGGGGCGGACGATAAATGGCCGCCCCGGTGCGTGGCGGGGCTCCCGGACAGATTCCGAGCGACGTTTTAGAGATGCATCGCCGATCAGATCAGAGTTACGCCGCGATGTTCGCTCCCAAATCCCCGCATCACTTCGGTGTGCTGATCCGTTGGGGTCCTGATCCGCTTGGCCCTAATGCAAAGAGGCGGGCGGCAACCAGTTGTGAGGAGGGTTTTGTCAAGAATGCGGACCTGACGCCCTCCGCCCCCTCCCGCCGGCTCGCCTCGCGCCGTTGTCGAGGGATAATCGGTTGTAGTCGGCAAGAAGCGACCGATGGTCACCCCGATTTCACTCTGACTTGCCATCTTCAATCCGGCGTGTTGTATGGCAGATGATTCATGCCCGCAAAGGCCGTCATTCAGAAGACTCTGGCAGCGCGCGCCAGGACTGTCGCGCGAAAGCATCGCCTGCGCCTGAAGGAGTTGAAGTCCGCCCATGAGAACCTCGCCCGTCCGGACTTCCTGTGGCACTACCTCCTCCTAAGCTTTGCGACCATGGGTCGTGCGGCGGGTCGACATGGATTAATCGAAACGCCCTCGAATTACGAGCGCGTGACGAACGAGGCCTTGGCGGCGCTTTCGGCCAGAGCACGGAGGAAACAAGTGGAGGAAACCTGTCGGGCGGCCAAGGTTCGCATGCCGGCCAAGAAGGCGGAATTCATTATGGGGTGTTTCAACGAAGTCAAGAGAATGGGTGGTCCGATAGCGGCCAGGCAGATACTGCTTGGTCTTCCCGGACGCGAAGCGAAGATCCGCTTCCTGAAGGCCCTCCCTGGCATCGGCGACAAGTATGCTCGGAACATCATGATGGATGTGTATCATGAGGATTTCCGCGACTGCATCGCCGTCGATGCGCGAATCAAATCCATTTCAAAGGCGCACGGCTTATCGTTCCGCACCTATTCCGAAGAGGAGGACTTCTATCTGGGCATTGCCCGCGAAGCCGGCATCAATGGGTGGGAACTGGATCGTTTGTTGTTCAATTTTCAGTCGGAATTTCTCCCTCCCGATACCGCCGCGCCGGTGAATCGGAGTCGTCGAGGGACGGACAACGCCTGCAGAGGCAAACCGGAAGACGTCCTGAACTCTCCTTCCAGCCCATGCGAGCAAGAGGGCAATTTGTCCGACCCATAGGGCGCAATCGGTCGGGCTCTGACGTTACAATTTGACGAGACTAAATGTAGCAATCTGCCGCCCTTTAATGTTGCAATTAGCCGGGCACCAAGATAGCAATTAGCCGAAAATGAAAGGCGACGTGTCAGATCAGAGCTACCTGCCTCGCCATCTCAAGGGGGCGGTGGACGCCGCTTTGGCGGACACGCCGGTGGTCTGCCTGCTGGGACCCCGGCAGTGCGGGAAGTCCACGTTGGCACGCTTTTGCGAGCCAAACCGCCAGTACGTCAGCCTCGATGACAAGGGTTACTTTGCGCTCGCTCAGCAGGATCCGGAAGGCTTTATCGACGGATTGCCGGAGCAGGTGGCGATTGATGAGGTCCAACGGGTTCCCGAACTCACACTGGCCATCAAGCGCAACGTCGATGCCAACCGCAAGGCCGGCCGTTTCCTGCTGACCGGTTCGGCGAACTTGCTGCAGTTGCCGCGCTTGGCCGATTCCCTTGCGGGGCGGATGGAGTGCCTTCACCTCCACCCCCTGACCGAATCGGAAGTTCGGAAATCGGCGGGGCGATTTCTGGAGTTGTTTTTGGCCGGGAACTTGAAACCAGAGATCACTCCCTCGGGAAAGCCAGAATCCTCGGTACTGGCCGCTCTGCTGGTGGCGGGTGGGTATCCGGAATCGGTAAAGCGTGATCCAGCCCGGGGAGATCGCTGGCGGCGCAACTACATTCAATCAGTCGTCGAAAGGGACGTCCGCGATATCGCTGAGGTTAAGAACGCCAGTGACCTGTTACGCCTCCTCAGCTTCCTGGAAAGCAGAACCGGGCAACTTCTCAATATCAGTGCCATCTCACAAGACCTCGGCCATTCTCGGGCAACCGTCGAACGCTACCTGACTTTACTGGAGCGACTATTTATTATTCGCCGCCTGCCTGCTTGGCACAGCAACCGCAGCAAACGCCTGGTCAAGACGCCCAAGCTCCATTTCGTTGACTCTGGGATCGCCGCCAGCCTGGGCGAGCTGGATGCGGATCGATGGAACGAAGAGCGGCCACGTTTTGGCCACTTGCTGGAATCCTTTGTGCTACAACAACTCATCGCCATGGCAGACTGGATGCCTCGACCGCCGCGCTTTTTCCACTACCGTGACCGCGACAAGCTCGAAGTCGATGTCGTCATTGAATCGCGCAATCAAATCTGGGGTGTCGAAATCAAAACCGCAGCGAGTGCGACTTCGCAAGATGCCAAGGGCCTGCTCAAGCTCGCCAGCGTTGCAGGAAAGCGTTTTCAGCAGGGAATTGTCTTCTACAACGGCCAGGCCACCCTCCCGCTCAACAAGGACCCTGCCATTCTCGCGGTGCCCATCGCAAAACTCTGGAAACTCTAAGCCATGCCAAATACTCCGTCAACCAGCACACCTTCTTGAATTAGTCCTTTAATTCTGAAATCTTGCGCAAATCGCGCAAGATCTTCTGGAGGGCCATGCTCCCGCATGGGCGGGGTCTCCCAAGAGCGGACATGACGGTCACCCCCCTTTGCAACGGCCACCTCGTCAGGCACAACTTCCGGCGGCGGCGCGGGAGCGCCGCCCTACACGTAACTCCTGATTGGTACCGGCCGCCGGGTTGGGAATGAAGTCGTGATTCCGGGCCATGCACTCCGGACGTAAAGTCCGTCGCCACAGGGTAAGCTGGCGGGGTACGTCGACCTTTGGTCGGAATACTGGCCCGAGTTTCCTTGAACCGGGCGAAATGATTCATCCTGCTGCTTGGAGCTTTCGGACTGAAAACGATCCTACCTTTTGACGCATGGCTTGGAGAATTGACGAGCAAGTAATCTCGATGCCGCCGATACCCAGAACCTCGCGACCGCGGAATGGCGCAACGCCACACGCGACGAAACCACCTCAATCCTGGAGAAAGTCCACGAGCGAATCGCGGAAGTCCGTGCGATCTTAGAGGACCAATGGAGCGGGTTGCGAGTTTTCAATATCGGGAAGCACATAAAATCGCGGTCCACGGTCCAGAGTTCGGTGACGCCGTGCTCGAGACGACAGGCACAAGCCTTACTGTGCTGGGGAATGCACCCGAGTAACTTGACAAGGCGTATTGCCATATGCATTATTTTATTATGATTTCTTCTACTGTCACACAGCGTGGCCAGACAACAATTCCAAGGCAAATTCGTGACGCATTGCACGTGGAGGCGGGCACGCGGATCATTTACGAAATTGTTGACGGTGCCGTGGTGATACGTACGCATCCGGGTGCGACGGCGTCGTTTGGCGCCCTGAAGCCCAAAAGCCGAAAAGACGCCTCATCCCTGAAGGACGCACGCGCGCGGGCCAGGAATGAATGGGCGGATCACGCCTCGAAGGAAGGGCGCGGACGATGACGCGCCGCCTGGTCGACACCAACTGTATACTTCGCTTCCTGACCGGAGAGCCTGAAAAGCAGGCATTGCGCGCCAAAAAACTGTTCGCCCAAAGCGACTCCGGTGAGATCATCCTGCGGATCGTTCCACTCGTCGTGGCCGAGGTGGTCTTTGTCCTGTCGGGAAGCGTATACGGGTTTTCCAGGCGGGAAGTGGTAGATTCCCTGATACCGTTTCTCGAGACCCCTACGCTTGAAGTGGAAAAGCGGGATGTGCTCATCGACGCCCTCGAACGTTTCCGGGATCACGCAATCGATTATGTCGATGCTTGTCTCGCCGCCGAAGCGGCCGCGACCCAATGCGAAATCGCAAGCTTCGACGGGGACTTCAGGAAATTCAAAGACATCACCCTTCGAGCGCCGTAACGAACCCGACTTCTGGAGTGGGAATCGCAGGATTTTTCGGCGCTTTGCTCATGAGAATGAAGGCCGGTGAAATCAGTGCCTTCAGAGAAGCGATGAATCTTACTTCAGGTTTGTCGGGGTTTTTGAATCTTCGCTATTTGAGGTGGGCTCCGAATCAGTGATCTCCGGGAACTGGCATCCCCGAAAATGTCCGGCTGAAGCACGGACCTACGTGGCGGAATTCGTAGCGCCCTGCTTAAGCGGGCGTCTGTGCGGTGTGCGGACGGCGGATTCCGTCAAGGAGCCTCCGGCTGACGCCCCGGACCTACGCAAAAAGGGCCATAATCGATTAGTGCCATGCTTCAGACAGCCCACGAAACCGACAGCAAACAGCGAGGCGCCGGGTTTTTCCTTTTTGTTCTCTGTGATCTTTGTGGCTAACCACGGACCCTGAGAATGGGGGATTGCCTTGGTGGGCGGTGAAACGTCATATTTTCATGGATTGGAGCCGGGGATTGAGGGGCACTGAAGTCTCCATTCACCGGACTGAAATGTTGAAATCGTTCCTTCACACCATAACCGGCATCAGTATGGCACTTGTATTTGGAGCCGCTTCAGGTTCCGCTCTTACCCTCGAAAACCTCACCGCCAACGGGCGGGCCAATCCTCTTGGCATTTCCGCCGAGGACATTTCCTTCGGCTGGGCCGCCCACTCCGAGGAGCGCGGCGCCGGGCAGGAAGGGTATCAAATCCGCGTGGGCGCCGAACCGGGGCTCAACGACGTCTGGGATTCCGGACCGGTCGAGTCCGCGCGCCAGGTGGATATTCCCCTCCCCTCCTCGGTCGAACTCCTTCCGGGGAACCGCTACTTCTGGCAGGTGCGGATCCGGGACCGGGAGGGCCGGACAAGCGATTGGAGCGAACCGGCGTGGTTCGAGACCGGGTTGCTCGCCGAGGAGGACTGGAGCGGCGCGGAGTGGATCACCCGGCCCATTGAGGTCCCCGACCTCGGCGATTGGACAGATTACTCGGTCCGGCTCGAATTCACCCTCCACCGGGAAGCGTTCGGCGTTTTCCTGCGCGCTTCCGAGGACGGCCGAAACGCCTACCTGATGCAGGTGAACGTCACCGGGAACAACCCCGCCTTTCGGCCGCACCGGAGGGCGAACGGCAACTACACGGTTCTTGATGAAATCGATCTCACGCCGTTCGGTTTTTCCAACATATCGCTCACGGACACCCGACACACCCTGGAGTTCGAGGTAAACGGTACCACGATCACCACCAAACTGAACGACACGGTCATCGATACCCGTTCCGGGATTGACCTTCCACGGGGTCTGGTGGGCTTTCGCACCCACGGGGAAGAGGCCGGTTCGGTTCACCGGGTTACGGTCGTCGACCGCGCGAGCGGCCGGACCTTGATCGATCCGGACTTCTCGAAAAACGAAAGCGGCTTCAGCGCCGGCTTTATTACCGAAGGGGCATTGCAGATCTCAGGGCATACGGACGCCGTTTTTGCCAATCTCCCTTCGTCGCTTCCGCTTGTGCGCGGGCAGTTCAACGCGCGGGAGGGAATCGCATCGGCGCGGCTTTACGCTTCCGCGCAGGGGATCTACGAGGTTTGGGTCAACGGCCGCAAGGCCGGCGACCAGTACCTGGCGCCGGGTTGGACCGATTACGAGACACGGATTCAATCCCAGACCTACGACGTCACCGACCTCATTCAGCCCGGAAACAACGTCATCGGCGCCGCCCTGGCCGACGGCTGGCATCGCGGCAAGGTGGGCATCGGCTGGACTCATGTTTACGGCGACCGGCTTGCGTTGGTGGCGAAGTTGAAAATCAACTACACCGACGGCTCGTCCGAGTGGTTCGCGACCGGTCCGGACTGGAAGGCTGCCGACGGCCCCTTCATTCGGGCCGACCTGCAGGACGGCGAGCGTTACGACGCCAACCTCGAACAACCCGGATGGGACATCCCGGTTTTCGACGATCAACACTGGCAAGCAGTCGAAACCGTCCCCGGCGCTTCCGACCGGCTCACGCCCCAGCCGGACGAACCGGTGCGGGTGGTGGAAGTGTTGACCGCCCAAAGCCGCACCGAGATTCTGCCGGGAACCTGGATCTATGACTTGGGACAAAACCTGGTCGGCGTCCCGGAAGTTCGTCTCACCGGACAAACCGGCCAGACGGTCACCTTCCGGCACGGAGAAGACGTTTACCGCACGGGCGAACGAAAGGGCCAACTCTACACCGCCAATCTCCGCGCCGCCCGCGCCACCAACACCTACACGTTCGCGCGTGACGAAACGGTCACCTACCGGCCCCTTTTCACGCAGCACGGGTTTCGTTATGTCGAGATCACCGGAACGGATAACCCGCCCGCCGCGCAAGACGTCAAAGGCATCGTGCTCGCTTCCGATCTGCCCGACATCGGCGAACTGGAAACCTCGCACTCGATGCTGAACCAGCTCGTAAGCAATATCTACTGGGGACAGCGCGGAAACTTCCTATCCATTCCCACGGATACCCCGGCGCGCGACGAGCGGTTGGGATGGACCGGCGACATCAACGTCTTCGCCCCCGCCGCCGCCCGGCTCCAGGACACCCGCGCCTTTCTCTCCAAATGGATGACCGATGTGCGCGATGCGCAGATGGCGGATGGCAATATTCCCGCGGTCGTGCCCCAGCCGCGTAACGAATTCGCCGATACCGGTGTGGGCTGGGCGGACGCCGCCATCACCATTCCCTACGCGGTGTGGCGGGCTTTCGGCGACGAACGAATCATCCGCGAAAACTGGGAAGCCATGAAGACCTTCCAGCAATTCCTCCAGGATAGCGCTGCCCGTGACGGCACCCTGCTGGAGGAAGGACGCATCTCATTCTTTTCCGGCGACTGGCTCACCCTGGAAAACGTGGAGCGTCTCGAGGAACACAAGGTCATCGGCACCGCCTACTTCGCCGAGAACACCCGTATGATGTCGGAAATGGCGGCGGTTATGGGTGAATCGGCCAAGGCCGAGGAGTGGGCCGCCCTGGTTCCCCGGATACGCGAGGCCTTCGTCGAAGCCTACCGCAGCGAAGACGGCTCCATTCACACCGGCACCCAGACCGCCTACGCGCTGACGCTCGGCATGGACATGATCGCCGACCCGGCGCAGCGCGCGGAGACCGCGGAACGGTTTGTGGAAAAACTCGCTTCCGACGACTACCACTTGCGCACCGGGTTCCTGGGCACCCCCTGGCTCCTGCCGGCACTGTCCGGTATCGGACGCGACGACCTGGCCATGCGCCTCCTGCTCAACGAGACCTACCCGTCATGGGGCTTTCCGATTTCACTGGGCGCCACCACCATGTGGGAGCGATGGAACTCGATCGGTCCCGAAGGCGAGTTCGGGCCGGTGAGCATGAATTCCTTTAACCACTACGCCTACGGAGCGGTGGGAGACTGGATGTTCGCGAATATCGGGGGCCTGCAAGCCCTGGAGCCCGGTTACAAAAAATCCCGCATCGCCCCGCTCGTCGGTTACGGCGACCTGACCCACGCGCGTTGCCGCCTGCAAACGCCCTACGGTCCGCTGTCCTGCGAATGGGAGCTTTCCGGCGATGATCTGACGATGGCGGTAACGATTCCCTTCAACACGCACGCCGAAGTCGTCATTCCCGCGCCGAACGCCGCCGCGGTCCACGAGGCTACCACCACGGCGGAACAGGCGGCGGGGGTGAAGGAGTCGAGGTATCAGGACGGAGAGCTCACCCTGCTCCTCGGTTCCGGAACCTACACGTTCACCGTGCGACCGGCGCCGTAAGAACCCTGCCATGGCTCATTATTCGTTCGAATCTCGTCCGCCCGCGCGAAACCGATTCCAGGCTGTAGGCCTCTTGGGCGCGGGCCTCCTGGCTCCCGTCGCGATCGCCACCGGCGGGATCGATTCCGAACTCCGGCTCAACCAGATTCAGGTCATCGGGACGCACAATTCCTACCACGTGGCGCCGCCGGAATGGCTAATGGATTTCCTCGAAGGTTTTCGTCCCGAATCGGCGCGGGAGTGGGATTACACTCATCCTCCGCTGACCGAACAGCTCGACGACGGCGTGCGGCAGTTCGAGCTGGATCTGTTCCTCGACCCGGAAGGCGGCCTGTATGCGGAACCGTTGGCGTTGGGGTTGGCGGAGGAACTCGGACAATCGATTCCCCGGTTCGACTACGCCGACGCTCTACGTGAGCCCGGCACCAAGGTGCTCCACGTGCAGGACGTCGATTTCCTGAGCAACACACCCACCCTCCGGGCGGCTCTGCAGGAAATGCTGACCTGGTCGCGGGCCAACCCCGAACACCTGCCCATCCTCGTGCTCCTGGAGTGCAAGGAGCAGCCCCAACCCATTCTGCCCACCCGCCCTTTACCTTTTACCCGCGAAAGCCTGCTGACGCTGGAACGGGAAATCCTCGAAGTCATGCCGCGCGAAACCATTCTGACGCCCGACGACATTCGCGGGAACGCGCCGACCTTGCGGGAGGCGGTGCGGGAAAACGGATGGCCAACCATCGGAGCGTTGCGGGGGCGCTTTATCTTCGCCCTGGACAACTTCGATCCCGTGCGCGAGCGCTACCTGCAAGGCAACCCGTCCCTGGAAGGCCGATTGCTCTTTGTCAGCCCGCCGTCCGAAAACCACTCCGCCGCCGCCTGGTTCAAACGCAACAACCCGGTCGGCCAGTTCGATGAAATCCGGCGCCTGGTGTCCGCCGGGTTCCTGGTCCGGACTCGCTCCGACAGCGGACCCTCACCGGATCCGGAACGGCGTAAACGCGCCTTCGCCAGCGGCGCTCAATGGATCAGCACCGACCACTACGATCGACAAATCGATCCGGATCTGCGGGTGCGTTTTGAGGATGACGCCCTGATTCGGCGGAATCCGATTTCCTCAACGACGCCGTGAAGATTTCTCCACAGAAGGCCATCTGGCTGACGCTGCTGCTCCTGTGTTTTGCCGCGCGAGCGGGGGCGCATCCGGTCTCGCTGACGTCGGTATTCGTCAACGTCGACGACGAGACCATCACCGCCGAACTCGACATGCTGGTGGAGGACCTGATCCTTTACTACTGGATGGAGAGCGACGATAACTTCCGGTTCCCCCGCGAGGACCTTCGGGAACAGGCACTCGAACACGGAGATTTCCTGCTGCGCTATTTTCAGCTCCGCGACCGGGACGGCCGGCGTTTCGAGGGCGAAATCGTCGATATCGACTTCTCCGAGCTGGACGAGGAAGGCGTCCACATCGACGACCTCATGGCCTACTCCATCCGGTTCCGATTTGTTTTTCCGTACACCGAGCGACCGGAGTTCCTCACGGTGTCGCAAAACTTCGGCGGCGATGAACCGCCGGTACCCGCCGAGATGGCCGTGCGCTTCTTTCATCACGGCGTGCAAATGGAAGGCGTGACGCTGAGTCACGGCACCGCCCACACAATTCACCTCGACTGGGACGCCGGCTGGGAGCATGCCCTGGACGACCTCGAAGCGGCGAGAGAACGACTGCGTCAGCGCCGGGAGGACACGCTGGGCATTACCAGCTACAGTGCGGTTTACAGCTACGTCTACATCACCGACACCGAAGTTCGGCACGAAATCCTCATCCCACTGCTCACACTCGAAACCTGGCTTCCACTCGAACGGGAGGATTCCGCCATTATGACCGTCGCGGAACAACGTGCGGCCCGGGAAGCCATCCGATCATTCCTGGAGGCACATAATCCGGTACGGATCGACGGAGAGCCGAAAACTCCGGAACTCGAACGGATGGATTTTTTCGGTCCGGAATACCGTGATTTCGCACGCGAATCCCCCGCGCAAGACGTCAGCGTGTACAACGCCCGGGTCGGGGTGATCCTTTCTTTCCCGACCGAAGAACCGCCCCGACACCTGCGGTTCGGCTGGAATCACTTCGGGGGAGGCCTGCCCCTCTTCACGACGACCCTTTACGCCTTCGAAGACGACGGCCGGAGGATCACCCTGACTCCGCGGGAATCCGTTTTCGAATGGGAGAGCGATCACGACCGCGCGGCCCCGCGACTGGCCGGAATCGCAGCCCCCCCGCCGGCGCCCACGCTTCAGATTCCCGTGCTGTCGCTGGCGGGCGGTCTGGCGGCCATGATCGCCGCCTTCGCGGCTGTCCGGCGCGGTTCCCTGCGCCGCCGCCTCGTCAGTGGCGTATTGGCCCTGGTACTCGCGGCCGGCTCGATGGCCGCCCTTCCCCACGCGCGCGCCGAGATTCTCCATCCGTTTTCATCGCCACCGGAGATCACCGACAAAAACGCGCAAGCCATTTTTGAAAAGCTTCACGCCAATGTTTACCGGGCTTTTGAGTATCGGGAAGACGAACGGATTTACGACGCCCTGGATCAAAGTGTGGCCGGCCCCCTACTGGAAGAACTCTACCTGCAAATCCGGAGAAACCTCACTGTCGAGGAACAGGGCGGCGCCGTTTCCCGCATCCGGGAAATCGAGATGCTTGACGGCGTCCGCGAACCGTTCATCAGTTCCAGGGGAAATTCTGGTTTTGTTTACCGGTGCGAATGGACCGTGACCGGCACCGTCGAGCATTGGGGCCATATCCATACCCGGAAAAACCGTTATCAGGCGACATTCCAGGTTGAAGGCCTGGCGGCGGGATGGAGAATCACCGGATTCGAGCCGCTTCGGGAGGAGCCGATCGATCGCCAAATTCGGCTGCGTCCATGAATATTCGTATATCGCAACTCGCCTTCGAATACCCCCATCGCACATTCCGGCTTTCCATTGCCGGGATGGAGATACCGAGCGGCACGCGGGCGGCATTCGTCGGACCGAGCGGCTCCGGAAAAACAACCCTCCTGCGACTCCTCGCGGGAATCCACCTCCCCGAGTCGGGGCGCATTTCCCTGGGCTCGACTGAGATTCCGGACCTCGGTGACACGGCTCGGCGAGCCTTTCGAATCAGGCGAATCGGATTTGTGTTCCAGGATTTTCAATTGATCGATTACCTCAACGTACAGGAAAACATTCGACTGCCTTTTCGTATCCATGGCGGCCTTACCTGGACACGCGAGGTCGCCGAACACGCGGCGCGATTGATGGCTGCCGCCGGGATCCTCGACCGGCGAAAAGCGGCGGTTGACGAACTCTCACACGGCGAAAAACAGCGGGTGGCGATCTGCCGCGCGCTGGTCACCCGGCCGCAACTCGTCCTGGCCGACGAACCGACCGGCAACCTCGATCCCGCCAACAAACGACGCATACTCCAACTCCTGTTCGACGAAACCCGGAACGCCGACGCCACACTGGTGATGGTCACGCACGACCGGGAGTTGCTGGACGGTTTCAACGAGGTGATCGACTTCCAAACCTTTCAGCCCGGTCCCGTGTCATGACAAGACTCCTGCCGCTGATCGGGCGTTACCTGATCCACAACAAGGGCAAGACCGTCATTCTGCTGGTCTGCCTGACGGCGGCCCTTTACCTTCCGCTGACCACGCATTGGCTGGTAGGTCTGCTTCAGACGGAGATGGTAGAACGCGCGCAATCGACCCCGGTGGTTATCGGGCCGCAAGGAAGCCGTTTCGACCTGGTCCTGCACGCGCTTTACTTCGAAACCGAATCCCCGGGAACACTCCCCCGCGGCGCGAGCGACATCGTCAGAGAAACCGGATACGCGACGCCGATCCCACTGTTCATACGTCACCGGGCGCGCGGCCATCCGATCGTCGGCACCACCCTGGAGTATTTCCCGTTTCGCGGCCTGGAGGTCGCCGCCGGGCACCTCCCGACCCGCCTGGGAGATTGTGTTGTCGGCTGGGAGGTCGCGCGGCGCCTTGGGATCGGGCCGGGAGACAGGCTTCTCTCGGACCCGGAAAACGTGTTCGACCTGGGCGGCGCCTATCCCCTCGACATGCGGGTCACGGGTGTGCTCGAACGCGCGCGTTCTCCGGACGACCGCGCGGTGTTCGTCGACCTCGGCACGAGTTGGATCATCGAAGGGATCGGGCACGGACACGGCGACGTCGCGGCGAGCGACCCGGAAGACATCCTCGAACGCCGCGAAGAAGGCGTCGTCGCCAGCGCGGCGCTGCCGACCCACACCCGGATCACCCCGGACAATATCGACACCTTTCACTTTCACGGCGATCCGACCGGGTTCCCCTTGACCGCGTTGATCGCGGCGCCCCGTGACGAACGCGCCGCCACCCTGCTCCTAGGACGCTACGTCGGCGACGATGCCCAGTTCCAGGCATTGCGGCCGCTGGAGATCACCGAGGAACTGCTCGGCATGGTGATCCAGCTCAAGCGGTTCTTCGACGCGCACCACATGATCATGGCCGGAGTCGTGACCCTTTTTGTCGTACTGGTTATGTTGCTGTCGCTGCGCCTGCGACGGCGGGAAGTCGAGACCCTGTTTCACCTCGGCTGCGGCCGGGGAACGATCATGGTGCTCCAGGCGGGCGAGTTGATAATTCTCGTGGTCATCAGTGGCGTCCTGGCCCTGGCTACCGCCTGGGCGACCGCACAGGCCGCCCGAAGCTGGATCGAAACTTTGACCGGGTAGGGCGACGAATGCGGTTGAACGATCGCGTGTGAATCGCTGAAAAAACGTAGCGCCGTGCTTTAGCCGGCGACCGCTCCGAACGTTGGGGCGACGACATTCCCGGCGCCGGGAGGTCCCGCTGAAGCGGGGACCTACGGTGGGTACCTCCGCACCTTACCGGCGGCGGGGGATGTAGTGGTCGATCAACTGGCCTTCACGGTTGATCATTTTCATGTCCAGAAAATCGTCCTGGATCGTCACCAGGATCAGGTGTCGGATGGACTCGCTTCGTTCCAGATACCATGTTTCGCGGGCGTCGTGGACGACCCGTTCGCCGACGCCCCAGGCGCCGTCGCCAATGAACACGATACCGTCCGGATGTTCCGCTTCCTGGCGGATGGAGACGGTGCGTTTGTAGGCGTGATCGTGATGCTCGAAGGCAACACGCACGCCGTATTCTTCGAACAAAGGCAGCCAATGCTCCCGGATTCGCCGACTCACGCCTTCATTGATATTCCGCACGGACGGGTAGGCCGGCACGTGATAGATGGGGAAAAGGTGCGGCACACCCTCCCTTTCCGCCAGCACCCCTTCCAGCCACTCGGTCTGAGTCCCTTCCACCGGGCCCGAGTGATCGGAGTCGAGAAAAACGAGGCTCATGTAATCGCCAAAATCCAGGTAGCCATACCCCGGGTGTCCGGGAAAGGCGAAAAGGTTGTAGTAGTATGGAGCGATTTCCTCGCGAAACGCGTCGGTGTCTTCATAGGCATCGTGGCCGCGATTGTGCGACCAGTAGTATCCTCCGAGAACCTCATGGTTGCCGATTCCCATCAGTACCGGCACCACGCGACCGTCCTCCGCGATCAACGTGTCGCGCATCACCCGGAAAAACACGTACTCCCGGTCCACCAGGTCATGGCGTCCGTCCGAGTAGGCCAGGTCGCCGCCCCAGGCGATGAAATCCGGCTCGAAGCGCATGGCTTCAAGGTTGACCTGGGCCATCCACTCCTCCCGGTGCATCACGTCGCCCCCGACCACCATTCGGATCGGGCGATCGGCGGTCCGCGGCATGGTCCGAAACTTGTAAAACGGGCTGGCAACGCCTTCCACGGTATTGGTCAGGCGAAAGCGGTACTCCGTATCCGGATCGAGACCGGTAATTTCCGCCGTGTGGACCAGGCGATCCGAAAAAACCATCGGGTGGCTGTCGGCCGGGGTGGCGTTGAGCGTCTCGCTCCCCATCGGGCCGTGCTGTACCTCGGCGGGGCCGGTGTCCCCATCGGTATGCCACTGGATCGTCATGGTGCTCGTCGGGTCTTTCTGCCAAGTGAGGTAGAGGGCGATCGGTTCCTCGGAAGGCTCCTTTACGCTTACCCGGGCGCCAAAGCAGATATCGGAACTTCCGGGCGTGTTGTTGTGCACCGAAACCGCCAGCACGTTGCGGCCTTCGCGGAGCGGGGCATTCTCCACCAGGAGATCCTCGTGTTCGTACCAGGGGTTGGAATAAGCGGTGGCGCGCGTTTCAAACCCCACCTCCCCCTCGGGCAAGCGGGCGCTGCGGGCGATTTCCCGGCCGTTTAGATAATACACCGCGGCATCGTCGATAATCTGTTCGATCAGGAGATCACGGCCCTCGGGCGACCCGGTGAACTCAAATTCCTTGCGAAAATAATAGGTGATCAGGTGCTCCCGCAACTCCGTCCGTAACCCCGGCTCCGGCCATTGGTCCCGGCGGTCGCCCGTATCATAGCCCAATAAAGCCGGCCCGCTGTTCCAGTCGGCATCGTCGTAATCCAGCCCGCGCCAACCGGTACCGAGGTCTTCGTCTCCATCGTGGTAGCGCCAGGTGGCGTCGAATTCGATGATAACCTCGCTCGCCTGTTGCGGAGGTTCTCCGGCAAACATGGTCACCGCGAAGGCAAGGAAGACCGCGGGCACGACAAAATTCAGGAGACGCCGAAAGGGAGAAACGGTTATTTTTTGCACAAGGCAGGGTACCGGCGGCGTCATGGCAGGGCAAAGGTTTTCTCATTGCCCCTGTCCCCGTCCCACGGTCTTGTTATTTGCGAGCCTTGATCCGCATTTCTTATAGCAAAATTTCAAATTTCAAATTTCGACCTGAACTGCTTTTTCAAGCGGCCCTCAGCGGCCAAATAAAAAGCAGTGGGCCCCGGACCGGTTACTATTATTGAGCCACGGCAGCTGCCAAACCGTCATGAAACCTTCCAACCAGATCTTCCTTGCGACCCTATTTCTCATCGCGCTCGCCTCGACGGCGTGCCGCGACGCGACCGAAACAGGCGCGCCAACCTCCACGGCAACGCCCACGGTTTATGTCGTTAATTACCCCCTGCAGTACTTCGCGGAACGCATCGGCGGAGACCGCGTGGAGGTGCGCTTTCCCGCGCCCCGCGACGTCGACCCGGCGGAATGGAGTCCGGACGACGAAACCATACTTCGGTACCAGCAGGCGGACCTGATCCTGCTCAACGGAGCTGATTACGCCCGCTGGGTCCGGCACTCCTCGCTCCCCGCCGAGCGTACGGTGGACACTTCAAGGCACTTCCATGACCGCTTGCTGGAAGTCCCCGACGCCGTCGCCCACAGCCACGGTCCGGACGGACACACGCATTCTCACGCCGGCACCGCTTTCACCACCTGGCTGGACCCGCTCCTCGCCATCGAACATGCGCGGGAGGTCAAAGGCGCGCTCGATCGACTTGTCCCGGGACACACCGAAGAATTCGAAGAGCGATTCCAATCCCTGGCAAGCGACCTGCGGGCCCTCGACGACAGGCTGGCGGACGCCGTTGCCGCCCACCCGGATCAACCCTTGCTCGCCTCACACCCGGTCTACCACTACCTCGAAGCCCGCTACTCCCTCAACCTGGAAAGCCTCCACTGGGAACCGGACGAAATGCCTTCCACCGCCGAATGGGAAGCCCTCGACGCCATACTGGAGGAACATCCGGCTCGATGGATCCTCTGGGAGGACGAACCACTCGCCGAGATTGTCGAACGTCTCAACGAACGGAATGTCTCCAGCATCGTCTTCAACCCCTGTGGTCAACCGCCCGAATCGGGTGACTTTCTCAGCGTCATGCGAGACAACGCCGAAAAGCTCGCCGTCGCGTTTTCGCCGGGGTCGGGTGATTGAATCCGGCTTGCCTGGAGGCATGCGTCCGGGCAACCTGGAACCATGACCGTTTACCTTCGTCCCGGACTCCTTCTCGCCCTTACCTTCGCCTTTCTGGCCGCCTGTCGAACCACGCCGGATCCGGTTTCCAGCGTATCCGAAGAGGCGGTTGCCCCAGAACGGGAAACCTACGACGGCCTGCGGGTCACGGTGGATACCGACGATCGGTTTCAGACCATTCGCGGCTTCGGCGCTTCCGGAGCCTGGTGGCCAAACTACGTGGCCGAGTTTCCCGATGAAAAACGGGATCAAATGCTCCGCCTGCTTTTCACCGACGAGGGCGCGGACATGACCATCTACCGTTACAATCTGCCGGCCGGCGACGGCGAGGACGTGACCGATCCCCTCCGCCGCACCGCCCTGGTGGAGGTGGCGCCGGGCGAGTACGATTTCGATCGCGACTGGAAGGCCCAGCGCATTCTGGAGGAGGTGCGGGCGTTGGGCGTGGAAAAATTCGTCCTATTCGCCAAGAGCCCGCCCCCTCGCCTGCTGATCAACGGCCTGGTCAGCGGCGGTCCCAACGGCGAATCCAACCTGCGCCCGGACGCGCGCGAGGATTTCGCCGAGTACCTGCTCGATCTGACCGAATACTACACCGAACGCTTCGACCTGCCGGAGGTTATTCTCTCCCCCATCAACGAACCGCAATGGAATTGGGGACGCGACCGGCGGCATCAGGAGGGGTGCCACTATACCCCGGACGAGGTCGCCGCTACTGTTCGGGCGCTGATCGACGCCAAGCTGGCGCGCGGCCTCGACATTGAAATCGAGGCGCCCGAATCCGGGGCCTGGGACGGCAGTCAACGCTACGCCGAAGCCCTCTTTTCGGATCCGGTTATCGACGAACACCTGCACACCTTCGCCGTCCATTCCTACTGGTCCTCGCCCGCGCACCGCCGCAGAACCGTCGAATGGTTCAACCGGCACTATCCTGAAAAGAACCTGGCTATGACCGAATACTGCCAGATGGAACACGGGCACGATCTCAGCATCGAAGGCGGCCTGCACATGGCCAACGTCATGCACGAAGATCTGGTGGTGGCCAATGTGGAAACCTGGCAATGGTGGCTGTGTATTTTCGTCGGGGGCTACAAAGACGCCCTGATCTACGCCCACCCGCAAACCCAGGTCATCGAACCCACCAAGCGACTCTGGACCATGGGGCATTTCAGCCGTTTCGTCCGCCCGGGCGCCGTGCGGGTTGCGGCGGAGTCGGATGCCGACCTGAGGGTGTCCGCCTACCTTTCAGACGATGAAACCCGGGTGGCGATCGTCCTGATCAACAACAGCGAAGAATCACAGGCCATCCGGCCATCGCTGGCGAGCCGGCAATTCGAATTGATCGAGGGCTACGTCACCACGGCCGATCTCGATCTGGCGCCGATGGCCGATATCACGCCCGACAGCGTGGAAATCCCCGGCCTGAGCATCACCACATTGGTTGTGGAGTTGCATTGAAGTGCCTCCCGCATTCCCGGGTGACTACGGGAAGATCCCGTGCTGTTCGTAGCTTTCGGCGATGCGTTCGATGCTGAGAAGGAACGCCGCGGTGCGCAGATCGTGCAGGTTGCGGCTCTTCCAGCATTTGTGAATCTGATTGAAGGACTGGATCATGGTCTGGTCGAGAGCCGCCACCACCACATCCTTTTCGCTCGCGCCGTGCACCAGTTCGCCGCGCAGCGCGGGAGGAACGGAATTCCCGGTCATCGATTCCAGAGCTTCCACAAACCGGCCCTTCGCCAACTCCTCCCTCCGCGACGACATCCGGTCGAAGCTGACCCCGGCGCGGTTCTTAAGCCATTCGAAGTAGGAAACGGTCACCCCGCCGGCATTGAGGTAAAAATCCGGCAGCATAAAGATGCCTCGCCGGTGAAGGATGTCTTCAGCGTCAAAGTCCACCGGCCCGTTGGCGGCCTCCGCGATAATCCGCGCCTGAATACGGCCGGCGTTTTCCGCAGTAATCTGGTCTTCCAGCGCGGCCGGTACCAGCACGTCGCACTCCTTTTCCAGAAGTGAATTTCCCTTTTCGATAAACTCGGCTCCGGCAAAATCTTTGAGGGAACCGGTTTCCGTGCGGTGACGGAAGACGTCTTCGACATCCATGCCGTCCGGCGCGAACAGAGCGCCCTCGCGTTCGATGATTCCGGTTATGACGGCCCGCCCATCCTTCTGCAGAAAATGAGCGGCGTGGTATCCCACGTTGCCGAGGCCCTGCACGATCACCCGCTTGCCCGCGATTCCAGGAGTCAATCCAATCGCCTTCATATCCTCGGCCTGCTCCATGAAGGTGCGGATACCGAAATACACCCCGAGGCCGGTCGCCTGCTTGCGTCCGGGAATCCCCTGCATCCCCAGGGGCTTGCCGGTGACACAGGCATAGGGGTGGGGCTCATTCATCCGGATGTTCTTGTAGGTGTCCGCGATCCAGCCCATTTCGCGCTCCCCGGTGCCGTAATCCGGAGCGGGGACATCGATGTCGGGACCGATAAAGTTCTTCCGGATCAGTTCCGCGGTGTACCGCCGGGTCACGCGTTCCCGAAACCCGGGAGAAAGTTTGGCCGGTTCCAGAACCACCCCTCCCTTGGCGCCGCCGAACGGGACGCCAACGATGGAGCACTTGTACGACATCAAGGCCGCCAGGGCGATGGTTTCATCCAGGTTGACCGCCCGGCTGAAACGAATCCCGCCCTTGGTCGGCAGACGGTGATAACTGTGTTCCGCCCGAAAGGCCTCGACCACGGTGATATTCCCGTTGTCCTCCCTCACCGGGAATCGCATACGGTAAACGGAGTTGCAGGTCTTAACCTGTTTGAGCAAACCCGGTTTGATCCGGGAATGGGCCGCCGCCCGGTCAAAATAGCGGGATACGCTCTGGAAAAACTTACTCCTTGCCATGGGTTCGACCGTATCAGGATTTGCCAATCTGGACTAGAGCGAATTCCCCGACGTCTGTTTCCGCGAGTAAAAAAAATCCCCGGCGCAGCGGAAGCTGAGCCGGGGATTTTCTGAATAATTTCTAAGAATCAAGAACGATTACCACCAGAAGCGGGGACTGCCTTGATGACGATCCGAGCGCATGTCGGCGAAGGGCCTCCACTCAACGTGGCCATCGAGGAAACCGATGTTACCCCCTGCCGGCAAGGTGCCGTCCAAGTGATTGGTCCGGTCCGGATTCACTGAACCTCCCTGGATCGAATGGAAATTCGCGGTACGGGACGGTCCATCGGAAAGAACCGCATCCACCACCAGTTCCCGAGTGGTCACCGACGGGTAAACCACGCTACGACCATCCTGATAGGGAGGGGGATCACCGGCGCGCCGATTGACGAACCTCGGATCCACTCCGGGGGCTCCTTGAAACAGGATCACATAACCGATCACACGGAAACCGGCGGCATCTTCGCCCTGGCTTTGATCGCCAAAACGCCACAGTTCCTCGCGGTCCTCCACCGGACCGGAGGGACAGAAGAACATATCACGCTCTCCGCCACCGGTAAGAATAAGGCGATTCATCACCGCCACGTCGATATCCCAGGCCCAGTTGCCCTGGGTGATGACGGGAAACCGATCATCGTTCTCGGCAGCGTAAAGCAGGGAGGACAAGGCGATTTGCCGGACATTGCTGGTGCAATTGGCACGCCGAGCGGACTCGCGGACACTTGCAACCACTGGAATCAATATCGCCGCCAGGATCCCGATGATGGCAATTACCGTCAGGAGCTCGATCAACGTAAAGCCAGTTGAGGTTTTCTTTCGCATTTTCATAACATAACGAGTTTACAGGTTGGTTTTTTCACCAAAGCTTACAGAGGCTACTTGCCCCTATATATATTCAACGCCCCGGCCAATGCAAGTTCCCTCCGGAAGTTTAAGTTAAATTACTGTCACCTAATCGGCCGAATAAGAGCCGCCGTAACCCGTTCCTCAAAGGGAAAAGATCGTACACCGTCACATGGCTTTCACATGCGACGGTGTACGATCGATTTACAAGATGCGTTCTACCGAGAACCGGTTATTCGGCGATTTCCACCCTGAGCCGGAGGAATCGCCGGGAGTCGTCACCCACCGGAACGGAATCGGTGAAGGTTTCCGTGCCGGCGGCATTGAAGGTGTAGGTCGCCTCCTCTGTCCATACACCGCTGTTGAGATCCTCGGTCGATTCAACCAGATAGGTGACCGCGGGATCATCGATGTGATTGAAGGTCAAGGTCAGGAAGTTCCCGTCCTGGCCGATGGCGACAGCATCAGCACCGTCGCCCGCGACGGTCGGATCCGACCCCAGCGCGTATTCCATCAGGTTCAGCAAGCCGTCTCCGTCGAAGTCGGCGTCGTTGGCACCGGCTCCCGTATTGTCCGGAGAGCCAAAGAACTCCTCGCGCCAATCGGCGATGCCGGAAGGCGGCGGATCAATCGGCTCGCCCTCGTCGGAGAACAACACCTGGAAACCGTTCATGGCGTTGATTCCCTCCCGATCAGGCACCGGACCCACGGTCCAGGTCACCGTTCCATTGGCGGCAACCCGCGCGTCAAAGACGGCAACGGCGTCCTCGTTCCAACGCACTTCGCGCCCTTCCTCCGACGTTTCCGTCGCCACCGGATCCTGTCCGAGGTGGTTGTTCGCTTCGGCCAGAGCAACCGTCGCGATATCGTCGCTCTCGTGGCTGATATCGAAGGTACTCAACGGACCGAGCGCGTAGACCACCAGCGTCAACTCACGCCCGGCAAAGGCCTGCAAGCCCCCCAGGGTCAAAGCCATTGTGTTTCCGTTGTCGGCAAAGACGTAGTCGCGCAGCAAGGGTGCCGAGTAGGTTTCCGGTTGCTCGTCGCCCAGGGGCTCGATACCGCCCCCGGAAGGTGCGTCACCGCCCCCGTTGGCGTCCGCCACCGTGAAGGTGACTCCGGTGAGAGGGAGGCCTTCCGAATCCACGAAGTCGCTGTAGCTGAAGGTTCCGCCTCGGCCCCAGAAACGGTTCCAAATGGAGTCGCCCACTCCGATTTCCATCGGGTTGTCCTCTCCATTCGGGGCCTCGAACGGAACCAGACCGGTGGTCCGCAAGCGACCGTGCCCTTCCATCCACGGGTGAGTACCCGAGTTGACGTCCAGGCTCAGAAGCGCCCGCCGGTTGTCGTCCACCACCACAACCGCGGCCGAAGCCTCGTTGGTGATCGTTCCCTGGTTGGAGTTATCGGTGACCACCACGGAGTAGCGGCCGGTGTCGCCGGAATCCACGTTGGACAGAACCAGGGTCGAATCGGTGGCGCCGGCGACATTAACACCGTCCTTTTGCCATTGATACGAAAGGGAGCTGCCGTCGTTCATTGCCTGCGCCGTGACGGAGAGTTGAACATCCTCACCCGCCGGAACGAATTGACCGGAAGGACGCGAGGTCAGCAGCGGTCGCACCGGGGCGCCGGGAGTGGTATTGACGATGGAAACGCCGGCGATCCCGCCGAGGTTCCAGCCGACTTCGTCCTGGTGGGTGATAGTCACACTGGAACCCGACAATCCGGCGAAGCGGTAAACCGAAGCCGGTCCGGATGCCTCGGCTTCCTCAAGACTTGTAGCACTGGCCAGGATGAAAGGAATAGGATGACTACCGGGATCACCGGAGTAATTCCGTCCGAAGTAGGTCGTTTCGGAACCGGCGGCATCCTCCAGCGTCACACTTCGGATGTACTCTCCGGAAGGTCCTTCCACTCCCATGGGATAGACATAGACATCATAGGTAGAATACGGAATGTCGTCGACGGTCACCGTGGAACCGTCACGACTTTCGATGTAACCGTGGTAGATCCGCTGATCCGCGTCCTTGTCGATGAGCAATCCGCCAGTAATCCGCGAAGCCCAGGTGTTGCCCGAAGCCCAGGTCGCGGTCGCCGAAGTCGCCTCGCCCACGTCGTCCACGAGGGGAAGCGGCGTGGTCTGGCTGGCCACTCCGTGCGCGTCGGCGGAATTGTTCCAATTCCCCACCGGCACAACACCGGCGGCATCGGCGGGATCGATCGGGCCGACATCCAGATTCCATGTCCCGTCAGTCGCCGCACCGACAAAGTTCAGACTGATGGCCCCCTGGGAATGGGACAGCACCGAAACCACGGTGGAGAGAGTAACGGTTTTCGCATCGTCTCCGGCCGCTTCAGCGGCATCGTCGCTCACCACCACCGAATACGTACCGGAATCATCCAGCGTGAGCGAATCAAGGGAGAGCACGTTGCCGGTTTCACCCGCGAGTTCGGCTCCATCCTTCAGCCACTGATAGGTGATGTTACCCAAACCGGTCGCCTCCACTTCGAGGTCCTGTGAATCACCTACGAACAGGATCAATGAATCGGGAAGGTCCTGGACCACATTTGGATCCGGGAAATCGGGCACGCTCAACAGAGCGGCGTTACTGGCTTCCGATTCGCCGCCCCTGGAGGCGATCACGCGATAGTGGTTTCCATCCAGCTCAAAACCGACCGAAGGAATAGTGTAGGTGGGTTCGGTGGCGCCGCTGATCGGCGACCAGGTCTGGCCGCCGTCCTCGGAAACCTCCCACTGATAGGTCAGCGGATCGACCCCGCCGCCCCCGGCGAGGGCGCTGAAGTTGACTTCGGCGCCGACCGGTACGGTAACGTCTTCCGGTTGGATGGCGTACCGGAGCACCGAGGTGTTGAAATGAAGGAGTTCGGTGGGCGCCAGAGCGACATTGCTGAAGCGGACTTCATCAATTTGTCCGTTTACCCAGTCGCCCGGATTCTCTGCCCATTGGCCACGACCAATGTTCCATTGCGTAACCGGGTCAGTGGGAATGAAAAGCCCCACGAAATTATTATTGCGGTCCACTTCGACACCATCGACGTAGAGCGCGATGGTTTCGGCACCGAGGTCCGCGATCACCGCGACATGGTACCAGGTGTTCGGCTGGATGGATACGCCTTGCAGGCCCGGAGCGTGGACGGTTCCATTGCGATCGACCCAGGAAACGCCGAACACGTTGTTATCCCGGTTCTGCAGATAGAAGATCGCGTGCCCATCATCGTTTTGATTCCCGCGGTCATCCCGGCCGATAAAGGTTTGCCAGCCCCCGACATCGTTGAAGCTCACGTACGCTTCGATGGTGAAATCATCGAACTCGACATTACTGAGACCTTCGCCGTCAACCCCTTCGAGCGCCACATCGCCGGTCGAAAAGTCGATCGAGAGATTGTTTGGATCACGGTTCTGGGGAATCAGATTGGTTGGCACATTATCGCTGTACACCGGACTCGCGGTGTCGGTGGTCAGCACTCCGAGATCAAAGCCGTTCCCGGAAGAATCGACGGCCCCGGTCACATCGCTTCCGGCGGCTCCCTCTTCGAATCGATAATGGGCGACGACGCCGGCCGGTTGCGGCGGCGCGGCAGCATCACCGACCCGCAGCACCACCGCGTTGGATTCCTCCGTCGCCTCCGCACTGGAAAGGATCACCCGGTAAAGGTTGCGATCCAGCGCCAGACCGGCGCCGGCGATGGTGTGGGAAGCGTCTGTCGCCCCCGTAATGTCGTTCCAGGTTTCGCCTCCGTCCTCGGAGACCTGCCACTGGTAAGTCAACTCGCTGTCGCCCACCAAAGAAGCGGCGACACTGAATGTCGCGTCTTCACCGTCCCAAACATAGACATCCACTGGCTGCTGGGTGATTTCGATACGCTCTCCTTCAAAATTGAGAAACTGAGCCGGAGTTAGCGCGGCATCACTGAACCGAACCTCGTCAATCTGCGCGTTGACCCAGTCAACCGGATTGCCGCCCCACTGCCCGCGACCGATGGTCCAGCTGGATACCGGGTCCGGAATGTGGAGGCCGGTGAAGTCGCCCCGGGTGGCCACCTGAGCGCCATCGACGTAAAGGCTCATGGTGCCCGCGGAAGAATCTCCGACCACCGCGACATGGTACCAGGTATTGGCCGAAGGCGTGAAGGCCACCAGATCGTGCCCCACCTCGGCGCGGTCGTACCAGAAAATCCGGAACTGACCGCCCTCGGTGTTCTGGAACTGCAGAAACGGTGTATCGCCACCCGTCTGATTCTGCAGGTCGTCACGGCCGACAAAGGTCTGCCACCCGCCGGTGTCGCTGAAGTTAATCCACAGCTCGATGGTGATGTCGTCGAAAACGACATTGCTCAAACCCTGGGCATCCGTCCCTTGAAAACCTACCGCCGCGTCGGCGATATCGATCGAGAGGTTATTGGCATCGCCCGTTCCGGGGATGGTGGAAACCGGAACATCCGAACTGAAAACCGGACTGTTGTCGCCGTCGGTAATCACATTCATATGATCGCCGGTCGGCGAAGAGTCGGTTGCCTGAGTTGCCGCGGTGCCCGCACTGCCGTCTTCAAACCGGTAATGCGCCACCGTGTTGGCGGCAGCCGTCACGGTAGAGATAAAAGTCACGGCCGCCAAGGCGCCCAGCAACTTTGTTTTGATTGAGGAACTGATTGAGCTCATAGGTTCTGATTCTTTCCGTTGGATCAATATTGCGGTTCGTTGTTTGCTGAAAAAATCCACATCGATCGGAACAAATGCACTCCCCCCAAAAGCGGAAGGCTGTCTCCAGAACGTCTCTGCGCCGCAACCGTTCAAACTACCGAAGAACAACGGTAACAGGAACCTACCGGAAACGCGTTAAGCGCACATTCCGTTTCAAAATCGCGGCCTGATTGAGTAACTGGGTTTTCTGGCGACATCGGTCGATGGTTGTTACCATACATATATTCAATCCGGATGCCACGATTTTTTTTACAAATTCAACGAAAAACACCCTTACGTTGCCTCCAATCGGCTCTATTAAGCCATTCTTATAACAGGCATAACCTTGATTTCATCTCTTATCGGTTTTTCGCAGAGTCACATAAAGTTATCCAAACATTGATTATGTATATGACTCTGGATGGTATAACCCGATTCCGAACCTCTCAATTCGCCGTTTTGGAATCGCCCCGTCCCTCCCATGCCAACAGCAAAATCAATCCGGTCAGCATCACGGGAATGAGAAAAAAACTTGTCCGCAGGCCCGCGTAATCTCCAATCCAGCCCATGAGCCATGAGGCGAAGGCGAATCCGGGAATACCGCCGCAACTCAGGAGGATAAACAGTGAGGTCACCTCAAGTTTAAGACGATCCACCGCGTGGGACTGGATGCTGGGCCAAAAACAGGCCACCGTAAGGCCGACCGCGAACAGTGCTCCGTAGGCCAGGTGCAGGTCCTGTATCAAGGGGATCCAGATTCCCACCGGAAGCCCGGCCAGGGCCGAGATAACGATCAAGCGTCTCAAGTGATGTTGAGGCACCCACCAGGCACTGGCAAAACGGCCGACAATCATTCCGCCGGCAAAAAAAGCGGTGGCAATTCCTCCGGCCCGCGGCAGGCCGCCGTGCTCCAGTTGGATCAGACTGGCGCTCCAAAAGGTATAGGCGCCCTCCACCCCTCCGGCCAGAAACATCATGAGAAAAAACCGCCAGAAGCCCGGCGTCATCAGGATGCTCTTCTTGTTTCCCAAAACCTCGCGCAGACTCAGCCGGGGCGAACGGTGCAGCCGCTTTTCGAGGACTAAAAAGAGCAACCCCGACAGTATCGAAAGCACTCCCAGCACCGCCACCACGTACCGCCAGGAGACCCCGCGGGTGAGCAGGTCCCCGGCAATCAAGACGGTACCGAGGACGCCGACGGACCAGAATCCGTTGACAAAATTGAGATATTTCCCCGAATCCCGCGGATGCAGATCCTGGACCAACGGGTTGATCAGCCCC
This sequence comes from Opitutia bacterium, assembly GCA_050506795.1. GTDB lineage: Bacteria > Verrucomicrobiota > Verrucomicrobiia > Opitutales > T3Sed10-336 > SLOW01. The sequence continues at coordinate 194,013 of JBJHCF010000002.1, forward strand.
TCCAGGACACCTCCGCCCACCCCGAGCAGCGCCAGCGCGATCATCACCACTCCGTAAGTCGGCGCCACCGTGTACACCAACATGCCCAGCCCCAGGACCAGGGCGCTGTAACCCAATGAACGCGCCTTTCCGAATCGGCCGGCCAAAAAGCCGCTCAGCAAAAGGGTCGCCACGATCAACAAACTGCGCGCCACCTCCAGGGCTCCCGCTGCGGTCAGGGAAAACGCCAGTTCCCGCGCCAGAATCACCAGGCAGATCGGCGTCACGGTGGCGCTCGATGAATAAACCAGCAAACCCGCCGCCGAAGCCCAGTCCAGCCCCTGAATCCCGGAGGCCGGCGGTCCGGCGGAGGTACGTGGTGTGGTGGATGGCGCAGTCATGGCAGCCCCAGCAGATATATGACCGCCCACGGGATAACAATGCGAAACTCCCCGAATGTCACAGCCCGGAAGGAACCGCGAGGCGCGCTATTGGCATAAGCCCCTCAATCAACCGTGACCACCCGGACGCGGACGAATCCCGACGGCTCCGCGCCGGTCGGGAGGGTGATCCGGACTCGGTCCACGGCGGAAACCGGGGCGCCCCCGTTCGAGGCGGCGCGGTAGAATTCAGCGTCCACCGCCCGGGTGACCCCGGCGACGCCGGGTTGGATGGGTGACCAGGCCTCCAAATCGGTGCTCCACAACACCTCCACCGCCAGAATTCCGTCCACCGCCCGGTCCAGGGGATGGGTCAGAACCAGGGGCTCCGGCCCCGACTCCAATTCGACGCGAAACCGGGAACCGCCCCCCACCGCCGGATTGTTACCGAAGGCCAGTTCGGCCAGGGTGGCCAGGCCGCTTCCGTTGTGATCCTCAGCGGGATCGAAACTCTGAAGGTCGGCGCCGGGAAAGTACCGGTTTATCAGATCGCCAAGGGAACCCGGAATTTCCGAAATTTCCCCGCTCACATAAAGGTCGATATCGGCAATATCCAGGTAACCTCCAGGAGCGTGAACGTTCACTCGAAACAGGTGTTGACTGGAAGAAAGGACGCCGATGCGCTCCAGGTTTCCGCTGTTGAAGGTCTCCGAGGCCAACAAGGTATTGTCGTTGTCGTAGAGCCGCACCGTCACCGGAGCCCCGGCCGTGGTTCTGACCGAAAATGACATCGCTCGGGCACGGGAGCGGTAGGCGGGAGGGTCGACAAAGACATCCAGGCTGTTGGTGGACAGGTTGGGGCCGATCCAGGTGCGAGCCTCCTCGGAGGTAGGGCCGACCGCGAAAATGGTGCCTCCGGCGCTGGGACTCGACGGATTGCCGCCCAGGGAATTGGTCTGAAACAAAAGGCCAAGGGTGCCGTTCGATCCGGAGGGAAAGAGGGGTCCCGCGGGAACCCCCGGCGCCAGCAAGGATCCGGGCGTGCCCCCGGACTGGCCTTCACCGACCGAGGGGAAGGATTCCCGTCCCAGAAGCGTCAACTCGGCCGCCGCCGCGGCTTGCTGGAACGCGTTCTCGTTCTCGTCGGTCCCGGCGTAAAACGTGACTTCGGCGCCGGCCCGGAAGGTGGCGAGCAGAAGCATCACTCCTGCCAGGGCGGAAGCCCGGGCTCGAATCCGGATCGGTAAAAAAGGAACGCGGTTCATAGGCTTGCGGCGTTCGGATTCTCTCCCAGGTCGGACATAATCCCGTCCTCCCAAAACTCCTGGCGAACCACGGCCCCCCGTTCCATCTCCGTACGGGTCTCCAGGTATCCACTGGGGAAATACGCCTTGGAGAGGCCGTGCGGCTGATTTTCGCGCATGCGAATGACCTGCCACAGCGTCCCATCGGCGCGCCACCGCCGGAAATCACCATGAAGTTGACCGTCCGCTATCTCCGCCCGCGATGCCATTTCTCCGTTGGGGTGCCAGCGAAGCCGCACGCCGTGGGAAACACCCTCACGGAATTGTTCGCTAATCTCCGGCGTCCCGTCGGCGTACCAGCCTTCTGAAAGTCCGTGGAGCCGTCCGTCGACCACGCGCGATCGCGAACGCAACGTCCCGTCGGGGTAATGGGAAACCAGGTATCCCGAAAAAATCGTCCCATCGTCCCGGATACGCAGGACCTCGTCCTCGCGTTCGAGGTCGGCCCGGGTCAACTCGGTCAATGCCTCCTGCTCCGGATCGGGTAGAAGAGAGCGAAGGATGAGGATCCCCCCGGCCACAAGACCGGCCGCCAGCAGCAGGCGGATAAAGGGCCGTCGCCCAGGGGTTCGTTTGGCTGTGGAATCAAATGGTTTCATGACACGGTCCGCTTCACCTTACGACCAAACGAAAGGCCACCGCCGGCTGTGCGGGATCGGATTGTACTTCAACTTCCTTGCGCCTGACATCGTGCGCGAAGTAAGTCGCCCGCTCGACGCCGGGTTCGTCCAGGGCCGGGATGTGGAATGTCACCGGTTCCCAATTCTTCAAATCACCCGAAGCCTCGATATGGTATGTTCGCCCGTTGATCGCCAGGAACTCGAGCGTCGCCCTGCCCTGGCTCGCATGGAGAATCTCCAGGGCCAGTCGGTCGTGCGGATCCCAGGCGTAGGTTCCGGCTATGTACTCCTGCAGATTGGTGTAACCGTCGCCGTCGAGGTCGTCGTCGGGACGAATGTCGCCCCGCGTCAGCCCGCCACCCATCATGGCAATGACCATGTCCTTCCAGGCGTCGGGAAGACCGTCACCGTCGCTGTCCAGTCCGAGGGTGAGGTCGAGCCGCGTGTTTCCCGCCGGTTCACCCAGCTCGCGCAGATTGCCGTTCATTTCGATCGGCAGGTACGTTCTCCCTCCCACAATCACCTTGAGCCCGAACGGAACCAGGGGCGACATGGCGCTGGGGCGGTAGAGGTCCGGCGTGATGCCCGCGTCCATCGGCACCAGGATTTCATAGTTCACTCCCGGGGCCAGTCCGGGAGCAAGGCGGGTGGAGAAGGTGGTGCCGTTTTCGCTTTCGAAGACCACCAGCGCGTCTTCCCTCGCCAGGGGGTTGCCCATCTCGTCGCGTAGCATTCCGTAAAGGGTGTGCGGCGGCGCGGGCGGGTAGGCGAGCAAGGCGAAGGGCGCCAACAGTAGCGCTGCACAGAACAAAGCCCGCCCGGCTGCCCGATTCAAAATCCGAAATCCAAAATCCAGAATTCTCATAATCAGTTCCCCGAATAGGAATACGTGATGAAGTGCAGCTTAATGTCTTCGAGGGTGCGCATGAGGCGCCGCAGCCCTTCGTCGGGATCGTTGAGGAGGGTGTCTCCCGGAATGACGATTTTCCACTCGCTGTTCCACACCGAACGGCCGATCAGGCGGCTGTTGGTGAATTGGGACGGCGAGAGATCGTGCCCGAAGATCCCGGCGTCCGACACCGGACGGAAGGCCTGGTGTTTGCGCACACTGAACATTTCCTCGCTGAGGAAGTCGCTCGATTGCCACCACTGCAACGTGGAGAACTGGGACGCGCCGATATTGAAGGGCAGCGGTATGGTGACGTCGTTGACCTGCCAGGTGCGCACGCCTCCGGCGTCGCCAAGCGGGGGGCTTCGCATGGAATCCACGCCGACCGGAATCAGGTAGATATAGGGCGTCGCCGCCAGCCCGTCCGGGTGCAGCCACGGCGCCTCCGGATCGTCGGGTGACGACCCGCCGGCGAAATTGATGTCGGAGCTGTTGGTGGCGGGATCGGTCATCCCGATGTACCCCGGCAGGGCGACACCGACCGAATGGATCTTGGTGGCGAACGAGGTCGGACTGAACGCGCTGTCGCCGGCCAGCAAGGGCTGCCCGAACAGGTTGCGTCCGGTGGCGATGGTGGTGCTGAAGGGGATGACGAGTCCCGGCACGGCGAATCCGTCGGGATCGGGTTGCATGGCGTGACGCCGCACGTCCGGGTCGGCCATGATGTCCTCGGTCCAGTGGGCCTGGAGAACGTCGCGCCACCGATCGGCGCCCGCCTCGCCGGGCCGGATGCGGAACCGCTCGCCCCGCAGTGAAACCGTCGTTCCGTAGGTGTCGGGATTATTAAAACCGAGACGTCCGCGCAGCACACTCCAGTCCGCCATCATTTCGGCGAGCACGCTGGAAAGCCCGGGGTCGCCGGCGGCGCTTCCCGCGAATTGCGGCTCACCGCCGGAAACGACGCCCAGAGCGCGCGACGCGACAATACGGTTGATAAATTCGCGTCCTTCGGCGGTATGCAAAAGCCCCGTCTCGTAATCATAAGCCTGCGCGGCGAGGAAGGTGTAACGCGCGGCCAGATCGAACAGCGCCTTGTACCGCTCGAGCTTTTCGTTGCGGAAGATACGAAACGCGGCGTCACGGGTGCGGTACCCCTGCACGATGGCGGCAGAGCGACGGCGAAAGATCTCCCGCTCCTCCAGGATGCGATCGCCCTTGGCCACCATGGCCCGGTAGTTTCGCTCAGCGTCATCCAGGGCGCGCAATCGTTGGTTGATGGTGGCCAAGTGGCTGCCAAGAGCCGAAAAGTCCGAACTTAGAGCGGCGACCTGTTCCCGGAGCTGCTGATCGGCTTTGAGGTTGTTTTCGATGGCCTCGAACTTGACCCACTTATCGGTCGTCTGCTGGACCAATGTCAGGCTCTTGACGATTGCCTTGGCGGCGATCTTCTTGGCATCGATTGCTCCTTCGGCCACGGTGCTGGACAAGGCGATGGCCAGACGAGCGGCGGAGGCGACGTCGCCCCCGGCGGCGAGACCGGCGATGAAGTTTCTGGGCACCCCTTCCTTGGCGGCGTCCGCCGCGCTCTTGGTGGCCTTTGACGTGGCGTCGAGCACTTCATGCACGATGTCGCTGGCCAGGTTGACCGCTTTTACAATGTCTTCGGCGATCATCAAACCGCGCTGGATATCGGTGATGGAATCACTGGTCGCCACACGCGCATTGAAGATATGGATCTTCTTCTCCAGGTTGCGCTGGGCACTCTGAGCGCTGGAGAGCGATTGAGACAAAGCCTGATGCGCCGCGATCAGCTCGGAGATCGCCTGCTGAAGCTGCCCCGGAGAACGTCGAACGCCGGTCCAATTGGACGGTTTGCCGAAGAAGCCGTGCGGCCCGAGTTCGTACTCGATGTAGTGGTCGCCCAACGAATAATCCCCGCCTCGGGTCTGATAAAAGTCCAGGTCCGTGTAAAGGGTGGTGCGCCAATTCGACGGAAGCGACTGGATATCGAGTTGATAGGTTCGCGGTTCCGTCGTTTGCGCCAGGCCGACGCCACCGGGGAGTTCCGGGAGATCGGCATACATGTAGTGCAGCAGGTCCGGACCGTTATAGCCGGTCACGTAGGTGCGGCCCGGTCCGATGTCGTCGGGATAGGGCGTGCCGTACAATTCAATGAGCGCGTTGCGGTAGGCGTGTTCCTGCCGGGCCACTTGGGATTGCAGTGTGGCCAGGGAATCCTCCTCCGAACGCATCAGCCGGGTCACGTCCTTGGCGTCGTCAAACGCCGCCACCGCGTTGTTGAGGGCCTTGATCGCACGATCGTAGATTTGCTCGAAATGGGTGCGCCCGGACGCCACCTCGGCCGGATCAATGTCGAAAGCGATACCGCCATCCGGCAACCCGAGCGGTGTCAACCCGGCTTCGGCGTTGTTCAGGTTCGTCTGCAGCGCGTCCATGATACGGGGCAATTCGGTCAGTTCCGGAACCGTGTTCCGGTCGATTTTCTGGATACCTTCGTGGTTGGGATTGGGATCCTCGTCGGGCAATATGGCGTTGCCCACCACCCAGTTGACATAGGCCCCCTGCCCCGTCCGCGTCGCCCAGTGGTCCATCCCCCACCGGCGCGTGCGACCGGTCTGCGCGTTCGACCGGGTATCGGCGAAATGCTCCCAGCCGACATCGTTCCCGTTTTCAAAGTCGCGACGCCAGGTGAGGTCAAAGACATGCTGGCCCGCGCGGGCGACCGCCGCCGCGGCCGCGGCGAATTTGCGCTCGTCGAAGTAATCGACGCTGACCGGCTGACCCAGAATGAGAACCGCCTCGATGCGCGGCACCCAGTCGAAATTCTCGTTCATGAGAAGCGAATAGTACCCCTTCAAAGCGGTCAGGTAGTGTCCGTAGGCGTCGCCATGGCCCTGCGGATACATGCGCGCGGCGTCGGAGGCGTCGATGGTGCCGGTGGGTTCGCCGTCGGCCTTTTCCTGAATGTTGTAATTGACCGCGTAAATAACCTCCCCGGCGTCGATGCCGCGGGTGTAATTCCAGATCAACCGGTTGTAAACCGGCATGACTTCGGTCCCGGGCAGCAGAAAATCGTCGCGCCCGCGCAGCAAGGCAAGTTCCTCTTCGAGCAGATTGGGCACCTGCCCTTTGAAAGCGAACAGCGAAGTGGCGATATCCCCGTACGTCTGATCGGCGGTGCCGATCCCGATCGTGGGATTGGCGGCGTCGGCCCAGGCCTCGTTGCCAACGAACATGTAGAGATCGTTCAGATACCCGGCGGCCAGGAGCAGCGCGTCGTTGGCCGGACCGTAGTTGATGCCGGCGTCGATGGACAACATGCGTCCGCGGCGCAGAACGGTTTCGTAAATCTCGATCAGACCGAAATCGTTTATGTTCTCCAGGTTGAGGGCGATATCTCCCTCCCACCGGGCGCCCGCCTGCGTGAGCATGCTGGCGTCGGTGGATACCTCGTTGTTAAAGAGATCGGTGATGCGCTGGTTGAACGGGTTAATCCCCGCCAGGACGCGTTTGATCCAGCCCTCGGCCAGCATGGGCGACGTCCAGGCCGACCAGGCGTCGTCGGGATTCTCCAGAGCCTCGGGGTCCGCGACGTACAAGGGATGTTCCGGGTTAAGCGGACGATACCGCACCACGAGGTAATTGTCCGAAAGCGTTCGAATATTCGCCCCGCCAAGTGTGTACCGGGGAAGTTCGACCCCGAAGGCGACCGGAATCCACTGCCCCATCGACTCGTCAAGGACAGGCGGCAACCCGTCCACCGGAGCGGCGATGCGCCAGTCGTATTCATACTCATTAAATCGCCCGCCGAGATCGGCGCTGTGCATCATCGTCAGTTGTTCGCTGAGGGGGTTGGTCGCCTGGACCACCTTGAGCTCTCCCGGGAACTGAACCGGCTCGATTCGTATGATGTGCAGCGATACCGGCTCCGCCTGGGGGGTGAACGCCGCGCCTCCTCCCGCCATGATGGTCAGGTAGCCGGTGCCCGGACCGCTGGCGCTGAGGGCGTAGGAATCGACGGCGGTATTGTGGTCGTCGATCTCCACAATGTCGCCGATTCCCACCGAAACCGTGCGGGAGGGATTGGGAATGTAGTCGCCGGGCACGGCGGGGTTCTCATGAAAAATCTCCACCACGGCGGCCAGGCTGTCGATCGCGGTATCCCAGGCCTGCTTGTCGAGGTCTCCGTCGGGACACAGATCCTTGACCGTTTGCAGGTCTTCGCCGCGAAGCACGTTGAGCAGCAAGTAGTCCGGACCGAGAATTTCCTCCCGGTATTCGCCCCGAAACACGAGGTGACCATTCGGACCCCGGAAGGGATCGAAAAACAAGCGTTCCACGAGATGGGGCGGCAGGTTCGGGAAAAAGACACGCCCCTGATAGAGCTCCCGGCGGACGCCTCCGGGAAGCTCGTCCAAATCGACCTCGGCAATGGAAAACTCCTTCTCGCGGGTGGCGTCGTGCAGGACCGCGCTGACGTTTGCCGCCACAATGTCCCGGGCGATAGACTGCTGATAGAGAACCTGCACGCTGGTCTGGCCGCGAATGGCGGGCAGACCTTCTTTCGGGGTCATGAGGGTGTCGCCCAGCCGCATGCCGGGCGTCTCCGCCGGCCAGACCGGACGGTAAACAATGTCGAGGGAAGCGGTCTCTTTTGCGGCGGGATCGCCGGCGAAGCCCCCGCCGTCGTGTGGGCGCAGATACGGGACAATGGAACCGACCGGCGGCGGTTCCTCCAGGCCCGGCCAGGCGAAACCTTCCATGGTCTTGTAATAAAAGCGCATGGTAAAGCTGTTCGCCGGAGTCGGATCCTCAGCCAGGTAAGGCGGCCGGCCCACATGCGTGACCTGCGTCCCGGTCAGCGGATTGACACTGATCAGTTCGACGGGACCCTGGGTAACCGGCGTTCCCGACGCGGCCACTTCCAGCGTCCAATCCAGTCCCACCGACGAGCCGTCCAGAGAACTGGTGACCCGCAGGGATATTTCAAAAACACCCGGTTCGGCGTCGACGTCGGGAAGGCCTACCAGGGACAGGCCGTCGATCACCAGCCAGGACGGCACAGTCGAATCCGGGGCGAACTCCAGGCGCAGGGCGGCAGCGCGCTGGGAGGCGTGCAGCCGGTAGGCGAACTCCTGCTCCACGACAGCGACCGCGGAAACCGGATCGACGAACGTTCCGCTGCCCGCCAGAAAGGTGCCCGCCTCCAATGGCGGAGGACCGGCGTTGCGGCCCCGATAGACCCAGAATGACTCCTTGCGATCGAGGAAAGTGAAGCGCGGGTAGTGGGAATAACGACCCTCTCCGTGATCTTCATTATTCCAGTTGCCCGGGAGATCCCCCGCGCCGCCTTCGGCGCCGGGTTCGGTATTGAAGTTGACCGCGTCGGCGCCGATGCCGTCGACCGGCGGCGGCAGGAGTGGCAAGGGCATCGGCGACTGCAGAATCGTGCCGGCCTCGACCACGTAATCAAAAACGAGACCGTCCTCCGGCTTTTCCCGCAGGACTCGGAACACGCTCATACTGGGACGGCCGTCGCCGTCCATGTATTCAAGCAGTACATACGGTTCGGAGGAATAATCCGGACCGGCCTCCGTGATATTAAGGTCATCCCGCAAAGCGTAGGCCTGACCGCCGATCATCAGGGCATGCTCCTCGTTCGGATTGTAGCCGGGAAGAGTTCGATCGTTTTGGACATAGATCCGTCCGGCCGCCTCCAGGCTGGGTAAAGCGCCGCTTCCGTCGTTGCTCGCGAGGACGATTTCGCGCGGATTGGAGGGCCACTGAAGCGTGTACCGACCGACGACCGAAGGCCAGAAAACGCGCTCAAAACCTTGCTGCAGGTTCGGGTTGTTGGAGCGGAACCACCAAATTTCCAGCTGGTTGTCGCCGGGAATAGCGTTGACCGGGATAATAGCGCCGGCGTTCGCCTCCTCGAACCCGTCCTCGAAGGGATCGCTGTAGGCAACCGGATTGTACGAATTTCCTTTCTCCGTGCGAATGTGCCCGGCCCAGTAAGGCTCGCCCGGTTGCGGCTCGGCGTCGCCCTCGGGAGCGTTGATTCGCCGACCCACCGGGGCGATGCGGTCCACCACCCGCGGCGCGGCGAACGGATTGGAGAGATTAAACAAACCGGTGTCCGGATTCCAGGCGGAAAGCATTCTCGGCGGCGGCTCCTCGTCGTCGGGCGCGGCGGGCACGCCCAGCATCTCGGCCAGGCGGTTGTGCGCGCGCAGGTTCCCCCCGCCGTCGACCGTCAGGTCGTCGGCCAGCCAGGAAAAGACCCGCTCGAAGGCGACGTTGTCGCCGGCCATGAACCGGAGCAGCGTGCGATGCGCGGGGTATTCATCGGTCAGATACGTGTAGAAGGCAAAGGTTTCCGTGAGTCTCGCCCGCGGTCTATCCAGGGCATCCTGGTACTCGATAATGGGCACGTTGCTCAAAGGCATCCTCACCGCGGTTTCCCTGGCCTCGGCCTCGGTGGTCACGCGGGGGCGCATGTAGTGACTGTATTTGGAGATGTCGTCCGGCCAAACCATTTTGTAGCGCGTGAAGCGGAACGGCCAGCGCAGACCCTCGATGCCTTCTTCGGTCCAGTGAAGGAGAAAGTCGTTCAGGTTGCGGGTCTCCCGCAGGGCGTAAAACTGCGTGCGTTCTCCCTCCTGAAAGTGCTGGTAGGCGAACAGGCTGTCCGTCGAGCGCAGCAACGACTGCGGCATAAGATGGCCGTCGTCGGGGTCGCCGTCCTGCCAGGCGTAAAGGCGCTCGCCCAACTCGACGGTGACATCGGCCGGGTTGACCCGGCGAACCACGTCGATGATTTCGGATCCGAGGTGTTGCCGGCGATCCCCCTCCAGAACATCCCCCAGAAGTTCCAGGAGGATACGGCCCTGCCAGTTGAAAGCGCGAATACTGTCAAGGTCCGGATCGTAATAGATGGTGCGCAGCTCGGTGAAAATGTCTCCGCCCCCGGGAGGTACCGGCGGTGACGAGCCCGGGTCTGCGTAGGCTTCCTCCACGGTCTTGGGAAAGGCGTCGGTGAAAATGAAGTTTACGGTCACCCCCTCCGGCACCCTGACGGGTAGGCCCGAATTACGGAAGGACCCTTCCGTCCAGTACATGCGGCGGGGCGGCTTGGCCGGACTTCCGGAAACTAGGTAGCTCTGGCGCAACAAAGGAAAAACCCGTCCCGCCGCGACATGGTAATCGGGATCCCCCAGGTAATCCTCCGGATCGACATTGGCCAGGGGTTCGGCGCGACGCCAGGTGATCTCTATCGGACCGGGCTGATTGGCGAAAACCGCCCGCGCGTGTCGGCTCCAGTAGTAGGGAGCCCCCTCATGCACGCCGTTGGTAATCTGCTCTTCCGGCCAGTACGGTTCCCGCAACCAGTAATCCTCGGGCGGGATCGGCGGAACGCGTTCGGCGAGAGGATCCCCCTCGATATCGATGTCGGGAACCGCGACCATGCTGCCAAACAGGAACTCCACGCGACGGCTGACATAGGGAGCGCCCACCTGGGCCCGGGCGATGAACAGTTGGTTGCCGGACGGACCACCGTGCGGCAAAACCTCCTGGGCGTAAGCTTCGTAGGAGGCGTAAGAGGCGCCGGTGGTGGAAACCGGACGGGTACGCACCACCGCGCCAAAACTGACAAATCCCCGGAACTGGCCCGCGGTGGGCGGATTTTCCGTTAGCCCGCGGTCGGCCTGTTCCTCCGCGGTGGGGAGGCGGCCGTCCGAGCCTGGCGGCACGCCCGCGTCCGAGGAGATGGGCATGCCCGCGGTTGATCGGAGGTTGAAGGGCGTTTCCTGTTGGCGCAACTCCAATGGAAGGGATTGCGTCGAGGCGAGGTTGGGTAACGCGGCAAAGCATGCCGCGAGGCCGGCTAACAGGTGATAACGATGACTCCGGTTCATGGGAAAGTTCGTTTACGCAACGTTGTTTGCAGGGCGGCGGGTTCCGGCCTTATGGCCCGTCGGTTTGCGCTTCGAGTAGGAGAAGGACCGCCGCCCGGAGTTCGTCCACGCTGGCCCTCAATTCGGTAATTTCGACCGCTTGCGCCGAAACGATTTTGTTAAGTTCCTGGATGGCCGCCACCGACACTCCCGCAAGATCTCCCGGGGCCAGGCTGGTGTCGTTGGGCCCCAGTCCAAAAGCGGCGTGGAAGTCCTGCGCCATCGGGCCGACATGGCGGTTTTGAACCTGACCCTTATAACTCCACTCGTAAACCGGGAGGTCGAGGACCTTTTCCAGGATACTGCCGCCGTCGACCGCGACAATGGCCTCCTTGGCGTTGACATCGCTGCCCTGACTCAGGTTGCCGGAAATGGACAGGTTGCCGTTCGAACCCAGAGCCATCACCTGCGATCCATCCGCCCGCCACACGTACCCGCCTGACGCGGCCTCGAACGCCATATTCCGGATGGTAATCGTGGTGCCTAAAAAGGGAATGGTGATTTGTTCGTATCCAATCGCGTAATTCGTATTACTCAATCGCAGCCGGCCCATCGTCCTCAGGTCGCCGGAAAAGGTTGCCGAGGTATTGAGCCGCGGGATGTTGGAACTCAACCGCGCGTCATTGAAGGTGCCCGAGGTGATCTGCGAAGCGGGCAGGCCCGGTATCCGGGCGATGGGTACGGTGCCGGCAGTGAGGTTGTTGGCATTGAGGTTGGTGAGGTCGGCTCCGCTCCCGGTAATGGACGGCACGTTGAGGGCCTGGGTGGTAGTCAAGCCGCCCACGATGGTCACCTGATCGCCTTCCGCAGTGATGAGGGATTGGCCGTCCGGATTGACCACGGAACGCGCCTGGGTGGCCAGAAAGGCGTAGGGAGAGGTGAGCAGGCGCAAACGCGGCAGGATGTCGGTGAACTCGCCCCCCACTGCAAATCGCACCGCCACCCCGATGAAGCGTTCGTCCGCGCCGATTCCGGTGAAAACCTCAGAAAGCGCCGGATTCGGTTCGCTGCCCACCACGGCGCCTTCTCCCAGGAGAACGCTGAAATAACCGGCGTCGATGGTGATGGTCTGTTGCTCCGCCCAAACGAGATCGCCGCCGGAGGAGGCGTTGAAGATGCGGAAGATCACATCGTAATTGGCGGGATCGGGGTTGCCCCCAATGTCCGTTCCGAGGGGCACGCCGTTGGCGTCAACGAGGTAGCCCTGATAAGAGACCAGTTCGGGCGGATTGCCCACGGCCTGAAGATGGGTGGCAAACGCGGCCAGCAGTGCTGACGCCAGGAGAGTGGATCGGAACAGGTTCATAAAACGATGGCGGTTTGGATTAAATTTTCAGGATGAGAAACGGCGCCTGTTCGGAACCAACCGGTCAATCCGCGAGATCCGCGATATCGGAAACCCGGTTGAGCGCGAAACCGCCCCGTGTGCGAAAAGTGCGGGTGTGGGCGCCGGAATCGGTCAGACGTCCACGCAGTATAAGAGTCTCCTCGTAGGCGCCCGACAGGGTTCCGGTGCCCGCCGTGACGCTGGAAAAGTCGCCGCCCGGCGGCTGCACGCGCAACGTGATCTGGCGCACGACGTCGTAGGATTCGACACCGCGGGGGAGTTCGTTTTCAAAACGGGCATCGAGATTGTCATGATCGGGGTGATACGTGTGCAGGAAAGGACTGCTGGCCTGGTCGTCGTAATCGAGCGTGACCGAGACACTGATTTCCGCCGCTTCATCCAGGGGACCGCTAAAGGGCCAGGTACTGTTGCCTTCGCTCCAGGGCAGGTGGGCCACACTGATCCGGCGGGCTTCGTCCAGTGCGGAATAGTCCAGAGCGGCCTCGGAGCGCGCCAGTATCGTTTCCCCGGCCTCGTTCCGGCCGTGATACACCCGCTGCAGAAGACGCGCATTGCCCGACCCGTTGTTATGCACCAGCAAGCGAAGCGGGAAGGGCCGGGCCACCGGCCCGAATGACTGGTCGACGTTCTCGATGACGTAGCTGCCGTCCGGGTTCTGCTGCGGTTCGCCCGCTTCGCCCAGGGCATAATCGACCAGGTAGTGGGCGACCTCGCTGACCACCGCGTTGCCCACCCAAAGACCGGTGGTCGTGTCCACTTCCGCCGTCACCGCCAGATCGAAGAGCACCATTCCACCGGAATCGCGAAGGCGAAGGATACCCGCGAACAGGTCTCCCGGGTTTCCGCCCATGGCGGCGCGGTCCAGCCCGACGACCACCTCGATATCCGACCCCGGCTCTCCGGCCGGGGGCAGGGTCCATTGGCCGTTGGTTTCGCTGAAGCGGGTAAAATCGTAGGTCAGGTCGGCAAGGTTCCGCTCGCCGCGCAGCAGCAGCGGGACACCACCGTTGATTTCGCGTTCGCCGGCGGGCGCAGGTTCCGACGCGACCAACTCCGCCGAAATCGTCACCGGCTCGGCGATACGGTTGCGCAGGCGGAGCCGGTACTGCCCGCTGCTCCTGCCGAAGTGGATGCCGTTGCTTCGCTGCAGGTCCACTTCGAACGGGCCGAAGTAGCGGTTGTATTCCTCCGAACGTACCCAGTACGCCTGGTTGCGGGCCATCGGAGTGCTGCGAAGCAGACTGGAAAAAAGCCGCTGGGGATTCGACGAACTGAAGGGGCCGCCAATGTAACGGTAGATTTCGGCCCGGTCATGGAGGTCCCGGGCGGGATTGAGGAAATCGCCCCACAGAGGCGGATTGGTCCGGGGTACGGCAAACCCGATGAAGTTCATTCCGGAACCGGTCCAGTACTGCGTGGGCGGCATCGGTTTACCTCGAAGCGTCCAGGTGTAATCGGGCGATCCGTCGGCCACCCGCACCAGGCAGGCCACGTTGCCCGCCAGACGCTGCATGGGAGAGGCTCCCGCCCAGTGCCGGTCCCAACGCAGCCATTCGGTGCTGCCCACCCGGGGCGCGGGAACGTCGTCGAAGAACTGCAGCGAAGCACTCGGCGGCACCCACATCCAGATTTCCTGGATCGGATTATCGGGGTCGCTCCCCACCAACTCGTTCAGCGAGGCATGGGAAGCGTCAATGTGAAGATAAACCGCATTCCAGCCGGCTTTGAGTTGATAGGCCTCGGTCACCCACTGCCCGTGGAGCGAACCGCATCCGGCGACGCAAAGAAGGGAAACAAAAAAACGGGATAAAGCCTTAAGTCCCATCGGGCGAGTGTGTTGGAATGTTTATTTTGAGGTCGTCCTCACCCGATAGTACAACGTGCACCAAGAATAAGCGCGACGAATAGCCTTTAAAAGTACGGCTGATGACATGTCAATCAGATTCTTTGGGTGACGAAGAATATCATGTAATCATTTCAGATATAGGCTCCAACGGGGATCGAATGCGCCGAGTCCGGGGAAGGTGTCGCCGATTTCCTCCTTGCCCGCTCAAGCCCCGCGAATAATGATTGCAATAATGAAATCTCCCGCGCCATTCGCTCGGTCGACCGCGTTTCCGCGTGTGATCTCCGATCTTCAGCTCGCGGTCGTCGGCCTGGCTCTGTTGCCTTTCCTTTTCCACTTCATCCCGGTTTCCACCGACACCCCCCTGGGAGCCCGGCTGCTGCCGATTTTCTACGCACCCTTGCTGGCCGCGCTGTATTTCCGCCTGGGAATGGCGGTCGCCCTGGCCGCGCTGGTCCCCTGGATCAGTCATATCCTGGTGGGTATGCCGTCTCCCGGCATGGCAGGCCTGCTGACCGCGGAACTTCTCCTTTTCGTGCTGTTTGTGCTCGTCCTGGTGTCCTGGATCGGACCGCACTGGTGGATGGGACCCGCCGCCTACTTAATAACCAAACCATTTTCCGGCATCCTGCTCGTGCTCCTTCCGGACCTGCTGGTGCCCATCCCCTATCTGGCGCACCTCACCGGCGCCGTAACCCGTTCCTGGCCCGGCTTGATCGCCCTGGCGATCATCGGCTGGATCGCGACCCGGCACAAAGGCGGCCCACAACCTGCCACCTGACGCCATGACCGCGGTTCAGGAAAAGCCCTGGGTTTCCTTCGAGTCCGTTTCCCGGGCGATTAGTGAATCCCGTTATCCCGCGGATGCGCGCGCGGTCATCGCGGTCCTTCGCGGAGGGCGGGTGCCGGCATCCCTCATCGCCCACCACCTGGGCCTGCCGCTCTATACGATTCGGATGACCTTCCGCGACGAAACCAACGAACCGGTCTCCGCCACCGCCCGCCTGCTCGGGCAGGCGCCGGATTTGCCGGATGGGGACGGAACGGTGCTGCTGGTCGACGATGTCTCCGTTTCCGGCGCCACCTTCGCCGAAGCGAAACGTCACCTCGGATCAAAAAACCTCGTGACGGTCGTGCTCAAAGGCCGTGCCGACATCGTGCTAATGCCGGATCTACCATCCGGCTGCGTTCGCTGGCCCTGGAACGAAACGTGACCGAGGCAACAGGGTACAGAAATCATCGCTAAGCCGGCATCCCGTCCCGGTATCCCGGCCGTTCCCAGGGGCGCGGCACATGGACCAGGGCTTCCTGGGCCCGGCGGCAAATCGACGCGCTTTCCATCTCGCTCAAAGGTTTGAAACCGGTAGCCATTTTGAGGTTCTCACGCAGGTGAGCCTCAATGTCCAGGCCCACCACACCACAGTGTATTCCCGGCAGGCTCAGAGCATAACGGATCAAATCGCTGCCCTCCAGGTCGGCGTTGCGGGCGTGGCGCACCATTTTCATGGCGATCACTCCCATGTCCCGTTCGCGGGCCAACGGCAGCAACTCGTCCTCGTAGCGGCCTTCATCTTCACGAGTACAGGGAAATACGGTCAAAACCGCGTCGGGGTCGAAACGCCGAATGGCTTCCATGAGAATGCCCGCGCCACTGTGTCCGGAAATCCCAAAATTTCCGATCACCTTTTCGTCCTTGAGCTTCTGCACCGCCTTTAAAGCGCCGTTTTCAATCTGGTCCAAATTCGCGTTGGCGGGCAGGTTCCAAATGTGTAGAAGATCGATCCGGTCGGTCCGCAGGTCGTTCAAGCTCGCTTCCACATCACGCAGAAACCCGTCGTAATCGCGGCTTCCGCTCTTGGTCACCAGGAAAATCTCATCTCGGCGCTTCTCCACAACCGGCCCGATCATGCGCTCGCTGGGGCCATACCCCCGAGCGGTGTCCCAGTAATTCACGCCATGGTCCAGCGCCAGATTGAGGAGAGCGTGGCTGTCCTCCGGACGGTCCTGCCAGGGCTGCGTGTAAGCCGACCCCAATCCCAGACCAACGATGGAAACCTCGGTCTTGATACGCCCCAGCGGACGCCGGTCCACCTGCGCGGGCGCTTCCCGGCCAGCCGCGACCAACCGATTAACACCAGTGGCGCCGGCAGCGGCGACGAAAGCGGATTTAAGAAAGTTGCGTCGACTGGTCATTGCAGAATTCTCCCGTTAAATGGTTTCAGCATAGTCTACCAGCAGATCTCGCCATTGTTCAAGGGGTTTTCGCTATTTCAGCCGGCCATTGCCGTTGACCTGACCGACGGGACTCCTAATCTTACCGACCTTGAGCACGCGTTCTCAGGCGGCCTCACCCAGTGAACGCGGGATGTGATCAGAACGCTCATCTCGTCCGGCTCATTCCGTCCACGACTTTGTCAAGAGTTCCACCAAACGGCAGAAGCTGTTCTGCTAACCTCTTCCCTTCATGATCCGATATCCGATTCCCTTCCTGCTGATCGCCATCGCACTCGCCCTTCCACTCTCATCTCCGCTGGCCGCGCAAACGGTTCCCGCGATCGAAGACATGCCCGCGGTCGTGGTCGTGGCCGCCCCCATCATCGAGGGCAATACCATCGATGACTACGGCTCCGGCGCCACCACAATCAGTGAGGAACAACTCAAGCTTCTCAATGCCCAGGACATGGGGACCGCGTTGCGCCTGACCCCGGGAGTCAACATCTCCCGCTACAACCAGGTCGGGTCCCACGGGGGCTCGGAGGGGGGCGCAATATTCATACGCGGCATGGGCGCCAGCCGTCCGGGCTCTGAAATCAAAACCTACATTGACGGCGTCCCCATGTACATGGGCCTCTGGAACCATCCCCTGCTCGATTTGCTCTCCATCGATTCCGCCTCTTCCATCGAAATCTACAAAAGCCCCCAGCCGCACCGTTTCGGCAACGCCTTCGCCGCGGTCAACATCACCCCCAAACGCCGCGCATTCGAAGGATTCGAATCGCGGGTACACGTCGCCGCGGGCAGCTACGACACCTTCGTGCAAAAAGCGGAACACGGCGGCAAGGTCGGCCCGACCGATTACTACCTGGGACAAAGCTTTCGTTCCTCCGACGGCCATCGCTCCCGTTCGAGTGGTGAGATGCAAAATTACTTCGCCCGCGTCGGCCAGGAACTGAATGAGAATTGGTACGTCTCGATCTTCGGTCTGCACTCCCGCAACCACGGCTGGGACCCCGGCGCCCAGGGCGCGCCTCCCGAAGAGCGTGACGGCAAGTACGCCACCGAAGCCACCCTGGGATCGATCAGACTGGAACACGCTTACGATGCTTTCAGCGGCGACGTCCGCCTCTACCACAACCAGGGCCGGGGACAGCAGTTGTCCCGTCCCGACGGCACCCCCGACGCCACCTGGAAATTCCGTCACTACGGCCTGGGGGTGCGCGAGGATTTCGAAACCTGGCCGGGCGGGTCGGCCCGGGTGGGCCTCGACTACGACGTCACCGAAGCCGAAAGCGGCCACGAGGATCCCGTATGGGAGGGGCTTCGTCGCCGGATCACCTCCCCCTACTTCGCCCTCAGCCAGTTCATCGGCGACGAAGCGGGGTTCTACCTCGTACCCTCGAAAGGTTTTCGGCACTACGACCACAATCGCTTCCGTTCCGAATCGGCCCCTCACGCCGGCCTCAAATTCGGTTACGTGAACACCGAACTCCATGTCGGATATTCCCGCGGCGTCCTCTATCCCGGTCTCGAAGTCGAGCGCATTCTCGGTATCAACAACACCACCTGGCGAAACCTGCACGCCGAAACCCTCGACCACTACGAAGCCGGCATCCGCCACACCTGGCGACAGGCCGCGGTCGATCTGGTATTCTTCCGCGACGAAGGTCAAAACCGCTACGTTTTATCCCCTCCACCGCCGGGCCCGCCCCAGGAACTGGAAAACATCGGATCCTACCGCACCAGCGGGGTCGAATCGACCGTGCGCTACCACCCCGTCAATTCCCTTTCCCTCTTCGCCGGCGCCACCTTTTTACGAAGCGACCCTGACGAACTCCCCTACACTCCCGAATCCACCCTGACCGCCGGTCTCAACTGGCGTTTCCTGCCGAAGGCCATGCTCAGCCTCGACGCCCAAAGAGTTTCCGGCATGTACACCGGGCCTCGCGCCCGGCGGGACGGGGTAATGAACGCCGACCGCGTCGACAGTTATTACCTGCTCAACGGCCGCATCAGCTACACCATCAACTTCGTCCCCGGAAAAGTGGAGGGAGAAATCTTCCTCGCCGGCGAAAACCTCACCGACCAACGCTACGAATACCGCCCCAACTACCCCATGCCCGGCATCAACGGCATGGCTGGGATCGACCTGCGGTTCTGATCGCTTACTTCAGTATTCCTATTCCGGCCAGGTGAAGCAGGAGGCCCGCGGCGGCCCCCAGGCCGACCACCGGCAGGACGTCCCATTTCCGCCAATACAGCAGAAAGAAAAACACCGACGCCAGCCCCAGGGCGATGGCGTCGAAGCCTTCGGCTTCGGTGACAATCACATTCCAGCCGAACCAAAGCGCCAGGTTCAGGATCACTCCCACCACCGCGGCGGTCACCGCCGTCAGAGCGCGGTTCAAAAGCGGGTTGCCGCGCGTGCGTTCGATGTAGGGCGCGCCGACGAAAATAAACAGGCATCCCGGAATAAAGATCATCCAGGAGGTCAACACCGACGCCAAAGCCGCCATGACCAACGGCGAAAGCCCCTCGGGCTGAGCCCAGCCACCGAGAAAACCCACAAACTGCAAGACCAGGATCAGCGGGCCCGGAGTGGTCTCGGCCAGTCCGAGCCCGTCCATCATTTCCGCCGCGCTCAACCAGCCGTGCACCTCCACCGCCTGTTGCGCCACGTAGGGAAGAACCGCATACGCGCCGCCGAAAGTAACCAGCGCCGCCTTGCCGAAAAAAAGCCCTTCCTCCGTCAACAAGTGCCCGCGGCCAAAGATCGCCAGGCAAAGGGCGAGCGGCGCCAGCCAGATCGCCGTCCAGACCGCCGCCGTACGCATGCTCCGCAAAGATGTGGGCGCCGCCACGCGGTCCGAAACCGCGTCGGTGATCACGTACCCGGGATCACCCTCGTCTGCCGACACATCCCCGGAGTTTCCCGGTATATCCAAAAATCGTGGTGCCCAGCGCCCGAGAACCAAACCGAATACCAACGCGCCCAGGATAATCGCCGGAAAGGGAATGTTGAGAAAAAAGATCCCCACGAAGGCCGCCGCGGCCACCCCCCAGAGCAGGGGAAGATTGAGAATCTTTCGGCCGATGCGTATCAGCGCCGCCACCACAATCGCCATCACCGCGGCCTTCAACCCGTAAAACACCGCCTTCACCACCGGAACATCCCCGAAAGCCACATACACCCAGGAGATCGCGAACATGAGCAAAGCCCCGGGCAACACAAAGAGAGCCCCCGCCGCCACTCCACCGCGGACCCGGTGTAACAGCCAGCCGGTATAAATCGCCAACTGCTGGGCTTCCGGCCCGGGCAAAAGCATGCAGTAATTGAGCGCATGCAGGAAACGCCGGTCGCTGATCCACCTTCGTTTCTCCACCAATTCCGTGTGCATCAACCCGATCTGCCCGGCGGGACCGCCGAAACTGAGCAGGCCAATCTTAATCCAGACTTTCAACCCCTCCCAAAAGGAGGGCGCCGCAGGTCGATTCCCGCCGGTGCTTCCCGGTTCATCACCCATCCGTAGGGTCGCCGAGATAAAAGATCGTGACCTCGGTCCAGTCCACGTCAGCCACGTCCAGGTCGCCGTCCACCTTCCGCGCCTCCAGGTCGCTCTCCACCCCCAAACCCAGCGTCAGCGGCAGGGACACGCGGTGAAAACGCGCCCCGGCGGCATTGTGCACCGCGAATGCGACCTGATAAGTCTCGCCCGGCTCCAGGGCCTTGCTGTCCAGCGGATCCGGCGCCTCCAGGGAACGGGTCAGACGCACGCGCCAGGCGCCGTCGCGGTACTCGCCGCGCGCGCGGATCGCTCCCCGGCTGCCGTCCGGCTGGCGCAACAGGCGCTGGGGAATGGCGTCCCCCTCCCTCCAGGCATGATCCGGATCGAAGGGAACGGAGTCCTCCTCGGTCAGATAATAGGGGTCGTCCTGGCCGTACTCCCGCGCCCGCAGGGATTCCAGGCGCAGCGCCCGGCTCCCGGTCGCTGCAGGATCAAACATCCGCAGCGGCAATCCGGTTTCCTCGTCCCGATTGTCGGTGAACATGGAACGTCCGGACGAACTGTGACGGTACTCCAGCACGTATCCATTATCCGCATACCCGATCGGATTCGACCGATGAGCCCGCCATTGCCAAAGATCGAGGAAAACCCCTTCCTCCCGCAGACGCTCCAGGTCCTCGCGAGGAAGCACGTTTTTCCAGGAATCCGGCCCGTAAGCGCCGGACCGCGACTCCATAATGAACTTGCGCACATCCGACCGGCCCAGGTGATCGCCCAGGTGGGGATGCGCGCGGACCTCGTCCGCGGGAGCGGCGGTCGCAGTCGAACGCATTCCGGGATGCACGGATACATGACCCCCGGTTTGGGCGAAAGCGGGCACCGATCCGTCGTCGATCATCATCGAGATGCGATCCTCGTACAATCCGTCCGGATCCCGTCCCTCCGCTCCGCTGCCGTAACGCACCCACTCGCCGCCCTCGTGGACCCAATACTGGTGGTACCAGGAGGGATTTTCCGTGGCGAACACGAAGCGAATCTGAAAGTCGTCGTCATTGTAAACCGCCCCCACCCGGAGCGTGGTGACCTCCAGGTCCGCCCCTGGGTCAACCTCCCCCAGGGAAATGGTGCCCAGCATAAAAAACAATCCAACAGAAGCCAGCCTTCCCCCATGCCGGACAAACGAGCGTCGAGGATTTATTGCGCGTATCACGTTCATGTCCCGCGCAACATAACCCCCCCTCCCACAATAGCAAGGTCTCGAACCTCCGGATGATTTTCTTCGAGTCGGGTTCACCTTCGCTGATGCGAACGCAGCGCCGCTCGGTTCCTACTGCGGGGACAGCAAAGGCAGTTCGACCGGCTCGTCGGTGTAGGGGCCTTCGAACTCGGGAACGGTAAAACCGTGCACGTATTGGGTCGTCGCGCTTCCCGGACCGGTACTGATGCGAGCGGACAACCGGTAGTCGCCCGGCAGCACCTCGTCGAGACGGAAGCTTCCATCCGACTCGATGACAAAATCCGATGTGGCGGCGTAAATCGTCGCCATTCCCGGGTCCCGGACAGCTGGAATCTCTCCGCGGATTGTGGCGACGCTTGTGTTCCAGGTCACGCCGTCCGCGTCTCCGAGATCGATGCGACCGACAACCGGACGACCGCTTCCACCGACAACAACACTTGCTTCACTGCCCGGCTCGAGACGCACCCGTATCGGCGACTGATAAACCCTGCGGTATCCTGAGTGCCAGGTTCTCTCGTCTCGCACCAGGCGACTCACAAGAACCTCTTTGGCAGGCAGCCGGTCCAATACAAACCTGCCGTCGTCATCAGTGGTCGTTGTCACCTCGTAATTGACGTGCGGGATTCCTTGCCCCGGATCGCGCAGGTATCGGCTGGAAATCTTCCGGCCGGCGGCGACTTCGCCCCGAACCAAGGCTCTTCCTTCAATGCGCGCCCAAGGTTGCAGAACCACCTCATCGCCATTCTCCCAAGCATCCCAGGTCACTTCCCGGTAGCCCCGGTCGTGTAAAACGACGATAATGAAAGGGTCATCCCGGGGAGGAAAACTGAAGTGCCCGTTCCCGTCGGTCGACAGTTCCAAGACATTGCTTGCAACTCTTGAATATAAATACTCTCCGTTGAGAAGCCGCAGGTCGGTCCCGGCGGATGCAATATAAACGGTCGCTCCTTCGGCGGGTTCCCCCGAAAGGTCCACCACCCGCCCGGTCGGCCAGTCCCGGCTTTCCAGTTCTAACGTCAGGTCGTGTCGGTCACCACTGATATTGAACACCGAAGATTCCAGAATTCGATAGCCCGGCACTTCGATTCGCATAACGTAACCTTCCAGATTCGCGCGTTGGTCGGTAATAAACCATTCGAAGCGTCCGTCGGGATCCTCAATCTCCCTTCGTCCGAGCGGGTTCCTGATGGAAATTCCTGCCTGAATCCATTCCGCCACCACGGTGAACCGTGTGACCGGCTCCCCGGTTCCGCCATCCACAACCCGTCCTCGAACGGCCGCCGGACGAGCCAGCTCGATACGATTTTCCCGTCCCGCCCGAACAGAAATACCACGTTTGTCGGCGAACCCAGGCGCCAAGACGTCGATCCGGATCTCCTCCTCCGGAGCTTCATCCCATCGAAAATAGCCCTCACTATCGGCGTGCAAACGAGTCACCAGCGTGCGGACACCACGCCAGGTATCCACGAAGGCCCGGGCTCCCTCCACCGGACGCCCGCCGGAATCGACAATCCGGCCCCGCAAGGTATGACCGGGGGAAAGCTGAATGCGGTGCTCAACATCGAACTCGTCCGGGGGAATACGCACCAATTCAGGAGCGTGACCGGAGTGTTTTATCGTAAGCAACACACTTTCCCCGCGATGCACCCCCAGGCGAAACCGCCCGTCGCCATCCGTCCGGCGTTCGGGAACCATATTGCTCGCCACCCGAGACCGGCCGATCCCGATCGTGGCTCCCTCCGCCGGATTGCCCTCGGCATCAAGCACCACGCCCTCCAACGGCACTCCCCGCGTCAGCGTGTGAACCAGACTACCGTCACGGTACCCATCGCCGGCACCGTAGGGGTGCATCCGCATGTAACCCTCGTTCAGCACGTGACTCGCAAAGTCGGGGTGGTGGACTCCGAGACTCAATCCGTCGAAATTCGCGGGAGCCGCGGAATATTCCCATCGGCCATCGTCATCGGTCCGCAATGGCACGTACCTGGTATTCGCCCGTTCATTGGATCGATCCGAATCGTTGATGATATCGAGGAACACCGTGGCGTTCGCGACCGCCACGCCATTTTCATCCACAATTCGGCCCCCCACCCACGTGCCCGGCTCCAGGGCGATAGTATAGTCATCCGGAATGACATCTTCCCCGGGTCCGTTTTGCCAATGCACCAGCATGGGAACAAATCCTTCAGCTTCGACATGGATCAACAAATACGGCAACGGCTCGCCACCGAGACCAATCCTCCAAAACCCCGGAACGTCCGTATCGGAGACCGCCAGATCCGACGGTTGACGTATATCAATGCCCGCTTCGGGCAGCGGCTCCCCTGTGCGAACATCAACGACAGCAAACGCCAGTGTTCGGCCTTCGGTCTCCTCGGGGTCGGCCCGCGTAACAAAATCGGGCTCTTCTTCCTCCGCCGCCCACTGCAGGGACGCCACCGGCAACAGGACCAGAGCGGAGAATAACACCAAGGTCGCCACCGCACCGCGGGTAAGCACGGCCCGGCTGCGGTTGGTATCCATAAGAGCGCGCAACCGGCTGTCGAGTTTGTGCGGACGCGCCATGGCGATGGCGGCGCGAGCGGCGGGAAGCGAGGAGTCCGATCCGCTGGCCACGTCGACCAGATCGCGGGCATAGGCGGCAGGGGACGACCCAAAACGCAGCACCTCATCGTCGCAGGCCCGCTCCCGCTCCACCAGGAGCCGCCCGGCCGCGATCCAAACCCAGGGATGAAACCAAAAGACCGCACAAGCGCAGCGGCTCAGCAATTGCGTCAGGCAATCCCGCCTCCGCACGTGCGCCAGTTCGTGCAGCAACACGGCATCCAGACGCGCGTCGCTCCAATGGCTCGCCTCCGCCGGCAGCAAAATGGTCGACGGCCCGCGCACCCCGAATCCCCACGTCATCGGCATGGCGCCGAACGGACCCCACAGCAAACGCACAGGACGGCGGACTCCCATCCGCTCCCTCAACCGGCGCAACCTTTCGAATTCACGTCCCGCCGCCGCCCGTTTCGTCCGCCGGGCCAAACGCCGGATGCCCAGCCAGCCTAAAAAAACCGGCGATACCGAGATCAGCGCGCCGGCCAGCCAGACCCAAAAACCCACCGACAACCACCGGTTTCCCGCCGCCGGCACCAGACCCGCTTCAGCCGCCGGAGCCGACGCCGATGGGCGCAGGGGCGCTCCTTCCATTACGCGAGCGAAATTCGCGAACGATCCCACGTCAGGGGAAATGGCCGGGTCGGGCCAAGGTGCGAGCTCACCCGATTCTCGAGAAGCTGATGTTCCGGCAAGGCGTTCACTCTCATGACCGTCCGCGGCGGAACTCAAACGGACGGTTTCCGTCGTCGAACCCGGGTCCCCGGGTCGTTCTCCATAAAGCTCCGCGCGCGGTAGCACCTCAAAACCGGGAATGAGCGGGGTCAGAAACGGTAAAACCAGCAACCCGAACAAAGCGGAAAACCAAACCGCATAACGCCGAGCGGCCGAAGCCCGGCGCCAGCCCGACTTTCGAAACTGGAGCCTATGATGGTCCGCCAGGGCGCTTCCGTGCGTAGGGCGGGGCCAAAGGTCTTCACTACAGACGTTGATCCGACAGCGGTTCGAGATGGTGGTCGGCGCTGATGCGC